>CAYNVN010000168.1:0-10445 GCA_964400655.1 uncultured Lentimicrobiaceae bacterium
ATTTGGAATTTACTCCGGGCACTTTAGGCACTCTGATTTATGATTGCAAATTTTTGATTGTTGATTTTTGATTTGCCTGCCCGTCCGGCAGGCGGGCCTGACGGCTGTTCAGAGTTCAAGGTTTGGATGTTTAAAGTTTGAATGAACGACGTAGTTTTTTGGATTTTTGATTTTTAATATTGGGATTTGCCCGCCTGCCGGCAGGGCAGGTTTGAAATTTGGTGCTTGTGTTTTGGGATTTTTGATTGGAGATTGAAGATTTTTGATTTTTGATTTGCCCGCCCTACCCGCATAACCCCATCGTTATTCCGAAGGAGGCACGACTGAGGAATCTCCTGAGCAGCAGCCTGCCCTTTAGACAAAAGAGAGTTCGGTCAATTATAGTAGGGGATTCCCGCCTGCCGGCAGGGCAGGCTTCCTCCCTACGGTCGTCGGAATGACGGGGTAATATAAATGAACGATGTAGTTTTGGGTATTTTTTGTTTTTGATATTTTGAATTTACCTGCCCGTCCGGCAGGCGGGTTTGTGATTTGGTGCTTGATATTTGTGATTTAAGATTTTTGATTTGACTTCCCGAATGTGTTAAGCAGGCAGGTTTGAAATTTGGTGCTTGATATTTGTGATTTACTTTAGGCAAAGCAGGGTGATAAAAGATATACTTAGTGCTTTAATCGTCATCTTTATTGCCGCCAAATTCCATCAGGTATGCTTTGATAAAGTCGTTAAGCTCGCCGTCAAGCACCGCTTGTACATTGGAGGTTTCGTAATTGGTTCGAAGGTCTTTAACCAGTTTGTAAGGGTGCAGAACATAGGAACGTATTTGCGAACCCCATTCTATTTTCTTTTTGTTTCCTTCAATTTGTGCCTGTGCTTCCTGTTGTTTGCGCATCTCAATTTCGTAAAGTTGCGATTTAAGCATCTGCAGTGCTTTTTCGCGGTTTTGCTGTTGCGAACGTGTTTCCTGACACTCCACCACAATTCCTGTGGGTTCGTGGTGCAATCGCACGGCAGTTTCCACTTTGTTCACATTTTGACCGCCCGGACCGCTTGATCTGAAGGTGTCCCAGCTGATGTCAGCCGGATTGATATCGATTTGGATGGTGTCATCCACCACGGGATAAACATAAACCGATGCAAAAGAGGTGTGTCGCCGGTTGGCCGAATCGAAAGGCGAAAGCCGAACCAGACGATGTACTCCGTTTTCTCCTTTCAGGTAACCGAAAGCAAAATCGCCGTTAAACTCCAGCGAAACCGATTTAATACCTGCCACGTCGCCTTCCTGAAAATCGAGTTCTTTGACTTTATATCCGTTTTTTTCGCCCCAGCGGATATACATGCGCATCAGCATTTCGGCCCAGTCCTGGCTTTCGGTACCACCTGCACCCGGATTTATTTTAAGAATGGCACTAAGTTTATCCTCTTTGCCGCCAAGCATTTGCAGAAATTCCAGGTCTTCAGTCAGCTTAACCGCCTTATCGAATTGTTCGTTAAGTTCGTCTTGTCCGGCTTCGCCGGCATCAAAAAATTCCTGGAGCACAGAAAGGTCGTTAAGCAGTTCTTCGACTTCCCGGTATTTGGTAACCCAACGTTTTTTGTCCTGAATATCCTTTAAAATAAGTTCGGCTTTTTTAGGGTCGTCCCAAAAATCAGGAGCCTGCGTTTTCTCCTCTTCCTCCTCTATTTCGTATTTTTTTTTATCGATGTCAAAGGTACCTCCTCAAGGCACCCAGCCTCTTATACAAATCTTTTAACCCCTCGGGAGTAAACATATTTAAAAGCATTATTTGTTTGATAATTTAACCAGATCGAAACAGTTTGGAAACTGTGGATTAATAATGAACCCGCCGTTTTTGTTGACCCATCCCCACAATCCGCCTACGCGTACTCTTGCCATTCCGTCAAAAAAGTCTTTTACTTTCTCAAACTGCGGATTAACAACAAATCTTCCGTTTTTATCGATAAAACCCCATACTTTGCCCTGACGCACGCCTGCTCTGCCGTCGTGAAAATCGAGTACGGCAGTAAATTGCGGATTAATGGCAAATTTACCATCTTTGTTAACATATCCCCATACCTTGCCCATCCTGACGGCAGCCAAACCTTCGCTAAAGTCTCTAAGCACATCAAATTGCGGGTTGATCAAAAAGTGTCCGTTTTCATCAATAGCACCATATTTTCCGGCTGAACGAACCACGGCAATGCCGTTATTAAACGGCCCGGCTTTGTCAAACTGTGCATTGATAACCCATGTTCCGTTAAGGTCGATATATCCCCATTTTTTACCTATCATGGCAGGGGCAATACCATCGCTGAAACTTTTAATATGAACATATTGCGGGTTGATGATGTAGTTTCCTTTTTTGTCGATATATCCCCATCTTCCGGCAAGGCGTACCATGGCTCTGCCGTCATGAAAATCACGTACCGATTCGTATTGCGGATTAATGGCAAAACTTCCGTTTTTATCGATGAATCCCCATTTTTTTGAAACTTTCACGGCAGCAAGCCCTTCGTGGAAATCTTTAACAACCGGAAATTGCGGGTTAATGGCATAGCTGCCTTTTTCGTCAAGATACCCCCATAATTTACCCACTTTAACAGCGGCACGTCCTTCGCTGTAGTTACGCAGGTGTTCAAATTGCGGATTAACATACCAATTTCCTTTTTCGGTAATAAAACCCCATAACTTATCCTGCCTTGCAGCAGCAATGTACGATTGCGAAAAGAGAGGGGTAACTGTAAGGGTAACAATTAATAAAAGTAAAATCCTTTTCATAATAAGCGTTTTATTGTTAATGTCTTTAAGGTTTGTTTATAAAGTGATTTACAATAAGATAAATTTTATATTTTGAATAACCTTATTGATAAAGGCTAAATTAGAAAAAAAAGGGATATAGATTGGTCAATGCTAACATAATTATGTCTGTGGATTTACAAAGCACCTTCTTTAATGATGGTCTGGCTTCTGTCGGGGCCGATGGAAACCATGCTGACTCTCACGCCTGTTTGTTTTTCAATAAATTCAACGTATTGCTTTAGTTCGCCGGGCATATCCTTAAAGGTGTGGATACGGGCAAGGCTTTTATGCCAGCCTTTAAGGGTTTCAAAAACCGGTTCGATATCTGTTGCCGCCATATCGTAAGGAACTTCGCCTGAAATTTCACCATCAATTTTATAGGCAGTGGCTACATTTATTGTGTCAAAGTCATCCAATACGTCCGCTTTCATCATCATCAGGTCGGTAACGCCGTTTAACATGATGGCATATTTCAGTGCAACCATATCGAGCCAGCCGCACCGGCGAGGCCTGCCGGTTGTGGCACCAAATTCACGTCCCGTGGCTCTTAATTTTTCTCCCGTTTCGTCAAACAGTTCGGTTGGGAAGGGTCCGCTGCCCACCCGTGTGCAGTATGCTTTAAAAATACCGTAAACACGTCCGACTTTTGAAGGTGCAATGCCTAGTCCGTTACAAACTCCGGCGGTAATGGTGTTTGATGAGGTTACAAATGGATAAGAACCGAAGTCGATATCGAGCATGGTGCCCTGTGCTCCTTCGGCCAGTATTTTTTTGCCGTTGTCAAGCGCGTTGTTTAAAAAGTACTCGCTGTTTACCCATTCGGGTTCTTTTAATGTTTCAAGCGACTCAAACCATGCTTTTTCGTACTCGTCAAACGACATGCCTTCGATGGTGAGTTTGTTTAAATCGAACTGGTACTGTTTGGCAATATTGAGATGGCGGCTTTTGGCATCGTTGTATTTTTGGAGGAAGTTTGCATTGCCCACATCGCCTACGCGTATGCCGTTACGGCTTACCTTGTCGGTATAGGTCGGGCCGATGCCTTTTAACGTGGAGCCTATTTTTTTATCGCCTTTTGCCGATTCGTAAACGGCATCTAACAGACGGTGCGAAGGCAGAATAATATGCGCTTTTCGAGAGATAACCAAATTGCTGCTGATATTGATGTTGCTTTTTCGCAGCATGGTAATCTCATCGCGAAAAATATACGGATCGATGATTACCCCGTTACCGATAACATTTACGGTGTTTTTATTGAATATTCCGGAGGGGATGGTGTGAAGTACAAATTTTTTACCGTCAAATTCAATGGTGTGGCCGGCATTGGGGCCTCCCTGGAAGCGGGCTATGATATCGTATTTTGAAGTAAGTACGTCAACAACTTTGCCTTTTCCTTCGTCGCCCCATTGGAGGCCGAGGAGCACATCTATTTTCATTTTCTGATTTTTTTTCGACTTTACAACTTAAATAATCTCAATAAAAAACCCTGTTTTTCACAGGGTCGTTTTATTTTCAACAAAAATAAAAAATTGTCAATCCGTTAAATAGGATTTTATGAACTAATTATAAACAATTAGCAGAAAAATAATAACCGGTTTATTCCTCCTCTTTTTTGCACTTTCCGTAAAAAGTAAGCGAGTGGTAGGTAACCTCTACGCCAAGCAGCTCTTCAACCGCTTTTTGGATTTCGTGGATGCGCGGGTCGCAAAACTCCAGCACTTTACCATCTTCGAGGCATACAAAGTGGTCGTGTTGTTTAAATTTAAAGGAGCGCTCAAACTGTGCACAGTTGTTGCCAAACTGATGTTTGGTTACCAAATTGCAATCGAGCAGCAGTTCAATGGTGTTATAAAGTGTGGCACGGCTTACCCTGTATTTGTTATTTTTCATTCTGATATATAATGTTTCAATATCAAAATGACCTTCGGTTGCATAAATTTCTTTAAGGATGGTATAACGCTCGGGAGTTTTTCGGTGCCCGCGACCCTCAAGGTATTCGGTAAAAAGTTTTTTAACCGAATCGAAAGTGTCTTTTTTATTTTTGTTTTTCATACCTGTTAATTTTCAGGCGTAAAAATAGTACTTTATATTAATTTATATTGATTTAAAATTAAAAAAATAATTTAAAACTTTTCAATACGGCTAACCCTGATGACTCCTTTAATCTTTTTAACGCTTTTCATTAGATTGTTAAGTTCTTCTTTATTACTTACATACAGGAAAACGGAAGCCTCTGTTAATTCGCCGATGGTTTCCAAATCGAACTTGCGAATATTTAGGTTGAAATGGTCCGAAACTACCGTGGTAATGGATTTTATCATTCCTATTTTGTTTTCGGCGGTAAGTTTAAAGCCTGCCAGAAACAGCAGCCCGTTATTATTACCCCAAACGGGACTTGTAATTTTTTTTCCGTACTGCGACATGTATTTGATGGCTATTTCGCAATTGGTACGGTGCATTTCAACAGGTTTATCAGGACGAGTGATGCTTACCACGTCATCTCCCGGAATGGGGTTGCAGCAGGATGAAACAACAAAACCGACATTTGCATGGTCGCTGTTTTTTACGGAAACGAGGTTTTTACCGGTTTTGGTTGAGTGTGTATCACCCGATTTTTTTGTAAACGGCAGGGTTCCGCTAAAAATATTCGGAAAACGCAGCCAGCTGCTTTTGCGGTCGCTCCCCAAAACAGCCTCTTTAATCTCTTTAATGGTGAGTTTTTCGGTGGCCAGATAGTAGTAAAAATCGGTTTCGTTGGTGAGTTTAAGTTTTTCGAGTACCTGATTTGTACTGCATTGTTGTTGTTCGGCTTTAAGCTGACTGCAAATCTCTTTAAACTTTTGTTCGCCCTGTTGGCGGTATTTGCGGCGTTCGGTTTTTATGGCCAGTTTGATGTTGTTTTTTGCCTTGGGGGTTACCACAAAATCGAGCCGTTTTTCGGTGGGTTTGTTTTTTTTGGAAGCAATGATTTCCACCTGATCGCCCGAGCTTAATTTATAATCGACACCAACCAGTTTACGGTTAACATTGGCACCGATGCTTGTGTTGCCCAGGTCGGAGTGAATGGCGTAAGCAAAATCGAGTACCGTTGCGCCTGCGGGAAGGGTGATAACATCGCCCACAGGGGTGAAGAGGTAAATTTCATCGGAGAAGAGGTTCATCTGGAAATCATCGATAAAGGGAATGGCATCCTGTTCGGCCTCCATCAACAGTTCTTTGGTACGCGAAAGCCATTTTTCGAGTTCGTTTTTGTCGTATTGATCTTTGTATTTCCAGTAGGCGGCATAGCCTTTGGTGGCTATTTGTTCCATGCGGTGGCTGCGTATTTGAACATTTACCCAGTGTCCGCCGGGAATCATAACCGTGGCATGGATGGCAGAATATCCGTTGGCTTTGGGTTGGGAGATAAGGTCCTGAAGTTTGCTGTTGTTCGATTGAAAAATATTGGTAAGGGCGGCATAGGTGTTCCAGCAAACATATTTTTCCTGTTCGGGTTGGGCATCCACTATTATTTCGACGGTGGGGGTAAGAAAGACATCTTCAAATTCAAGTTCTTTTTCGGTCATGTTTTTCCAAATGGAGTACACCGATTTGTGCCTCAGCCTTATTTCGGCCTGATTACCCGAATGGCTGTAAAAATCTGCCAGCGGTTTGCGAAAAACCTCGAAGCGTTTTTGCAGCTCGTCTTTTTCCTGCTCTATGCTTTGTTTTATCTGTTTATAGGTTTCGGGATTGAGGTAGCGGAACGAAAGGTCTTCGAGTTCGGATTTCATTTGATACAGTCCGAGGCGATTGGCAAGCGGGGCGTAGATGTAACGTGTTTCGGAGGCAACTTTTAGTTGTTTCAGGTGGGGCATGGCATCGAGGGTACGCATGTTGTGCAGCCGGTCGGCCAGTTTAATAAGTATTACCCTTACATCGTCGGAGAGGGTTAGGAGCACTTTTTTAAGGGTTTCGGCCTGTGCGGTTGAGGAGGCTGTTTCGGAGATGCCTTCAATTTTGGTTAGCCCGTCGATGATGCGGGCAACTTTTTCGCCGAACATGCCTTCCACTTCGCGCAGGGTGATGTCGGTATCTTCCACGGTATCGTGTAAAAGGGCTGCAATAATGGATGTGCGGCCCAGCCCCAGTTCGCCGGCAGCGATGGTAGCCACTTCGATGGGGTGTAATATAAAGGGTTCGCCGCTTTTGCGGCGCATATCTTTATGGGCATCGGCAGCAATTCTGAAAGCTTTGCGAACTTCCCACCTGTCGCGCGTATCTTTACGGGTATGCCACACCTCTATCAGCCGTTTGTAATGACGGAGAATTTCCCGCTTTTCCTGTATTTGACCGGTAGTTGTTTTAGTATGTACGGCTTCTTCTTTCATGATTGTACAAAATTAAGTAAAAACCAAAGCAAACATAACAGGAAACAGGATGTTTTGTATGTTATTTTTAGGTTATAAAGATAACGGGAACAAGCCTTAAAGCAGAAGGGGAACCTGCGGCAGGGATGGGAGTGGCAGCCCCCGGCACTGTAAACAGATGTTGAGTTGTTGCGGCAGAGCGACTGAAAGAAGCTACTGCCGCAACATTACGAAACACGGTTTACAGGGGCGGGGCTATAACGGACAGCCCGGTTAAGCCGCCCTGAAAATGTTAAAATTATTTTTTCTGTTTAGCCGATATGGCACTGCCTTTGCTTATTTTACTACTTTTGATTTTTGTTAATTTGCATGAATGAAAAAGTTTCCGGCACTTTTTGTTTTGTTATTGATGGCGTTGCAGGTGGCGGCCACACACCAGCGGGCGGCGGAGATTACTTATGTGCATAAGGAGGGTTTGACTTACGAATTTACCATAACCATGTACACGCGTACCTCGAGTCCGGCCGACGATACCCGTACTTCGATGCCGATTTTATGGGGCGATGAAACGGCCGATGAGATACCGCGAATTGTTTGGACGGATTGGGCCGACGACATATCGCTGAACATTTATAAAGGAGAACATACTTTTCCGGGGCCGGGAACTTATGTTATTTCGGTGGAAGACCCCAACCGTAATAACGGAGTGGTAAATATTCCGAATTCGGTAAATGTTCCGATTTATGTTGAAACAACGCTTGTTATCAATCCGTTTTTGGGATACAATAACTCGGTGCAGTTGCTGAACCCGCCCATTGACAAGGCGTGCGTGGGAAAACTTTTTATTCATAATCCTGCGGCATACGATCCCGACGGCGACAGTCTGTCGTATAAACTGGTGGTGTGTAAAGGCGCTGCCGGTTACGATATACCCGGATATACTTTTCCCATGGCATCCGATTTTTTTAAACTGGATTCGGTTACGGGCAATATGGTTTGGAAAAATCCGATGTTGCAGGGCGAATACAATGTGGCGTTTGTGGTGGAAGAGTGGCGAAGCGGAAATTTAATAGGAACCGTACGGCGCGATATGCAGATAGCGGTGGTTGCCTGCGACCATGATCCGCCCGATATTTTTTCGATTGACGACACCTGCGAAATAGCAGGCCGGTTTCTTACGTTTCCGGTTTCGGCTACCGACCCCGAAGGAACAAAAGTAACCATCACCGCTTTTGGCGGGCCTTTTAATATGCCCGACAGTCCGGCACGAATTAACCCCGACCCCGGGGTGGGCACGGGCACCGCACATACCGATTTTGAATGGAATACCAAATGCTCGCATATTCGTAAGTCGGCGTACAATGTTGTTTTTAAGGCTAAAGATAACGGATATCCGGTTAATTTGGTGAATTTTAAAAACAGCTCGGTAACGGTGATAGGGCCGCCACCCGAAAATCTTTTTGCCATAGCGCTGGGAAACGGCATTGATTTGGACTGGGATAAAGAGCAGTGCAGCAATGCCACCGGATACAAAATATACCGAAAAGCTGATTCGTCGTTTTGGGATCCCGGGTTTTGCGAAACGGGTGTGCCTTCATATACGGGTTTTAAACTGATTAAAGTGCTGGAAGGCGTACACAATACCCAATTCAGGGATGATAACCTGGGTGAGGGGTTAAACCACGGAATAAGATATTGTTACAGGGTTACCGCTACCTTTCACGACGGAGCCGAAAGTCTGGCCTCAAACGAAGCCTGTACCTTTTTAAAACGTGATGTTCCTATTATTACTCATGTTACCAACGACAGTTTGGATTTAACGGCCGGAAGGGTTAAAGTAATATGGGCTAAACCGGTGGAGCTTGACACGGAACAGTATCCGGGGCCTTATCAGTATGTTTTATACCGTAACAACGGTATTGGCTGGGATAATCCGGTGGAGGTGGCCGTGCTGGAGGGATTGGACGACACTTCGTTTATGGATGTGTCGGTAAACCTGAATACTAATGAAAATCCGTACAGCTACAGGGTCGATCTTAAAAGCACAACGATTGGGTATATCGACAGTTCGCAGCCTGCATCTTCCGTTTTCCTTACGTTGCATCCTTACAACAAAGCGCTAAGGCTTTCGTGGAGTTTTAAGGTTCCATGGATTAATAAGGAATATGTGATTTACAAAAAAAATCCCGGAGCGGATGTGTTTGAAATAATCGACACAACCGATAATACTTATTATTTTGATAAAGGACTTATAAATCATCAGGAGTATTGTTACTATGTGCGGGCCGTGGGTCATTATTCGGTTCCCGGAATTATTGACCCGTTAATAAACTTTTCGCAAATTGCCTGTGGCGAACCGTACGACCGTGAGCCACCGTGTAAGCCGCTGTTGTGGGTTGATACCGATTGTGATGATGTGGAAAACGATTTAACATGGAGCCTTCCATACGATACCTGTAACTACGATGTGGCAAAGTATGTTATTTATTATTCTGCGCCCGGCCCCGACAACCTTGTTGCCATCGATTCGATCATGGATCCGTATGATACAACCTACACACACGACAATATTGATAATGTGGTGGGATGTTACGGCGTGGTAGCGGTGGATTCGGTAGGCAATCGCAGCGAAATGTCGGATGTGGTTTGTGTTAATTATGATGCTTGTCCGGCGTGTGAGTTGCCCAATGTTTTTACTCCCAACGATGATAATTTTAACGATTTACTAAGACCTGTTACCGGTAATCCGAAAGCTACGGTTGACCATATTGAACTTTCGATATTCGATCGGTGGGGTGTGGAGGTGTTTTATACGGAAAACCCTGAGGTGAACTGGGACGGAAAAAATCAGAAAACAGGTAAACTGCTTCCCGACGGTACCTATTTTTACAAGTGTGTTGCACACGTAATAACCAATGACGGGATTATTACTACCAATCTTCAAGGTTCGGTTACGATTGTTACGGGCGTGAGGTAAGAGGCTTGGTGACCGGGAGCTGGTAATTCAAGGTTTGAATGTTCAAAGTTTGGAGGTTTGAGGAACTGCTAAGGCGCAAAGGCGCAAAGAAAACCTTTTCGGTCGAACGAAGGCTTGTGTGGGGAGTCCGGAAAGGTTGAGAGGTTTAGCTTGTTGCTTGTTGCTTGTTGCTTGTTGCTGGTTGCTTGTTGCTTGATGCTGGTTGGTTCAAGGTTTGGAGGTTTAAAAGTTTAGAGGTTTAAAAGTTTGATGTGTGTTTCGGGTTATTGGGATGCTAACTTTTCTTTTTTCCGAAAAGGACTTTGTAAAAAAAGTATCCCG
>CAYNVN010000169.1:0-25955 GCA_964400655.1 uncultured Lentimicrobiaceae bacterium
CGGAGATAAATTCAGTTCTTGCCAAATCCAAATCAACCAGCACATCCGGAATGCTGTCGTTGAGGTGAAATTTAATAAGATGCTGGTAAATTCTTAATACCTGACGGGTGCTGTTGGTTGGTTCAATATTGAGTTTTACAAATTGTTCGGCGGGAACCAAAAGGGAATCGGGAGCCGTTACGGAAATCCGGCCGAAGTCAAAAGTTCTGAAATCATTACCTGAAAAATAACTGATTGCCCGTGTTGCCAGTAAATCATATAGCGTTGGACGGTATTTGTATGAATTGCTGTCGGCAAGTTTAAGAATGGCTGAATAGGTTTTTAACGAAACGGCTTTCAGCGAATCTTCCGGCATTAATGAATTAAGATAGTATGTTTTGATTTTTTTATTGAATTGTACGGCATCCCATGTTTCGGGATCGTTACCCGGTTGGGAAAGCTGCCCGCGTTGTAGAATTTTATAACGGTTACGGGCAAAATATTGATGATACAATTCGGCGGTCAGCGAATAGAGCAATTGCTTTTCGGGCGTTTGTGCCGCGTTTAGTTCCGTTTCAAAATCATTAATTGATTTAAGCAGTGCATTTTCCTGATAATTTCCCGAAAGGCCTGTTTTGTAAATAAGTGCTTTCAGTTTTTGCGGGATATTTTCCTCTTTTTGGGCGGTTGCATATATTTCATCCACAACCTTGATGGCAGATTTGGGCAATCCTTTTTTTTGATAATACTCCACCTTTTTCCAAAGGTTGTCGTAATCTTTGTCGGTTGGAAGGAAAGCGGTTAACAGAATGGATAGTAAAATTATTATGGAAAATATTGCTGATTTTTTCATAAAACTGGTTTTTGTTTTTAATATCGGGTATGCGTAATAACACATTTCATTTCACCGTAACCGGTTATAAAACGTCGGAAAAGTGATAAAAAGTATAATTATGGTCAAACAATTATAGTGCCGAAATATTTTTTTCGGTTTAAACAAGATTAGCAGAAATGATTATTGCCAATTGTTTTTCAGGCAAATAACAAAAAACTAAGACTCAATCCATTTTCTGGCGTTTACAAAAGCCTCAAGCCACGGGGTCATTTGGTCGTTTTTTCTGTTTTCGGGATAGTATGGCCATTGCCATGGCAGGAAAGCCCTTTCAAGGTGCGGCATCATGGCAAGATGACGGCCGTTGTTGGAACAGATGGCTGCCGTTGCCCAGTCGGAACCGTTGGGGTTTCCCGGATATTCATCATAGCTGTATTTCATAACAAGGTTGTACTTATCGCTGTAACAGGGGAAATTGAATTTTCCTTCACCATGTGCAATCCATGCTCCCAGACGGCTTCCCGACAGGCTCTTCAGCATTACCGAATTATTTTCTTCAATGTTTACGTTTATAAAACCCGATTCAAATTTATGAGAGTCGTTATGCAACATTTTGGGATGTTCCGGATGTTCCGGAAAGATTAATTCCAGCTCCATCATTAACTGGCAGCCGTTACAAACGCCGAGGCTGAGCGTATCGTCCCTGTCGTAAAATCCGTCCAGTGCTTTTTTGGCTTTCTCGTTGTAAAGAAAAGCACCGGCCCATCCTTTGGCCGAACCAAGCACGTCGGAATTTGAAAATCCTCCCACAAAAACAATAAACTGAACATCCTCTAAATTTTCCCTTCCCGAAATCAGGTCGGTCATATGAACATCTTTAACCTCAAAACCGGCAAGATAAAGAGCATAAGCCATTTCTCTGTCGCCGTTAACACCCTTTTCGCGAATAATGGCCGCTTTGGCTTTCGATTTGGTTTTATGCGACGGGTCTATCCCGTAATCGGAAAACCGACCGGTAAAACTTTTTGAGAATGAATAGTGTAAATCTTGTTTGTCAAAATTATGGAAACGTTTATAGGCGTGGCTTTCGCCGCTTTGTTTAATGTCGAGCAAATAGGATTCCTCCGTCCATATTTTTCTAAGGTTGTCGATGGGCAGATTAAACCGGTTATCCTTATGCTTTATGGTTAATTTACATTCATTAACAACCTCACCCAGCACATAATGGTTCAACCCGTTTTGTGTAAGATACTCTGTTGTTTCTTTTTCCTTTTCAACCTGAATGATTACTCCCGGTTTTTCACTGAACATCAGCCTAATCAAATCGTCTTCTTCAAAGCCGTCGAGATTGATATTCATACCGTAGTTGCAATTGGAAAAATTCATTTCAAGCAGGGTGGTTATCATTCCGCCCGCCGAAACATCGTGTCCGGCCAGTACCAACCCTTTTTCAATAAGCTGTTGAAGCGTATTAAAAGCGTTGGCAAAATAATCGGCATCGGTAATATCGGGAGCTGTTTTTCCTATTTTACCGCGGGTTTGGGCAAAACTGCTTCCACCGAGCTCAAAAGGCGATAACGAAAAATCAATATAAATGATTTTGGTACCCGCTTTGGTTTTGATAACGGGGCTAATTACCTTTTTAATATCTTTAACTTCACCAACGGCCGATATAATTACTGTTCCCGGTGCATAAACCGTTTTTCCGTCGGGGTATTTCTGGGTCATGGATAACGAATCCTTTCCCGTGGGAATGTTTATTCCCAGCTGAACGGCGAAATCACTAACCGCTTGAACCGCTTTGTAAAGGCGGCCGTTTTCACCTTCGTTTTTTGCGGGCCACATCCAGTTGGCGCTAAGCGAAACCCCTTTAAGGTTATCTTCAACGGGAGCCCAAACAAGATTGGTTAACGATTCGGCAATGGCCAGACGCGAACCGGCTTCGGGATCAATAAGGGCGGCTACCGGAGCATGTCCAAGGGCGGTACCTATTCCTTTTTCGCCTTTATAGTCAAGGGCCATAACGCCGAGGTTGTTCAACGGCAGCTGAAGCGGGCCGGCACATTGCTGATGGGCAACACGGCCGGTAACCGACCGGTCCACTTTATTGGTAAGCCAGTCTTTTGAGGCTACCGCTTCAAGGCGCAGTACATCGTTCAGATAGCTTGTAAAGGCTTCTTTGTTGTATTTTATTTCGTCAAAATCACTTGTTACCGATTTGT
This sequence comes from uncultured Lentimicrobiaceae bacterium, assembly GCA_964400655.1. Lineage (GTDB taxonomy): Bacteria > Bacteroidota > Bacteroidia > Bacteroidales > F082 > B16-G9. The sequence goes on from CAYNVN010000169.1 coordinate 3,034, forward strand.
CTTCAAGAACGGTTTTAGGTGGTTTCCCGAACAGGTATTCAAGCTGCAGGTCAACGGGACAACTATCGTCATCCTCTTTGAAGATTAATCGTTTATCGCTTGACACCGTTCCTACCTCGTACATGGGCGAGCGTTCTCTTTGGGCGATTCGTTCCATGGTCTCTACCGCCTCTTTTTTGGTAACCAAACCCATCCGCTCCTGCGATTCGTTTCCGAGGATCTCTTTTGAAGAAAGGGTAGGGTCACCCACCGGGAGTTCACCTATTTCGATAACGGCCCCGGTATCTTCCACCAGCTCCGATAAACTGTTAAGATGACCGCCTGCTCCGTGGTCGTGAATGGAGACAATGGGGTTTTTATCACTTTCAACCATGGCACGTACCACATTTGAAACCCGTTTTTGCATTTCGGGATTGGCCCGCTGAACCGCATTTAACTCGATGCTTTGGCCAAATTCGCCCGTGGCCACCGATGATACGGCTCCGCCACCCATGCCGATACGGTAGTTATCGCCACCCAAAACAACAATTATATCGCCCGGTTCGGGAATATCTTTAATGCTGTCTTCCGATTTGGCAAATCCTATGCCTCCGGCAAGCATAATTACTTTGTCGTAACCGTAATACTTTCCTTTTTCTTCGTGTTCAAAAGTGAGCAGGCTTCCGTTAATAAGCGGTTGTCCGAATTTATTGCCAAAGTCGGAAGCCCCGTTGGAAGCTTTGATTAATATATCTTCAGGTGACTGATACAGCCAGGGGCGGGCTTCGGTTTTTTGCAGCCACGGCAAGGTAATGTCAAGACGGGGGTAGGAGGTCATGTAAACTGCCGTTCCGGCCAGCGGAATACTGCCTTTTCCTCCCGCCATACGGTCGCGAATTTCGCCGCCCGATCCGGTGGAGGCTCCGTTAAAGGGTTCAACGGTTGTTGGAAAGTTGTGGGTTTCGGCTTTGAGCGAGATTACCGTATTAATTTCTTTAACGGCAAAAAAATCGGCCTTATCCTGCGTTTTGGGAGCAAACTGTTCAACTTTGGGCCCCAGCACAAAAGCCACATTGTCTTTATAAGCCGATACCAGACGGTTGGGGTTTTCTTTGGCGGTTTTCTTTATGAGCGCAAAAAGGCTCTCTTTCATCTCTTTGCCGTCGATAATAAATGTGCCGTTGAAAATTTTATGTCTGCAATGTTCCGAATTAATCTGGGCAAAACCATATACCTCGGTGTCGGTGAGTTTCCTGCCGATTTTATTGCTTACCTGTTCCAGATATTCAATTTCATCATCGCTTAATGCCAGCCCTTCCGTTTGGTTGTACGTTTTGATATCATCAATATAAAGGGTCGGTTCGGGTTTAACCGGAATATCATACAGTGTTTGGTCGAGCCCCTTGTATAACTGCTGAAGCATGGGGTCGAAACCGGCTTTTTCCGAATCAACTTTTTTAAATTCTTCAATACGAGTGATTCCCTCAATACCCATGTTCTGGGTTATTTCAACGGCGTTGGTACTCCACGGGGTAACCATTTCCTTACGGGGGCCTACATAATACCCGTCGATGGTGGCGGAAATAATTAACTCTGAATCACTAAATAACCAGGAAAGTTTTTTTGAATCGGAATCAGAAATCTCTTTTTGCGACTGAACGGCAAAAACAGAGTTGGAGCCGGAACGGAAAAATGATATCATGGCTTGCTTTTTATCCGGTTAACAATTGCCTGCAAAGATGAAAAAAAAAGGACTTTATACCTCCGTTTTTTATAATTAATTTAAAGAGTTTCTCAACATGATATTGTTAATGTAAAACAATTTATTATGCAAGCATAATATATCTAAACGCTTGTTTTACAGAGGTTATACAAAAGAGAAAAATATCTACTTTTGCACTTCTGAATATTAGGACTAAGATTATAGATATGGAAGTAAAAAGGATTTTTGATTTATTGCCCCGATATGAAAATAATTTTAAACCCAAAGAAGACGTTATTGCCGGAAAAATTGATGGCAAATGGGTTAAATACGATATAAAAACAATTCGCGAAATTGTTGATAACATCAGTTTCGGATTGATGAAACTGGGTATTAAAAAAGGCGATAAAATTGCCACCATTTCACCCAATCGTCCCGAATGGAATTTTGTTGACCATGCCATTCTGCAGCTTGGTGCCATTCATGTCCCCGTTTATCCTACCATTAGCGAATCGGATTATAAATACATTTTAGACGAATCGGATGTAAAGTATATTTTTATTTCAGGTAAAGATATCTGGCGTAAGATAGAGCATATATTACCCAAAATAAAAAATGTAAAAGGGGTTTATACTTTTAACGATCTTGAAGGACAAAAACACTATAAAGAGCTTATAGAACTGGGTAAAGCCAACCGCGATACCGATGCTTTGGAGGCGGCAAAAAAGGCGGTTTTGCCTGACGATGTGGCAACCATGATTTACACATCGGGTACCACCGGCGACCCCAAAGGAGTGATGCTTACACACAACAATATTTTAAGCAACGTAAGTGCCGTGTATCATATTTTTCCGGTTGACCAATACAGTAAAGGGGTGAGCTATTTACCATTGTGCCACGTTTACGAACGCACCAATATTTATGTTTATCTCTATCTTGGTGTTTCCATTTATTACGCCGAAAATATGGGAACCATTGCGGCCAATATTCAAGAGGTTAAACCGCATATCTTAACAACGGTACCAAGGTTATTGGAAAAGGTTTATGATAAAATTCTTGCCAAAGGGCGTAAGCTTACCGGTATAAAGCATCAGCTGTTTTTTTGGGCGGTGCGTTTGGGAGAAAAATACGAATACGACATTTCCAATCCTTTTTATCTGGCTCAGCTTAAAATTGCCGATAAACTGATTTTTTCAAAATGGCGTGAAGCACTTGGCGGAAACATGAGGGCCATTATATCGGGAGGTGCAGCCATTCAGCCCCGTTTGGCAAGGGTGTTCAATGCTGCCGGACTGCCCACGCTGGAGGGTTACGGAATGACCGAAAGTTCGCCGGTTATTGCGGTTAACACTTTTGATAAGGGTCAGCGAAAAATAGGAACCGTAGGACCCCCGTTGAAAAACCTGCAGGTGAAAATATCGGATGAGGGCGAAATTATGGTAAAAGGCCCGAGCATAATGAAAGGGTATTACAAAAAGCCGGAATTGACCAAAGAGGTTATTGAAGACGGCTGGCTGCATACCGGCGACAAAGGAGTTATTGATGAAGACGGAATGCTGAAAATTACCGGCCGCTTAAAAGAAATTTTTAAAACCTCCATGGGTAAATATATTTCGCCGGCACTGATTGAAAATAAATTTAAAGAGTCGGCCTTTATTGACCAGATAATGGTGGTGGGCGAAAATCAAAAATTTGCAGCGGCTCTTATTGTTCCCGATTTTGAATATGTTAAGCAGTGGTGTAACCTACACGATATTAAATTTGAAGGAAATAAACAGATTATTCAAAATAAAACTTTCCGCGACCGGCTAAAAAAAGAGATTACCGAATACAACAAACATTTTGGTGATTTCGAAAAAATTAAAAAGTTCGAACTGATTGACCATGAATGGTCGATTGATACCGGCGAAATAACGGCTAACCTTAAACTGAAACGTCGTTATATTCATAAAAAATATGAAGATATGATCAACGGGCTGTTCGGAATGTAAAACCATCTGCCTGAAGATTGACTTTTCTTTAACTTTATTGTACCTTTATTTCCATGAATTTCAATCCATGGATAAAAGGTTTTGCACATCTGTTTTTTCCGCGGGTGTGTCAGGCCTGCGGACATGTTCTTTATGCCCGGGAAGAGGTGCTTTGCACCAAATGTTTGTATCGTTTGCCCAAAACAAATTTTTCTGAACATGATGAAAATCCGGTTTCCCGGACCTTTTGGGGAAGGGTTGAACTGAATGCCGCCACTGCCTTTTTGTTTTTCAGCAAAGGAGGGAAAACCCAACGCCTGATGCACGGTTTAAAATATCGCGGTAAAAAACAAATCGGAATTTATCTGGGTAAACTTTTTGGCAACGAGCTTAAAAAATCCGCTTTGTTTAATGATGTTGAGGTGGTGATACCCGTTCCGATGCACCCTAAGAAACAACAAAAACGCGGGTACAATCAAAGTGCCCTTATTGCCGAAGGTATCGCTTTTTCGATGAAAGCTGAGTTACAAACAAACAACCTTGTTAAAATGGTTAACACCTCATCGCAAACAAAAAAATCACGTTACGGACGGTGGGATAATGTAAAAGATGTTTTCGGTGTTAATAATGCGTTGTTACTGAAAAACAAACACATTCTGTTGGTTGATGATGTGATAACTACCGGAGCAACCATTGAAGCATGTGCCCGGCAGCTTCATACAATACGCGGTGTTAAAATCAGTGTTGCGTCCCTCGCACATGCTCCGGGATGGTAGGTATGGTATCCTGCGCCCGTCCCATCTGTATCATAATTTTGTTGTACTCCTCTCTGTTTTTGATCAGCTTGCGTTGTAAACGGGCACTCCGGTTAAATACGTTGTAAAGCGCCTGAATGGGGCCACCAATGGTATAAGGGCCGGGTTTCAGATAATCTAACGGGTCTTTGTTCATGTCGGGATAAAACGGATCCAGATTTAAGGGAGGCATATCGATGATCATCTGTTTAAACACCTCATAATCCCAAAAGGCGTGGATGATAACTTCGTGAATAAGAACGGTATCCTTATCCATAAGAATGGGAACGGGAGTTTCAAGATTCCGAATCGAATCGTTGATTAATAATATTTTTGCAGAAAACCCGATTGAAGTGATCATCAGCGTATCGTTGGGGTTCACATACATTTTAAACCTGCCGTCTTCGTTTGAAATATTTCCCCAAAGCATACGCTTACTTATGATATGCGCATCGGGAACCGGTAACAAACTGTCGGAAGTAAGAAGTTGTGCATCAAGAACAAAAAGTTTGTTTTTGGCATTTTCCTGAGCGGTTAACTCAATCGAAATAATTCCGAAAACGAATAATAGTCCTAAAACTACGGGGGTTTTAATTAACCGGATTTTATATGTTTCGTAAATATTCAACCGTCAAAAATTTCTTTTTAAAACAGATATTGGTATCTTAGCATTTTTGAATGGGATAAAATTGCAAATTTGTTGAATACTTAAATCATAAAAAAAGAAAAAATATTTACCATTTTATTTTTTGTAAAAAAAAGTAGTGTAATTATAGTTAAGTCGATAAAACTTTTATTAATAAACCAACTGTTATGAGAAAAAATTTTATTGTTTTAAATGTTTTTGTAATCATTTTGCTTTTTCTGATTTCTACAGGATTAGAGGCGCAGAACACCGCTGACACGGTTGTTGTTACAAAGGAGAGTAAAGTAAAGAAAGAAAAGATAAAAAAAGGCTGGAATTTCGGAGGGTTGCCCATACTTTCGTTTGATTCCGATTTGGGTTTACAGCTTGGTGTTTTGGGAAGCCTTTATAATTATGGCGACGGAAGCAGATACCCTAAATACGATCATTATATCTATGGCGAAGTTTCGTTTTATACCAAAGGCAGCGGGGTTGCACGGCTCTATTACGATTCGGACAAACTTATAAACGGAATCAGGTTAACGGCCGATGTTACCTATAATCCCGATCTTTTGTATGCTTTTTACGGATTTAACGGCTATCAGTCAACTTATAATGAAGATTGGATTGACGACTCAACAAGAATTTTTTACCGGATGCAAAGGAGCTTTACCCGTTTTATGGTCTCTTTTCAGGGTAAATTGTTAAACGATAAATTACACTGGCTTGCCGGCGTTGATTACTATTTAATAAATATACAAAACGTAGATGTTGACCGGCTCAACGAAAAACGTGATGATAACGACCAGATTCCCGGTGAAGAAACCATGCCAAGCCTGTATCAGCGGTATCAACAATGGGGTTTGATAACACCCGAAGATAAAGACGGTGGCAATTATGCAGCAATTAAAGCAGGATTGGTGTACGACACGCGTGATAACGAACCGAACCCTAACCGGGGTGTTTGGTCGGAAGTGGTTCTTGTTGGAGCACCAAAATTCCTCTCTTCTATGGAGTCGGGGTTTTCCAAAATTTCCATTATTCACCGGCAATATTTTACCCTGATTAAAAACAGGCTGACTTTTGCCTATCGTCTTGGTTTTTTAGCTTCATTGGGAGGAAGCACTCCCTGGTATGCCGAAAACAGGCTTTATCCTTCCGTGTTAAAAGGCTCTTCAAGCGAAGGGCTCGGTGGTGCCAAAACCATAAGGGGTGTTTTACGTAACCGCGTGGTTGGCGATGCCATGGGTTGGGGAAACTTTGAGTTCAGATGGAAATTTTTACAAACAGTTATCTTTAATCAAAATATATATCTGGCATTTAATCTCTTTTTCGATTCGGGACGTGTTTTTAAAGAGATGGAAGAAGATAAAATTGAGAACCTGCCCGACAATATTAAATCGGTTTATTTTACCGATGACGAAAGTTTTCATAATTCGGCGGGAGCCGGATTGCGTATTGCCATGAACCAAAACTTTATTGTGGCCATTGACTATGGTAATGCGTTGGATAAGCGTGACGGAACGCATGGAATTTATATCGGTTTAAATTTCTTGTTTTAATGATTAAATTCAACCTTAGAAAACGGGATATATACATTGGTATTGTTGTTTATACAATACTCTATTCGGTTATTATCGTTTTCTATTTGTTGTTTAATTTTAATCCCAGCATTAAATCAACCCTCGATTTTCATTTAAAAGAGGAGATAAAAAATAACGATGCTTATATAAACGAATACCGTAAACTTTCCGATTCCGTTTTCCGAAACCTTATCAATAAAGAAAGCATATTAAAAATTGTTTACGATTACGATCATGCCGAAAAAGATGATAAAGCACTGTACAGACATCGGTTATATGATTCGTTGAATTATATCTACCGGATTTTAAAATATAAAAATTACAGTATTTTTCATTTTCACGATCCCGAAGGAAGAAGCCTTATTAGGTTTCATAAGCTGAAAAAATTTGGTGACGATTTAACAGGCTTTCGAAAATCGGTGGGAGTTATCATTAAAAACCACAAATATATCGAAGGGTTTGAGGAGGGCCGCATCCGGAATAGTTACCGTTTTATGTATCCTCTGTTTTATAATAACGAGTATGTCGGAAGTGTTGAACTGTCGGTGTCTATTTTAAAATTGCTAAAAGAAAAAGAAGAATCGTTTACCGGTGTTACCCTCTTTTTTCTTAAAGACAAAATTTATAAAAGAATTGTTAACAAAGAAACCAAACGCTTTTACAGCAATAGCGAAATAGCAGGATATAAAATTTATAACACAATTCAAACACCACGCAGCCACTTTGTTTCCGACTCGATTATCAGAGAAATAAACCGAAAGATACAGTCCAAATTTACCGAAACCGGTTTAAAAGAAAAACCATCCATTAACTGGGTAAAGTTTAACGGCAAAAACTGGCTGATTACCTTTTTCCCACTGTTAAATATTTCGGGCGAACAGGTGGCCATGATTGTGTCGTACGAAATTTATTATCCCATCGATTATCTGATAAATGGTAGGCGTATTTCGTTGGCCATAGGTGCTTTCCTGAGTTTTTTTATTACCCTCTTTATCCTGTTTGTTAATAAAGAACGAAGAGAGGCCGTGTACCGGCAAAGGGTTATTATGCGGGCAAAAGAAAAAGCAGAAGAGATGGCAAGGCTCAAATCTTCGTTTTTAGCCAATATGAGTCACGAAATCCGTACCCCCATGAACGGTGTTATCGGTATGACGGAAATATTGAAACAGACAAAATTGACAGACGATCAAAAAGAGTTTGTTTCCATTATTGAATCATCGGCCGGCTCGTTGCTGAATGTAATTAACGATATTCTGGATTTTTCAAAAATCGAATCAAATAAAATCGAAGTTGAATCAATCTCTTTTCACATCAGAAAAGTTGTTGAAGATGTTGGCGACACACTGTTGCTACACGTAAACAAAAAGGGTATCAACCTGCTTGTTTACATCGATCCGGAAATTCCGGATGTGGTAACCGGCGACCCTGTGCGGTTAAGGCAGGTTATTCTTAATCTTGCCAATAACGCCGTTAAGTTTACCAGCGAAGGCGAGGTTGTTATTTCGGCGGAGTTAATAAAAGATGATAATGCAAAAGATAAAAACAGAGTTACCATTTTATTTAAAGTTAAAGATACCGGTATAGGTATTTCAAAAGAGGGGCAGAAACGACTGTTTGAAGCCTTTTCGCAGGCCGATTCAACCATCAACCGAAAATACGGCGGAACCGGACTTGGTTTAACCATCTCGAAACGGCTTGTTGAATTAATGGGCGGAGAGCTGATGCTGGAAAGCGAAGTGGGCAAAGGCTCCGAGTTCTTTTTTAAACTGAGCTTCGATGTGGGCGATACTACGGTAGGCGAGTATTTTACCGAAACCGAAGATTTATCGCGGTTAAGGGTATTAATTTTGGACGACAACGAATCGAACCGGATAATATTTAAAAAATATTTTGGTTACTGGAATATCCATGCTGATGAGGCATCAGATGTGGACGAGGCTGTTGCCATGGTTAAAAAGGCCATCGAAAATCATGCAACCTATAACCTGATTTTGGCCGACTTCCAGATGCCGGGAAAATCAGGTTTGGATTTTGGAGATATATTGCTGAAGGAAAACCTGAAAAAAAATACCAAACTTATCCTCTTTTCCTCCATTTCGGATATGATAGATGCCAACACCATCTTTAAGCACGGGTTCGATTCCTATTTGTATAAACCGGTAAAATATCATCCTTTCAGAAAAATTGTTTTTGAAACAATTAATAAGCAGGTTGAATACAAATTAAAAAATTCGGGGGTTATTGAAGGGAAAAAAGAGGAAAAAACAAAAGAAAAGAAAAAGAACTTTGATATTAAAATATTGCTTGCCGAAGATAATATCATCAATCAAAAAGTAGCCTCGGTTACCCTTAACAAACTTGGTTTTAAAAATGTTGATATTGCCAACAACGGAACCGAAGCGGTTCAGATGCACCTGAAAAACCATTACGACCTGATATTAATGGATATCCAGATGCCGGTAATGAACGGCCTTGAAGCAACCGGAAAAATACGAGAAAGCGAACGGGCCAACAGCAAACAAAAACGGGTTAAAATCATAGCGTTAACGGCCAATGCACTGGAAAGCGATGTTAAAATGTATTTGCAGCACGATATGGACGGTGTGATTACCAAACCTTTCAAGCCTGCCGATTTAAAACGGATAATCGGATAAATTACCCGTTATTTTATTTACAGTGTTTTAAGCAGTTCGGCAATAACAAGCCCGAGATAATTGCCAATGGCATAACCGATTATACCTACCGTTATTCCCGAAACCATAACATCTTTGTTTTTAATGGCTCCTGCCACGGCCGGCACAAAAGGCGGGCTGCAGATAAGTGCTGCCGAGGTTACCATTACCGTATCCCTGTCGATTTTAAAAAGTGATGAAACCAAAACATGAAAAATCAATGCACCGAAAATAACCATTGAAATATAATAAAACAACAGAGGTGTTGACCCAAACATATCAAATATATTTACAAGCGAAGCCACATCGATACTAAAAACAAGGATTAAATACATCCCCAGCTCAAAAGTTTTGGGCAGTTTATTAACAGAAGGTATTAACGAAGCGCCAATGGCAAGGGTGGTAATGATAAGCATTACCACAATCATTTGTGAATTTTCGGGAACCAGAAATGTTGCCGACCCCCCAACGGCAAAAATCAATACCGACAATAAAAACCCTTTTAACAATGGCCGTCCGTTTTTCTTTTTAAACAGCCCCCAGTATGGGTCTTGTGCCGACTGGGCTATCAACTCCTTTTCAACCATGGGTTGTGGCTTGTGAAAATGTGGGAGTATTTTTCCGAAAATGTTTTTACCCGCCGAAATAAGAAACAAAAAGTAAACGGCCGATATTAACATATCGTAGGTGTTGGTTAACAGGTAGGTGTTGTTATTAACGTCCAGCATTATTTTTAAGGATGCGAGATTGGGCGTTCCTCCGGTGTATAACCCCACCAAAAGGCCTCCCACTTCCCATAAATCGGGTGAGCTTTTGTCTTTAAATATCAGATAACCCACAATAATAAACAGCAAAAGCCCCGTGATGGAAATTACCATCGACAAAAGTGTTTTGCCCGCCAGTTTTGTCCATGTACGGATGTTGGACGAAAACAGCATCAATGGCAAGGCCAGCGGAACGGTAATGGTCATAATAATTTCCTGAAGCTCTTTATATTCGGGAGGAATAATATTAAATGCCCCGATAACAATACCGGCAAAATATGCAATAAGTACCGCTCCCAGCTTGTTGATAAACGGAAATCTGTGGCAAAGATGCAGAATTAAAAACGGGGTTAAAAAATAAAAAAGGACAAGTGCCGCGCCTGTTAACATAATGTTCAATTTGTGTCAAATGTACGGAAAATATATATCTGATGTTTTTTATAAAGTGGCAATGTGTTATTTCATTTCCGTTTCAATTAACGCACGGAGCTGTTGGGCTGCATTTTCGACAGGAATGTTGCGTTTAACAATTTTACCCGCTTTGTAAAGGGTTACTTTATCTTTTCCCGAACCCACATAACCGTAGTCGGCTCCCGCCATTTCGCCCGGCCCGTTTATCACACACCCCATTACGGCTATTTTAAGCGATTTGTAACGGGCGGTTTTTTCCTTTACCTTTTTTAATTGCTCTTCAATGTTAAATTGTGTGCGCCCGCAGGATGGGCAGGCAATATATTCGGTTTTGGTGTAACGCAACCCCAGCCCCTGTAAAATATCCAGCGAAAGTTTTGAAAGTTCTAAATCTGAAAAATGAGGGTTTTTAATAAAAACGGCCCGGGGTTGCCGGGTAATAAATTCATAAGCAAGGTTAACACCGGAGTTTATCAGGAATTTTTCATAACCGGGTTCATTGCTTTCAATGGCGGCAATGGTCAGGTCTTTAACGGCAATGGATTTGTTGTTTTTTACTACGGTAAGTTTGTTGTTGTTTAAAATCAGGTCGGTTTTTTCGTTTTCCGTTTTGCTTATCACCAGCGGTTTCGAATGACCTGTTATTCTTGCAATTTCGTTGTTGGTATTAACCGCTCCGAATTTAAGGTTGTTCAGTTCATCAGGATTTACCCCTTTGTTTTGTGCAAAAGGAAGTAACATTTTTGCAACCGGAATTTCGTTTTCCGGATTTTCCGTTAACGAAACCCGTATGGTATCACCAATGCCCAGTTTTAGCAAAGCCCCGATACCTGCAGCCGATTTGATACGGGCATCGGTTCCGGCACCGGCTTCGGTTACGCCGAGATGTAACGGAAAAAACGTATCCCGTTCAATCATTTTTTTAACCAGCATCACGTTTGCTTCCTGCATAATGCGCACATTGCTGGCTTTAAGCGACAGGGTAAACTGGTCAAACCCCGATTCCTGCAAAATTTCAATAAACTCCAGTGCCGATGCCACCATACCTTTGGCGGTATCGCCGTACCGGTACAAAATCCGTTTCGAGAGCGAGCCGAGGTTAACCCCTATTCTTAACGCGGTATTGTGCTTTTTACAAATTTTAAGCAGCGGCTGAATGTTTTCAAATATTTGGCGACGGGCCTCTTTAAAATCGTTATCTGAATAGTGCTCTTTTGATTTGTCCGACAGATAATTACCCGGGTTTATGCGTACCTTCTCCACAAAATGTGCTGCCCTTTCGGCAACACTTACCGAATAATGAACATCGGCAACCAGCGGAACATTAATTCCTTTTTTGTGTAATTCCTGTTTTATGGTTTTGAGGTTTCCGGCATCTTTTAGGGTTGGAACCGCCACTCTTACAATATCGCAACCCCTGTTTACAAGTGCTGCAATTTGATTTACCGTGGCAACGGTATCACCGGCAGCCGTATTGGTCATGCTTTGAATAAGCACAGGGGTGTCACCGCCAAGGGTAACATCACCAACATTTACTTTTCTGCTGTAATACCTTTTCTTCACAGGAAACTGTTTATTCAAAAAAGAATTTATCGCTTTTCCACGGTTTTAAATCATCCAGCCATATTGCATCGGAATTGTATCGGGCAAAAAACGGAGTGTTAACATGTTTCGTTTCTCCGGCCTGAACAAAGCGTAACGAAAAAACCTTTTCACCGTTGATTTTGTTTGCCCCCAAAATATGAACCTTACCCGGGCCGGCCGACATGATCCCGGGGTTATCTCCTGATAATCCACCGGCAACCCCACCTCTTTTATGGAAAATTATGGATTGCTGATTCCCGTAAACCGGAGCCATTTCGGTAAAGTTTTTTAAATTGTATGACTGATATTTTGTGGTAAAATTATTCATTCAGAATGTGTGTTATGCTTTATGATGCAAAATAACAAGTTTTCATTTTTAAAAACCGGTTATTTGTTCTTTCGATAAATATCCGTTTTATCCTTAGGCCTTAATTCGTCAAACCAGTTAAAACCTTTGAGTTTTTTGCCTTCGGCGGGAAACTTTTCGGGGGGATAGGTGGTTTCTTTTGGGCTTTCCTGATAGCTTACCGATTTAACCTGGCCGTTTTTAAGGCGTATTTCCATGGTGCTCGACTCGGCCCTGTTTATCCCTATCAGATAATCGTCGTCATCTCTAAGGTAGAAAACCGTTTGGGCGTTTCCATCCACAAAAATGCGACTAAGCGAACTGCCCGAAAAATAGCCCGTCATGTTCCTTCCTTTTATCTGGTTAAACGAGTCGGTGGTATCTTTCATAACAATAAAGGCCGTATTGTACATCACCAGCGAGTCGGGTACGTTGTTAACAATGGCAATGGTCATTGAGTCGGCGGTAAGCTGGTTTTTTTCCGACCATAAAACCGGTTCGTAATACAACCGGATGGTGGAGTCCTCCATGCTGTACGATAGTGAGTCGCACTTTCCCTGCAAATCGTTTTTAAAAAACCGCACATTGTAGTATGCCAGAATTTTTTTGGTTTGTTGATTTTTGTCGAAAAAGAGCCACAACGTATCGGCGCTGATGTATAACGAATCGCCGTGTTTGTCGTACGAAATGGCCGTGGCGCTGTCGGTAACAAAAGCCATACCCCGCGATTTCCACATTTCGCCGATAACCCCTTTGATAAGTACCCTTTTGGTGGTGTCCAAAACCTGAACCCGCCCATAGGCATATCCTGTATTTTTAGCATTGTCGAACATAATGCTGTCGGACGATAAAAACTGGCCCTTTTGACTGATGGTGGGTTTTTTCACCAGTTTAGAAAGGTCGTTTTTGGTATCGTACCATCCGTCTTCGCAATATACCGTACCCTCTTTTCCTTTTATAACGGTTGGCCCTTTAAAGTAAGCGGTTTCGTTAATGGTGTTGTAAATCAAGGTGTCCGAGTAGGTTTCCTGATCGGGATTGACCAGCACCACATCTTTTTTAAAATAAAATATTTTTGATTTTGTGTTGTAGTAGCCTTCTTTACTGGTCAGCGTGTTTTCTTTATTTACGATTTTACCGTTATTGTAATAGTAGCCGATGTTTGTATTGCGGTCGAAAAGCAGGTGTTGGGTGGTGAGCAGGGTGTTTTTATCAATCAGTTTAACGTTCCCGAAAAGTTCGGCAATTTTGGTTTTTCCGGTGTAATAGAGGCTGTCGCTATACAGTTCCACCGTATCGTTAACAACAATGTGTACATTTCCGAAGGCGTTAAAATTTCTGGATTTACTGTTGAGCAGGGCGCTGTCGCAAAAGAAAACGGTTCCTTCATGGCGCAGTTTTACGTGTCCGATAAGCCGTTCGATATTTTTGCCCAGCGATTCGTCGTACGATTGTACATCGGCATGTTCAACATATACTTTGGTTTTCTTTTTTTTCGGTTGTCCATACACAAAAACACCGGTTAACAACAGGATTACCGGTATCCAGAATCTGAGCAGAATATTAAGTTTTGTTCGGGTCATAGATGGTGCAAAAGTAACGAAAAACAGGGTTGGAAATTTATTTGCTTTTTCAGATTGGCAACCTGTTATTTTTTCTACTTTTGGGATTTTTGAGAAATTTAAGAAACACCTACCTGTATGCAGTTTGACCCCAAACGCAATTATGAAAAGAGCCGGGAAAAAACCGGTTATGTTCCGCGTAAAGATGCCGGACAGGAAATTTACGATAAGTACGGATTTATGTCGGGGCTGGAGGTTCACCAGCAGCTGTTGACCAAAGAAAAACTGTTTTGTCATTGTCCTGCCGGTATTTACAACAAAGATGATGAGTATGATGCCGAGCTGATACGGCATATGCGCCCAACGTTAAGTGAGCTTGGCGAATACGACGGCACGGCTTTGATGGAGTTTAAAACCCGCAAGGAAATTGTTTATCGTATTAATAACGAAAATGCCTGTACTTACGAAGTGGACGACACACCGCCGTTTCCGATTAACCGTGAGGCTTTGGGAATTGCGCTCGAAATATCGTTGTTGTCGAAACTGAATATTGTGGGCGAAGTGCATATTACCCGTAAGCAGTATCTCGACGGAAGCATTCCCACCGGATTTCAGCGGACTGCCATTCTTGGTGTTGAAGGAGAATTGGAGCTGCCTCATAAAAAGATAAGATTGATACAGCTGAGCATTGAAGAGGACTCATGCCGCGAAATTTCCGATATAGGCCACCGGCGGGTTTACAAAACCGACCGGCTGGGTATGCCGCTGATTGAAACGGTAACCTATCCCGACTGTGTTAATCCCGACGAAGTAAAAGAGGCTTGTGATTACATTCGGTTTTTAAACCGGAGTACGGGCAAAGTGCGTACCGGTGTGGGAGCCGGCCGCCAGGATGTAAATGTCAGCTGCAAAGGGGGTACCCGCGTCGAAATAAAAGGGGTTGCCCATACCAAATGGATTCCGGAACTTACCCATAACGAAATGTTCCGCCAGTGGGCATTGTTGCAGATAAAAGATATTTTAAAAGGCAGAATTACCGATGCTGACAAGTGGAAAATCAACCACATTGAAATTGTTTCGGAACATGTTGGAAAAGAAAAACCCCTGAACGAAGATATTAAATTCGTAGCGGTTAACCTGCCGGGATTTAAGGGGATATTAAGCCATTTTACCCAGCCGGGTAAAATGTTTGCCAACGAAATTTCCGACCGGCTGAAAGTGATTGCCTGCCTTGAAAAGCCAAACCTTATCCATACCGAAGAGTTTGAGCCTTTGGTTGAGGAGAAGACCTGGGAGATGATAAGAAAACAACTTAATGCCGGGGAAGAGGATGCGCAGCTGATAATCTGGGGTGTTGAAGAGGATATGCCCACGGCTCTTGAAACCATCGAAGAGCGTTGTAAAATGGCGTTTGAGGGGGTTCCGCAGGAAACCAGAAAATCGCTGGAAGACGGAACCACCATTTTTGAAAGGGTGTTGCCCGGTGCCGACCGCATGTATCCCGATACCGATTCGGCTCCCATTCCGTTGAAAAACGAGTACATTGAGGAGTTAGCCAAAAATCTGCCGACACAAATCATCGACCGGTATAAACAGTTAAAAAAATGGCATGTGCCCGAAGATACCTACACCTATATCTTTTCAAAAAACCTATTCCCGCTGATGGAACGTATCGTAAACGAGCTGGGTGTAAATCCCGGATTTTTGGGAACCTTTTTGGGCCACAGGGTTAAGTTTGCCGAGGGGCATTACAAACATCCCAAGGAGTTTAAATATACCATGTTGTATCATCTTTTTAAATTTTTAAATGACAACGGTTTGAATGAACAACTCGCACTTCGGATGTTGCCCGAACTGATACAACACCCGAAAATGGATTTCGAGTCGATTTTAAATGCCATCAAATTTAAACGCTACCGGAAAGAGGAAATTTTAGACAAAATACCCATCCTTACTCATAAATTTGCCGAAGGGAAAACAATTATTGTTGAATCGGACCTGATTAATTATGTTACCGGCCAGCTCAGAAATATGGCTTTGGGAAACATGAGCCTGAGGGAACTTAGCGAAAGTATTAAAGGTAAACATTTATAGACTGATGAATGCACCAAAAGAAATAGTAGAAGTTGAACTGCACCGCTATTTTGAGGAGCTGAAACCGCTTTTGGTTGAGAAGACCATAAAGCTCGAAGAGGAAGATTTGAGCGTTGAGCAGAAGGTTACCATACACTTGGAATTTATTAAAAAGGCGGTACTACTTTTTATTCCGGTATTAAAGAGTTTTATTGTTAATCCGGTTAATGCGGCCGTTAAAACGGCAACCAAAGAGCTGAAAATATTTGGCTCTGTCGGCATGATAGCCATTGTGCTGCTTGTGTTTTTTATGGTAGGATGGCTAACCTTATCGGTATTGGCAGGAGTTTGGTTTTACGATCACGGTTACAGTTTGACAAATTCGGTGCTTTACTCATTGATCTTTCAGATTGTCTCCTTTTTGGTGGTTTCATCGCTGGGACTTCTTTTGATATCAAAAAGTATGCTCGTCTCTTTAATCGGTTTTTTCAGGAAAAAGAAGAAGTCGGTAAAGGATCAAACAGAAAATAATAAACAACATGAATAACGATATTTTTCAGGGTTATAAAGGCGATGCCCTAAAGGTTTTACAAAAATTTAAAGTCCGTGTGTGGGGTACGGCTGTTATTGAAACTACCCGCGGAACGTTTGAGGGAACCGTTTTACCCCGTGCCGAAAACGACGATGATCAGCACATTGTTATTAAAATAATAACCGGATACAACATAGGTATCGATGTGGTTACCATCAAATCAATGAAAGAGACGGGCTATAAAAAGGCCAACTATAAAATCCCCGAAAAGGAGTTTCCCGTAACACCGGGTCTGCCAAAGGTAAAACTGTTTGGTACCGGCGGAACCATTGCTTCGCGACTCGATTACCGTACCGGTGCGGTTATTCCTGCTTTTTCGCCGGGAGAGCTTTACGGAGCCGTACCCGAGCTGGCCGATATTTGTAACCTTGAAACCGAAAAGGTTTTTGCCGTTTTCAGCGAAAACATGGGCGGTAAACAGTATGTAGCCCTTGCAAAAGCCATTGGTAAAGAGATAGAAAAAGGTATTGACGGTATTGTTATCGGACACGGAACCGACACCCTGCACCATACCAGTGCGGCACTTACCTTTATGTGTCAGAACTTACCGGTGCCGGTGGTATTGGTGGGTTCGCAACGCTCGTCGGACAGGCCGAGCTCCGATGCGGCTTTGAACCTGATGCACGCCATGAAAGCTGCCGGACATTCCGATATCGCCGAAGTGATGGTTTGTATGTTCGGCCCCACCTCGGATGAGTACGGACTGCTTCACAAAGGTACACGGGTTCGTAAAATGCACTCTTCATACCGCTCAACCTTTCGAACCATTGGCGATACTCCTCTTGCCATGATCAACCGTAAGGAGATAACACCCATTAAAAAGAGATACAATAAACGGCGCAACGATAAAGAGGTAAAAATCCTTCCCTATTTCAGTGACGAGGTTACCATGCTCTATTATTCTCCGGGTATGAAGCCCGATGTGCTGGATGCCATGGTGGATGCCGGTTATAAGGGGATTATTTTTGTAGGAACGGGACTGGGGCACGTTAACAAAGAGCTTTACCCTGCCATCGAACGCGCGCATGCTAAAGGGGTACACATGTTTATGACACTGCAAACCATTTGGGGTTACGTTCAGATGTTTGTGTACGATACGGGCCGCGATATGATGGCCAAAGGAATTATCCCCGCCGGAAATATGCTGCCCGAAGTAGCCTGGGTTAAACTTTCGTGGATACTGGGTCAAACCGACGATCCCGAAAAAGTAAAAGAGATGATGCTTACTCCGGTAAACGACGAGATTACCTTACGCGAACCTTATAACGGTTATCTTGTTTATCAGGGAGGCGTTCCCGAGGTGGAAGAGTTCATCAAAAATGTGCATAAGTAATTTTCGGTTACCGGGTATAAAAAAAATAAGCCGTTCAATTTCTGAACGGCTTAAGTGTGAAGGATAAGATAACCTCTCCTTTTTATTAACCCAACAACTATTAAAAGGCCTTCACATTATTTTCTTTATCAAAGTGTTTTATTTTATTACAACCACTTTATTGCTGATTGTGTTCATGTTGCCGGCTTCAATCAACAGATAATAAACCGTTGGCGGCAGATTGTTAACCTTAATTTTGGTTATTAAAGAACCGTTATCAACTTTTTTGTTTTCCTGATAAACAATTTGTCCCTGCAGGTTAACAAGTTTCATGTTTACCGATGCGCTGTTTAATCCGGTGAGCGAAACCGATAAAACATCGTTAACCGGATTGGGATAAACCAAAATATTTGCTTCTGTTGTTTCCCCGACGGCGGTACACTGGTCGATGGTTACGGTAAAGGTTTCAGCCGATCCGCTACAGTTGTTGTTTACGGTTTCGGTAACATCCACATAGGTTGTCGCTCCCTGTGGGGCGGTCCAAAAAACGGTAATTTCGTTTGTGCCCTGTCCCGAAGTAATTTCACCGCTGCCGGTAATAGTCCATTGGTAGGAGCTGTTTTCGTTGTATTCAACGGTGTAGGTACCTTCGTCAAGATGACACACCAAATTGTCGCCGTTAATAACAGGTGTGGGACTGTTTAAAACGGAAACAAGTAACGAATCCTGGGTAGTACCTGTTCCGCAGCTATTTTGACCGTAAGCTGCAATGTAGGCACTTCCCGTAAATCCGGTTGTCCATGTTACCGTTCCAACGGTATCATTTCCGGTAATGGTTCCGGCATCTGCCGGCGATATTGTCCATAAATAGGAGGTTGCTCTTTGGGCCTGAGCAATTGTATAATCCGAAGAGGTTTCGCCGCAAATGGTATCGGCACCCTGCGGAATTTCGGTAGCGGCCGGCGGCGAGTCGATGGTAATAACGGCTTCTCCCGACATATCAGAAGAGCAGTAGGTACCGAATCCCTGTGATGTATAGGTACCGGCATCGGTATAATAACCAAAACTAATGGGATTTCCTGTTCCGGCCACACTGTCTCCAACCATTAAATTGTCCAGATAAAGAACATACTTAATACCGGTTTCCGAGCCATCGAGAGTAATTTCAATACCGTTACCACCCTGGCAATAGCTTCCTCCGTCAGAAATGGTAAATTCTCCGGGATTTGGATTCAGGGTACAGTTTAATTCATCGGACCAGTTGCTTTCGCTGCACATATTGGCGGCTTTTACTTTTATGGTATAATCACCGGTCCATGTATCCGAAGCAATAAAGGTGGCAGTTGTGTCGTCGCCATCGATGGTTCCTGCATCGGCCGGCAATACTTCCCAGGTATAGGAGTCGGCATAAGCAACGGAGTGGGTGGTATAATCGGCACTATAACCGGAACACACATTTTGATCTCCTTCGGGCGTATCGGGTTGTGCCGGTTCATCGATAACGGTAATCATATCGGGTTTAAGCAGCGTTAACGAAGTGTCGCCGTCCGAAATGGTAAGCGTTACATCATAAACGCCGGGAGTGTTGTAAAAAACAACAGGGTTTTGTTCCGTTGAGGTGGCGGGAGTTCCTCCATCAAAAGTCCATAACCATGATGTGGGGTTTCCTGTTGATTCGTCGGTAAAGTTTACGCTGTTGGTTGCACAAACGGAGTCGGTATCGGCACTAAAGGCAACGGACAAAGATGCCATTTTACGCAGGATTGTTCCGCTACCTCCCACAACAAAACCGTTACCTCCGTAAGTAAATTTAATTTTTTTATGTGCTCCGGGCGGGTCGCTATAGTCTAATTGCCAGTTGTTACCGTCGTCGTGGCTGATATAGATCAGGGCTGGTGAGCCGGTGGTATAAATGCTGTCTTCTTCAAATACATAAGCCGTGTTTACATTGTTTCCGCCTGTATAGTTGGTTGTCCATGTTTGTCCTCCATCCTGTGTAACCATCTTTTTTCCGTCTTCACCACCAACAACGCCGTAGTCGGCCGTAGAAAAATCGACACCCATAAAGGACATTTGAAAAATACCCGTGTAGATATTACTCCAGGTATGCCCCCCGTCGGTTGATTTTGAAATTTTCTCATCGTTACCTACAACATACAGGGTTGTAGCCGAACCGTAGCATACATCATGGGTGCTTTGCGATAGTCCCGTGGCTTTGGTCCATGTGGCCCCTGCATTTGAAGTATAAAATATGTCGCCGTCGGCGGTGGCTACCACACCGTTGTTTGCATCCCAAAATTCAATATCTTTAATATACCAAATGTTAGGGTCGATGACAATGGGAGTCCAGGAAGCTCCCGCATTGGTAGTTTTGGCAAAATAGTTTTGCCATCCGCCAATATATCCCGTATCCTGCGAAGTAAACCAGCAGGCTTCAAGTCCGGGAATGGTTCCAACGGTTATATCGGTCCACGTTGCACCTTCATCGGTGGTTTTTAAAATAACTCCGGTACCGTTATAGGTTGAACTTTCACCAACAATAAAGCCGGTTTCGCTTTGGTTACCGCCAAAATGAACATCCGTTAATAAATATGAAGTAGGTGACGAGATGGTTTCCCACGATTGAGAAAACATAGGTGTTGAAAGTAATACGGATAGTAAAACGGTTATCGAAATTTTTAAAATGTCCTTAATCATCTGCTTATATTTTTGTGTTTATTTTTGAGAAGATTTATTCTTGTTTTTCTCCTTATCGATGGCTCCGATAATTTTTTGCAATGCACTTGCTTTGTTTTTATTTCGCTCGATGATTAGATCGAGCTTTTTTGAATAGCCGTTGTCTTCTTCCGGCAGATTGCTTTTATCGTTTGCCATGCTGTTTGTGTCCGTTAAATCGTTTTAAAATCATACGGCAAAGAAAGAGTCATTTGTAAATACGAAGGTTTAATTGTGAATTACATTAAATATACCACCGGCTTACATTAGTTATACAAAACGGTGTAACACATTAAAGATGTATATGTTAAATAAAAAACCAAGAAGAAGGAAAAAGATAAAAACCACCGGTTTACATATCGGCAAAAAACGAATGCAGGCTTTCGTCGGGTTGTAATCCCAGTTTTTTTCGAAGGCGGTAACGGGCTACCGTGATGCTGTTTATGGACTGAAAAGTGATGGCAGCAATTTCTTTGGTGGTCATGTTCAGTTTGGCAAAAGCACAAAGCCGTATTTCGTTACGGGTAAGGTTTGGAAACCTGTCGTAAAGATTTTTGTAAAAACTTGTATAAACCTGTTGGAATCTTATTTCAAACTCCTCCCACGAAAAGAGGTTTGAATTGCGTTCCAGTTCGGCAATCAGCTCTCCGATGCGCTGTTTGTTTTCGGTTTTTGCATCGATTTTTGCCTGCTTCAGTTTTTCGGAAATACTTAAAATAAATTCGTTGGTGCGTAACTGATACATCACATGAGTGGTTAGCTCTTTATTGGTGTGTTCCAGTTTTTGTTCCAGATTGAGCTTTGCGAGTTCCGCCTTTTTCTTTTTATTTTTTTCGAGGAGGAAGAGTAAAAACAATACCGCCAGCCCCGAAACCAGTATGGAAGCGAAAAGATAGAACCAAAGGCGGTTTCGTTCTTGTTTTTCTAACAGCTCCCTGTTTTCCAGTGATTTTTTATGAAGCCGGTCTTTATAGTGCATGCGCGCCTCAAGCCGTGCAATTTTTTTAATGTTTTCGTGATTGTTAATGCTATCGGATGCCTGTTTAAAAACGGTAAAATATTCCAGTGCCTTTTTGTAGTCCTGTATATGCCTGTAATATTCACTGATATATTGTGATGCCTTCGACATCAATCCCCAATCCTGTTTCTCTTCTGCAATTTGCATTCCCCGGTTCAAAAACCGGATGGCATTTTTGTAGTCCGATAGTTTTATCAGGGCAATTCCTTTGTATATCAGGGCTTCTGCAAGAAAAACAGATTTATCGCCCGAATATGATGTTCCTGCTTTTTTAATGTTTTCAATGCTTTCGTTCAAATGAACAAGGGCCGAATCGTAATTATTACGTTTCAATTTCAGTATTCCGATTTTTAAAAGCGCGTGAGCTTCACCTTCCGGCAGGTTCATGGCTTTAAAAAGGGCATATCCCTGCATATAGTATTTTTCTGCCGTTTTATAATCTCCGAGATTAATGTAAACCGATCCCATATTGGTGATGGTTCCGGCAACATTTACCGAATCATTGATGTTTTTAAACAGCTGTAATGCCTTTGAATAAAGGGCCAGCGCCTTTTTGTTGTTGTTGAGGTAGAGGTTAAGAATTCCGAGGTTGTTGTATAGCCTTGGAAGTTTTGCGGAATCATTCAGTTGTTCGGCAATATCAATGGCCCGGTTGTAATAATCCATTGCTTCCGGAAAATCATCTTTCCGGATGTAAATGTTTCCTAAAGCAAGATATGAGTCCAGTAATACTTTTTTGTCGTTTGTATTGCCAATTAATGTTTTTAAGCTGTCGCTGATGTTATCGGCCACAACAACATTAACCACCATCGAAAACAGCAATAATAATTTTATAAACCGGTAAAATCGCATTGCACCTGGTTTTTATCGTTAGTGCAAAAGTAATAATAATACAGCGGAACTATTTCGGTACGTTATTTCATTATTTTTCCGTCATGTTTTAAATGGTTATAAATTTAATAACAAAGTATCAGAAAGTTATATTTATCTTTTTTGTTTAGTACATTTGTTTTTATCGAAAACTGTGTTTTCAATTTGAAGATTTTATTTTAAAACCTTATTTACAATTACTTAATTGACTAAATATTAAAGTTATGAAAAGATTATTTACCTTGTTAATGATATTAACAACATTAAATGTTTTTGCCCAGCAGGGACAAAGTTTAAATGACCGGAAATTCGATTTGAGAATGGGTATGGGCTATCTGTTTCTCGGTTCC
>CAYNVN010000170.1:0-6050 GCA_964400655.1 uncultured Lentimicrobiaceae bacterium
ATTATCAAACCACGCTGGATTTGCTGTTTCGCTTTAAAAGTGTTTTTGTTTACGACGGAAAGGAGCCGGAGCTGACGGCCCTCAACACCAAAGCTTATACGGGTCTCTACGATCAATATATTACACGGGTTCAAACGGCGCTTACCAACGGTTACATTGATGAAGCATACAAAAGGATTGAAGCGCTTAAAGATTTTAAAAAGATGAACGCCCGCTATCTTACCGGCGACACCCTGTTGGAAAACCGTATTGAAAAATCAGCCTACGGATTGATTCTTGAATTTATCCAGCGGGGAGAGATATTGTCGGATAACGGTAAAAATGCGGAAGCAATGGAAAACTACAGCATCGCATTGGGGTTACAGGAAGATTTTTTGAGTTATCATATCGACCGGCTGGATGACCTTGTCAACCAAAACGCACTGCCCGTTTTGCTGGATAAAATTGAACAGGCGGAGCTGAAAGTGTGGGCCAACAAAACAAAAGAGGCTAACTTACTTTATGATGAGATTTTAAACGATGTGGCTTTCTATCATTTGAAAAACAACCCGCAGATAAAGATTAAAACAAATGAGCTGAAACAAAAACTTTCCAACCGTAAATGTGTGGATGCCGGTTACGCTTTGTCAAACTATTTACAGGTGGTTCAAAACCGTATCGGCACCGGAAAGTGGCAGGAAGCTGCTGTTGCCATGAAAAATGCCGATGCCGTTGTAAAGGCAAACAAAAACTGTCCTCTTGACACCTCATTGTACTTTAAGCTTAAAAGCAGGTATGGAGAGGCGGTTTATTACAGCGGAAAATATGCACGGGTAAGAGACAGACTCTATGCATACGGATATGCTTCGGTATGGAAAGAGCTGGCCGCTTTGGAGTTGTTTTACCACCAACATCATTTGTCGGAGTGGGGCATCGGCGAACCGGGATTGTACAGTGTGGTTAAAAGTCAGCATAATGGCGAAAATGTAAAAATGCTGGTTGAATTTTTTCTGGAACACGATAACGGTTTAGCGGCTTACCGGTATTTGTTGCTGCTGCGAAATTCGGATATCCCGAAACGTGAAATAAGAGAACTGCAAATTAAAACAGGCACCAAACTGGCAACACAACTTTCCGTCGGAAAATTTGATGAAATCGTTGATGCAAACGACAAATGGCTCAGGCCGCTTATTGATGCTTACCACCTTTCCGTTCAATAAATGTTCTATCTTTGAGTACCAAATCATAACCATTAAAAATAAACAGATGAAAAAATTATTGCTTATCAGTAATTCAACCATGGCGGGGGAGGAATATCTCGGATGGCCCCAAAATTATATTGCCGGATTTTTACAAACCAACAAGGTAAAAAAGGTAACATTTGTACCCTATGCGGGGGTGAATCTTTCGCTTGAAAGTCTTGATGCTTCATACGATATTTATACACGGAAGGTGGCAACGGTTTTTGCCGGATTCGGTATCGAAATTGAATCGGTGCATCAAACCGATAATCCGGTAGAAATGGTTAATAATGCCGAAGCCATTGCCGTTGGCGGCGGCAACACTTTCCATCTTGTGGCAAAAATGCACGAAACGGGTATAATGGAGGCCATCAGGGCGAAAGCCGAATCGGGGACACCGTATATGGGATGGAGTGCCGGTTCCAATGTGGCTTGCCCCACATTAAAAACCACCAACGATATGCCTATTATCGAGCCGCAAAGTTTTAATACGCTTAACCTGGTTCCGTTTCAGATTAATCCGCATTACCTCGATGCCAATCCCGAAGGTCACGGTGGTGAAACCCGTCAGCAGCGCATCGAGGAGTTCCTTGCCATCAATCGTGATATGAAAGTTTTGGGACTTCGCGAAGCAAGTTTGTTGTACGTTGAAGGCAACACCATGAAACTAATGGGCAAACGCAATTTGCGACTTTTTGAGTTTGGCACGGAACCTGTAGAATATAAACCTGATTCGGATTTAAGTTTCTTATTGTAAAAACAGGTTTGTAAAATGAAAAGGTTATTTTTTATTGTAATGCTGTTGCTGGCTGTGGGAGCAACAACCGGTTTCGGTCAGCAACAAAATGAGGTGTCGGTAAAAGAGCAAAAAAAGTTAGATAAACGAAAAGATAAAGCATTAAAAAACGAGAAGGCACTCAAAAAATATGAGCTTTACAATAAACTGGTTAAAGATTCAACTTTTGTTTTTATGGCCGACAACTGGACGGATGAACGAAATACCTCCGTCAGCATCGATCCTACCATTAATTTTTTGGTGGTAAAAAAGGAAAAGTCATTCTTTCAGTTCGGGCTGGATAATATGGGCCCCGGTTTTAACGGGCTTGGCGGTGCAAGCATCGACAGCCGCGTGGTAAGTTATCGTTACCACAAAGGCAAAAACAGTAAAAAGTCCTCACAGCTCATTATGACGGTTAAATCGAGATATTTACAGGGAACCATGACCTTTGTGATGACCTTTTTCGGCGAAAGTGCCACCGTGGATGTTACGGGAGCCAATGGCAGGCGCATCAGTTTGCAGGGAGCTCTGTTCCCGCTGGAAAAAGTAAACCTGATGGGCTCCGGTTCAGAGTATTGATAACGTTGTTTCAATAAGTGTTTTTATGTTAATCACCCGGAAACTGGAAATATGCTGTTATACGGTTGAGTCGGCTGTTACTGCTGAAAAAGCCGGTGCCGACAGAATAGAATTTTGTGATAATTATTCCGAAGGGGGAACAACACCATCGTGGGCAGCCATTCAATACGTGGTGCAAAACCTTACCATTCCCGTAAATGTTATTGTTCGCCCGAGGGGTGGCGATTTTCTATATTCAAAAGCTGAATACGAAATCGTTAAAAACGAGGTACTAAAAATTAAAGAGCTGGGAGCCAACGGGATTGTAATCGGTTTTTTAAAACCCGGCGGAGAAATCGATATGGAAAGAACAACCGAAATTACGAAACTGGCGGGAAACATGGAAGTAACCTTTCACAGAGCCTTTGATATGTGCCGCAATCCGTTCAAAGCACTTGAACAACTGAAAAATACAGGGATAAAACGTATTTTAACTTCGGGCGCTAAAAACAAAGCATTTGAAGGTACCGGTTTAATTGCAGACCTTGTAAAAAAGGCAGGAAATATTATAATCATGCCGGGAAGCGGAATAAACGAAAATAATTTATCCGCGATAATGAAAAAGACCGGTGCCGTCGAATTTCACAGCTCGGCGAAAAAGTTTACCGCCAGCAAGATGAAATATTTCAACGCTGCACTCAGTATGGGCGGTAATCAAAACATGGATGAATATAAAATAATTGGGGTTGATGAAAATTCGGTTCGGAAAATGGCGGCAATTTTAAAAGATAACAGTTAACGAATTGTTCACAAAAAACCGGAAAAGTATAAACAAATAATATTAGTTATGAAAAAGATAGTGATGGTATTGTCTCTTTTGGTATTGGTATCGGGTGCCATGGCACAGCAGGATAACAAGTTGTCGAAAAGAGAACAAAGAAAACTTGAAAAACAAAAAGAAAAAGAGGCAAAACTTGCCCTCGAAAAAAAGGCTCATGAACTGGCCAATGCACTGGTAAAGGATTCCACATTCGTTTTTGTTGCCAACACATTGTATGGCGAACGGGGCGGTACCTTTACCATCGATCCCACGTTGAATTTTTTAGGTGTCAATAAGGAAGATGCGGTTTATCAGTTTTCTTTTAGAGGCATCACCGGCTGGAACGGACTTGGAGGGGCAACCTTTGAAGGTACGGTTTCAAAATATGAATTTAACCCGTCGGAAAACATTCAAAAAGGTTCAAAGCTGGTTATGATGATGCAACCGAAAGGAGTTGGCGGGTTACCCTATATTACAATGACTTTCTTCGGGTTAAACGCAACAGTGAATATCACCTTTAGCAACGGTAATCGTATTACCATGGATGGTCAGATAAGATCCATTCACGATGCGGAGATATTAAAAGGCCGTCCGGTATTTTAACCACAATCCGCAGGTGATTAACCGGTAAATAAAATATTCCGAGAATAGTACCTGACGTTAATATCCTGTTAAGCATTGATATTTATGTCGTTATCAAACACTGTATTGTTGTCCGATAGCCGGTTTGTAAGAAAATCATTCAACAAAGGTTTGATAATTAAAAAAACTTTATACATTTGACCCCTGAAATGAGAAGCACATTTAACATAGCAAATATTTGGTGGTGGCGTTACGAATACCTCGTGTCGTAACCCGTTTTGCTATGAATTAAAATAATATTGAATTATTAAGGCGTGTCGGTTACGACACGCCTTTTTTTTGTGCCCGAAAAAACAACAACATTAATAATCACTTAAAACATTTAGTTATGAAAAAGATCAGAAAGTTTTTTTTACCCGAATCGGAAATGCCTACACAATGGTATAACATTCAGGCCGACATGCCCAACAAACCGCAACCTTCGTTGCATCCCGGAACCAAACAACCGCTGGGCCCCGATGATTTGGCTCCGCTGTTCCCTATGGAGCTGATAAAACAGGAGGTGTCAACCGAACGATACATCGATATTCCGGAGGAGGTGCTCGAAATCTACAAGATTTGGAGGCCGTCGCCCCTGATCAGGGCCTACGGACTCGAAAAATTATTGGATGCTCCGGTGAAAATCTATTATAAAAACGAAGGGGTAAGTCCTGCCGGCTCACATAAACCCAATACGGCGGTGCCGCAGGCTTACTACAATTATAAAGAGGGTGTAAAAAAGATAACCACCGAAACGGGAGCCGGTCAGTGGGGAAGCGCCCTGAGTTTTGCAACACAATTCTTTGATATCGATTTGCAGGTGTTTATGGTAAAAGTGAGCTACAATCAAAAGCCTTACCGTAAATCGATGATCAATACATGGGGGGCCAATGTTGTGCCCTCGCCAAGTAACCTAACCGAAGCAGGACGTGCCATTCTTGAAAAAGACCCCGATAATCCGGGAAGCCTCGGTATTGCCATTTCCGAAGCCGTTGAAATGGCGGTTAAAGACCCCGAAACAAAATATTCGCTTGGCAGCGTGCTCAACCATGTGCTGATGCACCAAACAATTATCGGACAGGAAGCCGTAAAACAGTTTGAAATGGCACAGGACTATCCCGATGTTATTGTAGGTTGCTTTGGGGGAGGTTCCAACTTTGCCGGAATAACTTTCCCGTTTTTACGCAAGAACTTTACAGAGGGTAAAAAAACCAGAATGGTTGCCGTGGAGCCTTTTTCATGTCCGAAACTTACCCGCGGGGAGTTCAGATACGATTTCGGCGATTCGGTTGGGATGACCCCTTTGATTCCCATGTACACGCTGGGCCATAATTTTATGCCTCCCAAAATTCACGCAGGCGGCTTACGGTATCATGGTGCCGGAGCCATTGTAAGCCAGCTGTTAAAAGACAAGCTGATTGAAGCAACAGCGGTACATCAGCTGGAGTGTTTCGATGCCGGTGTTAAATTTGCACGGGCCGAAGGCATTATCCCCGCTCCCGAATCAACCCATGCCATTGCACAGGTATTTAAAGAAGCGCAACGTGCCAAAGAGGAAGGGGTTGAAAAAACCATTTTGTTTAACCTGTCGGGACACGGTTTGGTGGATATGGCCTCGTACGACCAATATTTTGCCGGTAATCTTCACGACTACAGCGTTTCGGAAGAGGAGATCAAAAAAAGCCTTAAAGAACTGGATGCCTTTGGGGTTTAGCAGTATCTTTTTTTAACACGCCGTCACCGTTTAACAAAAACCGTGTGACGGCGTGTTTTTAAAGTGCCTAAAGTACTTGAAGTTTGGAGTGCCTAAAGTTTGGAGTACCTGGAGTTGAGCGTTCAGCGTTTAGGGTTTAGCGTTTCGGAGGGCTTTGGTCGTGCCTCCTATGGGATGACGGTGGGGCTTGCGGGAGTGGCAGGCCCGTCTGCCGGACGGGCAGGTAAATCATAAATCATAAATCAAAAATTTGCAATCAAAAATCAGAGTACTTGGAGTGCCTAAAGTTTGGAGTGCCTAAAGTGCCTAAAGTTAAGATTTCGTCGTTCATTTATCACC
>CAYNVN010000171.1:0-16109 GCA_964400655.1 uncultured Lentimicrobiaceae bacterium
CGTCTGAACGCTAAACCCGAAACGCTGAACGCTGAACGCCAAACGCCAAACGCTAAACTTTAGGCACTTCCGATTTATGATTGCAAATTTTTAATTTATGATTTTTGATTTGCCTGCCCGTCCGGCAGGCGGGCCTGCCACTCCCGCAAGTCCCAGTGTCATCCCGAAGGAGGCACGACTGAGGGATCTCCTGAGTATCATCCTGCCTCTACAATAAAAAGGTAATCAGGCTGTCAATAGCAGGGGATTCCCGCCTGCCGGCAGGGCAGGCCTCCTTCCTACGGTCGTCGGAATGACGGAGAAAGAAAAAAGAAAAGTAGGCACGACCGAAGCCCGTCTGAACGCTAAACCCGAAACGCTGAACGCTGAACGCCAAACGCTAAACGCTAAACTTTAGGCACTCCAAACTCTAGCGCACTTTAGGCACTCCAAACTTTAGTCACTCCAAACTTCTACATTTTAATTTCCGGGAAACTCAGTCAAAATCAATCTCCATCTGTTGTATCTCGTCGGGCGGGGTACCGGGGTTTTTCTTTTCAGGTTTTTTGGAAGGTTTTTTAACGGGTTTTTGCCCTTCTTCCACAGGTGGAATTTCGTCGAACAGAGGAATAACAGGCTCCTCCTTTTCCGTGGTGTTATCCGCTTCAGCCGTTGCAGGTTCATCCGGCAACAATTCCTCTTCAGTGGTTTTCGCTTCCTTTTCTTCTTCGGGCAGTTCGTAGGGTAACGGCTCTATCAGCTTTACCTTTTTAATATCCTTACTGCTCAAACGTTTTCCTTTTGCTTTGTAACCTTTTACCGCAATAAAATCAGCAGCAAGAACAATTTCAATTTCGTTACCGTCTTTTTTAACGAGCTCCATCTCAATTCGCGGCAGATAATCAAGCGTAAACAGTATCATTTTTGAGCCTTTGCTTTCGGGAATAAAAAGATACTTGCGATTAAGAACCGTATCTTCGGCAATTTGAAAGCGTTTAAGGTAATATCGTTTTTGCTCACCGTCGAGATAGACCACCGTGACAATTTTACGGGCATCAAATTTTTCAATATGCACCATATCATCGTCAAAATGGGTTTGTAAGTCGTACCCCGTCAGTTTAAACTCACCGGTTGACAAAATTGTCAATATCCGGTCGTCTCCCTGAAAGGCTCCCAGGTAAGTGCCCCGTTCGCCGGTATTAAGCCGTCTTACGGTATCGTCGTACCAGATATCGCGTGCGGCAAGGGTAGAAACACCCTCCTCGCGTTTGATAATATTTTTTACGGGGTTCTTGCTTAATATATTTCCTCTCGACGATCTGCCTTTAATGGCCAAACCGCTGAAATCGAAATCGAAATGAAGTTTTTTAAGCTTGGGCCTCGGACGCAGGTTTATTTTTACAATTTCGGCTTCGCCGTTGGGGTTGGCGGTAAAATAAACCACCTTTGAACCGTCGGTACCCTGGGTAAGATCGTATTCGCGCTCACGGGTAATTCCTTTAACAGCAAACCTTTTAACAAAATAATTCCCCCGTTTTCCGTCGCGGTAAATCATGTTGTAAATGGTGCGCTCGTCGTTTTTCTTAAAAACACCAACATGAATAATACCCTCGCCAACAAACACTTTGGGTGCCACTTTTACAACCATAAAAGTTCCGTTTTCGCGAAAAACAATGATGTCGTCGATATCGGAACACTCGGTTACAAACTCATCCTTTTTAAGCGAAGTTCCAACAAATCCGTCCGCACGGTTAACATACAGCTTTTGATTTGCAACCGCCACCATATTGGCATTAATGGTATCAAAACTCCTTATCTCGGTTCTACGTTCACGGCCCTTTCCGTATTTCTTTTTAATCTGTTTAAAATAGTTGATGGCATAATCAATCAAATGGTCCAGATGATTTTGCACCTCTTCCATTTCCGCCTCAATGGCTTTAATCTGTTCTTCGGCTTTAAATGCGTTGTATTTCGAAATCCGCTTGATCTTAATTTCGGTCAGCCTTACCAGATCGTCGTGGGTAACCTCGCGTTTTAAAAGTTTTTTAAACGGATTAAGCCCTTTGTCGATGGTGGTGATTACGCAATCCCATGTTTCGCATTTTTCAATTTTCAGATAGATGCGGTTTTCGATAAATATTTTTTCCAGCGAATAGTTGTGCCACTGGTCGAGCAGCTCCTGCATTCTTATCTCCAGCTCGAGTTTAAGCAGCGAAACCGTATGTTCGGTATTGTATTTAAGAATCTCTTTTACCGAAATAAACTGCGGTTTGTCATCGGCAATAACACAGGCGTTGGGCGATATGGATACTTCGCAGTTGGTAAAGGCATACAGTGCATCAATGGTTTGGTCGGGCGACACATTGCTGGCAAGATGAATAACGATCTCCACATTTTCGGCGGTGTTATCATCTATCTTTTTAATCTTTATTTTTCCCTTGTCATTGGCCGCCACAATGGAGTCGATAAGCGAACTTGTGTTGGTAGTAAAAGGGATTTCGGTAATGACCAGTGTTTTTTTATTTTCCTGCCTGATGCGGGCGCGCAGCCTTATCTTCCCGCCTCTCAGCCCTTCGTTATACTTTGAAAAATCGGCCATACCTCCGGTCAGAAAATCGGGAAGCAGTTCAAAATCTTTTCCCTGCAAATGACGAATGGAAGCATCCAGCAACTCGTTAAAATTGTGAGGAAGGATTTTGGAAGCCAATCCCACGGCAATTCCCTCAACCCCCTGGGCCAACAATAGCGGAAACTTTACAGGTAAAGCAACGGGTTCCTTATTCCGGCCGTCGTACGAAAGTTTCCATTGTGTGGTTTTCGGATTAAAAACCACCTCTTTGGCAAATTTTGAAAGGCGTGCCTCAATGTATCGTGGTGCAGCGGCGCTGTCGCCGGTAAGGATATTTCCCCAGTTACCCTGCATATCGATAAGCAGGTCTTTTTGTCCCAGCTGAACAAGGGCATCGCCGATGGAAGCATCCCCGTGAGGGTGGAACTGCATGGTGTGTCCGATGATGTTGGCAACTTTATTAAAACGGCCGTCATCAAGACGGTACATGGCATGAAGAATACGGCGTTGTACCGGTTTTAACCCGTCGTTTATATCCGGAACGGCACGTTCCAAAATAACATACGATGCGTAATCAAGAAACCAGTTCTTATACATCCCGCTTAAATGCAGGGTACGGTGTCCTTCTTCCTGAAACGATTCCTGATTCTGTTCTTCCAGTCCGTCTAACTCATCCTTTTCACTCATACAAAATGGCTGATTTTTTTAAAACCCTATTTCCACCAACGCAGTATCATCACCTCTGTCAGCAGCATTAAGAGTGCGAAGATAATAAATAGCTTCCAAATTTGCGCCCCTTTTTGCTGTTGGTTGATAACTTCATGTACATTGTTAATTTTTCCGTCTAAAACCGCAAAATTTTGTACCGCACTGCTTTTTAACAAACTGTCGAGACCGGAGGTTGAATAAAAACTCATCTCCGATTCGTACCGGTTGTAATTAAAAGCGGTTAAAAACCATGTTGAATCGTATTGCACGGCCTCATATATACCTGCCTTTTTTATTCCGTCGTAAGGAAATATCTCAACCGTGTTTCCTTTACGCTGCTGCCCCGGAATAAAACGATAGTCGCTGTTTTTAAGCTTCAATACCAGAGGATTGTCGTCCTTTTTAAACGATGAAACCGGCATCACAATCTTTTCGTTTTCGCCCATAAAATAAAAAAGGTTATCTGTTTTTCCGGTGGTTATGGCAACGCCGTACATTACCGGAACAAACAGAGGGTTCAGGGCAAAATCGGTGCTTGATTTATCCAGCGGTGCGGTTAACAGATAAATATTGCCGTTGCCCGATTTTTTTCGCACCAACAAATCGTCACCGTTTAATAAGGTAAGCAGTGCTTCTACACCTGATGTAACGGAATATTTTAACGGAAAATGGTATCTGACCACCGGCAACAAGGCGTTTTCGGGAACTTTTAATATTCCGGTTTTAAAGAGCTTGTCATCTGTTTTTATTCCCTTTACCCGCGTTACGGATGTATCGGCTTTTAAAAAATTTCCGGCCTTTAACCGGTTTAGCAAACCGTTTACCGATTGAGGTTCTGCACCTGCGCGGGGAACATACAACAGGTTACCACCGCTGTTTACAAAGTTAAGCAGTGCAGCCGACAGTCCGCTGGTTATTTCGGACAACGCATCCAAAATTATCAATTCGTAACCCGAAAAGGCAGACACATCAAGTTTGAGACAGGGCACCTCGTTAAATGCAAACAGACTGTCGGTTTGATAAAACGTTTTAATGTATTTATCGGGCGATGTATCGTAAACATCAAGCACCTTTATGCGGCTGTTCACGTTAAAAGCGAAATACAGCTCATCATCAAAGGTTACGGGATAATCTTCAATAGCAAGTTTACCCGATTGCCAGCCGCCTTTATCGGTGGTAAACGACAAGCTAACTTCCACCCTCTTTTTTGCTGGCATGTCAACACCGGCAACCGCACGTTTTTTATCATTTACAAAAAGTGTGAGCGGAACTTTTTCGTAGGCAACATCCGACGCATTCGCCAGTATTACTTTTAATACGGCCTGTTTGCCGGGCAATATCAATGGCTTCGTAAAATAACATGAGTCGATATAAATGTTCTTTTTCCGAACCTGCGACAACGGGAAAAAGTAATAACTGTTCAGGGTGTCTTTTTCAAACTTATTAACATCGGAACTGTATTGTTGAAAATCGGAAAACCAAAAAGATTCGTAAACCGATGTTTTATTCAACATTTTCCTTTGGCGTTGTGCCACCGACGAAAGCATCCGGGTAGCTGACGACACCTTTAAACGATCGGTCTCCTTTAGTGCTTCGTCGCGGTTCAACAATAATTTACCCGAATAATAGTCGTTGGTTTGAATCAGGTATCGCACGTCTCTTTCCGAATTATTAATCAGGTCGGCAGCCATCTGGCGGGCATTTTCAAACAGCATCCCGTTTTCGCCCTCCGCCATCATACTAAAAGAGTTATCGATGTAAATGCTTTTCACTTTCGCCTCTACGGTATTGCTTTTCTTCCCAAAACGGGGCGACGCAAAAGCAATAACAATCAGGCTTACAGCCCCCATCCTCAACAACAAAACAATAAGGTGTTTCAGCTTGTTTTGTTTACGGGTTTGCCGGGTAATATTTTTCAGAAACTCAATATTGCTAAAGGGCAGCTTCCGGTACCGCCTGAAATTAAACAGATGAATGATTAGCGGAATTAAAACCGCAAAAAGTCCCCACAATATTTCAGGATGGATAAAATACATTGCAAAATATTAAGTGTGCAAAGGTAACGATTCTGAAAAGAAAAAGCGGAACAATAAGGAATAACCCTCAAAAGTTAAAACCGGCCGTTAAATTGACGGCAAGGTCAGGGGCACCCAATCAAAATAGTATCTTTGCATTTTTACATTGCACGGATTATTACGGCAGAAACATCGTTTTGGACAAAAGCAAACTTGAAATATTAAAACAAAACTTTGAGGGGGAGGTGCTTTTCGACCATTCCACTCGGTTGATATATGCCACCGATGCCTCGGCCTATCGCGAAGTTCCTGCTGCCGTTACCTTTCCCAAATCAACAAACGATTTAAAAACACTCATCGGGTTTGCCCGCGAAAACCGCATCGGCATCATTCCGCGCACTGCCGGCACATCACTGGCGGGCCAGGTGGTGGGTAACGGTATTGTTGCCGATGTTTCAAAATACTGGGGAAAGGTTTTGGAGATTGATACCAGAGGACATAAGGTGAGGGTACAGCCGGGGGTGATACTCGACGAGCTCAATAAAATACTTGAACCTTACAATCTTTTTTTCGGGCCCGAAACCTCCACCTCCAACCGCTGTATGACAGGTGGTATGCTGGGAAACAACTCCTGCGGTGCCCGCTCGCTGGTTTACGGCAGCACACGCGACCACACATTGGAAGTAAAAGCCCTGCTCAGTGACGGTTCGGAGGTTGTGTTTGGGGAACTGACCAAACAACAATTCAACGAAAAATGTAAACTTGACTCGCTGGAAGGAAAGATATACAGAAACATAAACAAAATCCTTTCCGATCCTGTCAATCAAAAAGAGATTACCGGTCAGTTTCCCGATCCTGCATTAAAAAGAAGAAATACGGGATATGCCATTGACCTGCTATTGGAGAGCGAACCGTTTGCCGGAGATAAGCCCTTTAATTTCTGTAAATTACTTGCCGGCTCCGAAGGCACACTGGCATTTGTTACCGAAATGGTTCTTAACCTGGTTCCGTTGCCTCCCAAACACAAAGGGCTGGTTTGTGTTCATCTGGAAACGGTAGAAAAAGCCCTTAAAGCCAACCTTATCGCTTTAAAGTTTAAGCCGCAGGCCGTTGAGTTGATGGATCAAACCATTTTGGAACTTACCAAAGAAAACCGTGAGCAGAATAAAAACCGTTTTTTTATAAAAGGAAATCCTGCTGCCGTTTTGATTGTGGAGTTTGCCGAAGAATCGCCCGAAAAGGTTGAACAAAAGGCGGAACAGTTAAAATCGGCCATGAAAGCGCAAGGGTACGGTTATCATTTCCCGCTGGTTACCGGAACCGACATTAAAAAGGTGTGGGATTTGCGTAAAGCGGGGCTGGGTATCCTGAACAATATGGCCGGCGATGCCAAACCGGTATCGGTTATTGAAGATACCGCCGTTAATCCCGAACGGCTTCCGGAATACATTGCCGACATAAACAAAATGCTGGACGGTTACGGTAAAAGTTGTGTTTACTACGCACACATTGCTACGGGCGAACTCCATTTGCGCCCGGTACTCAACCTGAAAGACCCTGATGATGTAGAACTGTTTTATAAAATAGCACACGACACCGCCCTTATCGTAAAAAAACACCGGGGCTCTCTTAGCGGCGAACATGGCGACGGCAGGCTTCGGGGAGAGTTTATTCCCCTGATGATAGGAGCGCATAACTACCGTCTTTTAAAGGATATAAAACATTGCTGGGACCCCGAAGGTATTTTTAATCCGGGAAAAATAACCGACACCCCAAAGATGAACGAACAGCTGAGGTATAAACCCGGCAAACCCACCCCCCTGATAAAAACCTATTTCGATTTTACTAAAGACCTTGGTATTGTAAGAGCCGCCGAAAAATGCAACGGAACGGCATCGTGCCGTAAAACCGAAGTAATCGGCGGAACCATGTGCCCAAGTTATATGGCCACCCGCGATGAAAAAAACTCAACACGTGCGCGTGCCAACCTGCTCAGGGAATTTTTAAATAAAACCGACACCAAAAACCCGTTTGACCATAAGGAGGTTTACCAGACTCTTGATTTGTGTTTGTCGTGTAAAGCCTGTAAATCGGAGTGCCCGTCGGGGGTGGATGTGGCCAAAATGAAGGCGGAATTTTTACAACATTATTACGATGCACACGGGGTTCCGTTGCGGTCGAGGCTTATTGCCAACATTGCAAAGGTGAACAGGCTGGGAAGTTATGTGCCTCAACTCTACAATTTCTTTCAACAAAACGAATTTCTATCCGGTTTGTCGGCAAAGTTTTTCGGTTTTGCTCCGCAGCGACGCTTTCCTTTGCTGTCGAAAATAACATTGGACAGGTGGTACAACAAAAATAAGCCGGAACCGGCCAAAGGATTTCACAACGGTAAAGTTTATCTTTTCAACGATGAGTTTACCCGCTTTAACGATACCGATGTGGGCATTAAAACCATTTTGCTGCTTACCAAACTGGGATATCAAGTGGTTATACCAAAACATCTTGAAAGCGCCCGCACTTATCTTTCAAAGGGGCTGGTAAAAAAGGCGCGGCAAATCGCTGTAAAAAATATCATGTTGCTTAAAGAGCTGGTCGGCAGCCACACGCCGCTGGTGGGTATTGAGCCGTCGGCCATTCTCACTTTCAGGGACGAATACATCGAACTTGTGGGAAAAGCCTTGCAAAAAGATGCCGAAAAAGTAGCCTCCAATGTGTTTATGATTGATGAGTTTCTGGAAGCGGAGATTAAAAAGGGAAACATTCGTCAGGAGCAGTTTACCGATGCTCCCAAAAAGATAAAACTGCATGGCCATTGTCATCAAAAGGCGCTGGCATCCACCAAACCCACCCTTGCCGTGCTGGGATTCCCAAAAAATTACAGCGTGGAGGAGATACCTTCGGGATGTTGCGGAATGGCCGGCGCTTTCGGATACGAAAAAGAGCATTATGAACTTTCCATGAAAGTTGGGGAACTGGTACTGTTTCCGGCAGTACGTAACACCCCGGAAGAAACCCTTATTGCCGCACCCGGCACTTCATGCCGTCATCAGATAAAAGACGGAACACAGCGTACGGCACTGCATCCCGTGGAAATTTTATACGATGCGCTGATTAAATAGCGGCAACTATATTCACAGCAACTTTAATACTCCGTAACTATTGATGTTGTTCCCTGAGCAGGTCGTTGATGGTTTTAACCGGATTAAAAGTAATCAACGGGGTTTCCACAAAAACGGTAATCCAGTCGGCCATGGCACCATTCCACAATCCGGGCAGCTCCTGTGCTTTTAAATCGCGGCCGTCTTTTGATTTTTGCGAAATAAACCCGGTTTTAGGATCAACATATTCCCGCAGGTCGAACAAATCGCCTTTATAATCGCGCACTCCGCAAACCAGGTCAACCGGATTAAAATGAGTGGCATTGCTTACAATCTCCTTTTGATCGGGTTTTGAAAAATCAATTTGAGATGATTCCACAATTTGCAGCGAAAGCTCATCATTTTCATCTTTTACCCAAAAGGGCCCGCCTCCCGGTTCTCCTTCGTTTTTTACCATCCCGCACACCCTTACGGGCCGGTTCAGTTTATTGAAAAGAAAATCAATTTTCTCCATCTTATCGAAGCCATGGTAAGCATCCGGTATAAAAATGTTCAATTTTCTATTTGCAAATGTTTTAATCTCTTCAATCTCATCGTCGGTAAGATTTCCCTCTTCAAGTGCCTCAAGGAATGCAAATGTACGGTCCTGCAAATCAAGCAAAACGCCGCCAATTACTTTTTTATAGAGTACCGTTGGTTCCCTGAGCCTGTCGGAAACCACGTTATCAATGTTTTTTACAAAAACGATTTCCCCTTTCAGGTCGTTGAGGTTTTCGATAAGAGCGCCATGTCCGCCCGGCCGGAAAAGAATCGTACCGTCATCATTCCGGAACGGCTCATTGTTCATGTCAACGGCAATGGTATCGGTGGATGGTTTTTGCTGTGAGTAACTTACTTCAATGGAAACATTGTAGCGCTTTTCATATTTTCCTTTACGGTTGTTAACGGCCTCTTCAAACTTTTTTTGATGCTCGGGCGAAACCGTAAAATGAACGGTTGCCACCCCGTCGGCATTGGCAGCGTAGCGGGCGGCTTCCACCAGATGCTCTTCAAGCGCCATTCGCGGTTCGTCGTCATAATTGTGAAACAGCAACAATCCTTTGGGCAGCAAAGAGTATCCAAGCCCCTTGTCGGTTAAAAAATAATCCAAAACCGGATTAAAATCCTTTTTGGATATCAGCGCATCTATATCCAGCCCGTCGGCTGCCATTACCGATTTCAGTTGTTGGTAAAAAGCAAATTTTTTAATGTTGGTAAAAAAGTTCCAAACCGAGTTAAAGCTTTTATCGGCCTCGTAGGCGGCAATATCTTCGGGAGTGCCGTTGTATTTTTGCCTGAACTCATGCAGGTGTTTAAACATGCGGCTGGCGGCACCCGAAGCCGGTACAAACTTTAAAACATGATAATCTCCAAAATTATCGTTATAAAACGATTCACGTTTTGCCGCCTCCTCTTCGCTGAAGGTTAAAATACCGTTTCCGGCGGTTGCCGGAGCATGAAGGTTGATATACGGAAATCCCTTTTTAAAGTTTTCAAGCTGTTTGTTAACAACGTCAATGGTTATTCCTTTATTTTCAATTTGCTTTAAATCGCTGTCTGTAAACATAATCATGTGTATTTATTTTGAGCAATAAATATATGAAAAATCGGGCATTCGCCACTTCAAAACAACTTTGTTAATATTTTTTTTAATTCTTGCATTGTTTAAAGAAATAATTTTAATTTTGCAGCCGCTTAAATGCCCAGGTGGCGGAACTGGTAGACGCGCATGGTTGAGGGCCATGTTCCTGTAACGGGAGTGCAAGTTCGATTCTTGTCCTGGGCACAAAAAGGCAACCGCCTTTTAGCCCTGCCCAAGTGGCGAAATTGGTAGACGCGCTACATTCAGGGTGTAGTGGCCGTACGGCCGTGTAGGTTCGAGTCCTATCTTGGGCACAGAAATAAAAAAAAGACCGGTACTAATTGTATCGGTCTTTTTTTTGTTTGTATATGACTGTAACGCAGCAATCTCCAATAACACACCGTTGTTATTATTATAACAACTACCGGTTTTATAATCTCGTAATAAAGGCTAAACAACACAACAGCATCTTCCGTTATTAAAAAAATAATATATCTTTACCTTGCATGTATGATTCAATTGTTTCATCACAACAAACAGTAATGGAAGTATCTTTCAGGTATGACCCGCAAAAAAACATCTATTTTAAAACCGTAAGTGGAAAGGTTACTTATAATGAAGCTGTCAATTCATTAATCCCGGAAGGCGTTTTTGATCTTAGTAAAAACATTTATGTAATCGAAGACTCGACCAAAGCCGTTGTTGCTTTCCCGCTGAACAAGTTATACGGATTTGTTAACCACTTCATGCAAAACTTCCCGAAAAAGATTTTGGTTTTTCACGCTCTTATTACCGACTCGAAAATTATTACCGCTTTTGCATTTATTATCAAAAGAATATTTCCCGATAACCGATACCGGCTCGCCATTTTTTCAACACACAAAAAAGCTTTGGAATGGACGTTAAAAAAACAAAAAGTTTACGGCAACACTCCGCCAAAGGCGAAGCCTCTTCTTTAATAATATTCTAAATAGCCAGCCATTTATTTTGTTAAAAATAACTTTTCTATCTTTGTTGCACAGCTTATTACTCAACAAATCATGAACCAAAAAAATGAAACATGACAAAGGGACAAATGAATGGAGACTATGAAAGTTTCCTTAAAGACTGGGTGTTGCAGGAACAACTCAGTAACGAATTCATCAATGTAATTTACAAGCTTTTTTACGACAAGTCCATTGAGCTGATTTTTTTCAGAAGTCAGCTTATCGACCGTAGTTCAAGCGTTATTCTTTACAAGCATTCCTACGCTGAAAACATCATCGGACAAAAGCTCAAAGTAAAAGATTCGTTAAAACTGGCCAAAGCGATTTTGCATTGTAATGTAAAACCATCGCGTATTGACATTGGCAAATTAAATCATCAGTGGGTTAATGAAAGAAAAAATTATCTTGATGCAGATGATTTTATTTTACATAAACTTAAAAAATTCATCAACGGCAAAGGGGAGAAACATGAAAAACCGAAAGATGTAATCCTTTTCGGATTTGGACGTATAGGCCGCCTGCTTGCCAGAGAGCTTATTATCCAAAGCAACGGAGAACAACTTCGTTTAAGGGCCATTGTAACCCGAGGTAACGATGCCCAGCAAATCATCAAACGAGCTTCACTCTTCCGTCACGATTCAATTCACGGACAATTCAGAGGTGTTGCCATCGAAGATGTTGACGACAAGAGTTTGTACATCAACGGTCATAAGGTTTTGTTTCTGGCTGCCGACTCACCCGAAAACATCGATTATACCGAGTACGGTATCAACGATGCCATTTTAATTGACAACACAGGTATTTTCAGAGACAGAGAAGGTTTGTCGCGTCACCTTAAAGCCAAAGGTGTTGATCAGGTATTGCTTACCGCACCCGGAAAGGGCGATATTCCCAACATTGTATATGGTGTAAACCAGGATGAATACGACATTGTCAACGAAAAAATCTTTTCGGCGGCATCCTGTACCACCAACGCATCGGTTCCGGTACTTTCGGTAATCGAGAAGAATTTCGGAATTGAAAAGGGACATATCGAAACCGTTCACTCCTATACCAACGACCAAAACCTGCTGGATAACTTCCACAAAAAAACCCGACGCGGCCGCTCGGCACCATTAAACCTGGTAATTACCGAAACCGGCGCTGCCAAAGCCGTTGCCAAAGCCATCCCCACACTGGAGGGAAAACTTACGGGTAACGCCATTCGGGTACCCACTCCCGATGTTTCGCTGGTGATTATGTCGCTGTCGTTAAAAAAAGAAGCCACCATCGAGGATGTTAACAACCTGATGCGCAAAGCATCACTGGAAGGCAATCTGGTTGAACAAATCAAATATTCCACTTCGGCCGATGCCGTTTCGTCCGATTTTATCGGCGAACCGGTAACATCCATTTACGACAGCCTTGCCACCAAAGTATCATACGACAAAAAAAATATTGTAATGTACGTTTGGTACGATAACGAGTATGGTTATGCCATGCAGGTTATAAGGGTTGCCAAATATGTTTCGGGAGTGTTACGTCCGGCTTATTTCTAATTACAATATTTAAATAACCATGGAAAAAGGATGTTCGGTTTGACATCCTTTTTTCTTTTTTAAAAAATTTAATTAAGTTGTTAATTATTTTTACAAAATTTCCTTTTAGAAAGCTGTTTTTTGTAGTTTCTTTGCACTCTTAAAACAAGCCCGCCAAAACCAATGGAAAAACAAGTTAAATACATTTTTGTTACCGGTGGTGTTTCTTCATCGCTTGGAAAAGGAATCATCTCTTCATCGCTGGCCAAACTGCTTCAGGCCAGAGGATTTTCGGTCACCATTCAAAAACTCGATCCCTATATTAACATCGATCCGGGTACATTAAACCCGTACGAGCACGGCGAATGTTATGTAACGGACGACGGTGCGGAAACCGACCTCGACCTCGGTCATTACGAAAGGTTTTCCAACGTACCCACTTCACAGGCAAACAACGTAACAACCGGCCGGATTTATCAAAATGTTATTAACAAAGAACGCAAAGGAGAATATCTGGGCACCACGGTACAGGTAATCCCGCACATTACCGATGAAA
Organism: uncultured Lentimicrobiaceae bacterium; assembly: GCA_964400655.1. GTDB lineage: Bacteria > Bacteroidota > Bacteroidia > Bacteroidales > F082 > B16-G9. The sequence goes on from CAYNVN010000171.1 coordinate 13,053, forward strand.
TAAAAAGAAGCATCAAGCTGTTGGGCGAGACCGGAAAATTTGATTTTGTCATTACCGAAATTGGCGGCACGGTGGGTGATATCGAATCATTTCCATTTATTGAAACCGTTCGTCAGATGAAATGGGAATATGCTCATCACTGTGCTGTAATACATCTTACGCTTGTTCCTTATTTAAAAAGTGCCGGCGAACTGAAAACCAAACCTACCCAGCACTCGGTTAAAACATTGCTGGAACAGGGGGTTCAGCCCGACATTATTGTTTGCCGTACCGAAAAACACCTTACAGAAGGAATCCGTAAAAAAATAGCTCAGTTTTGTAACGTTACCCCTTCATCGGTTATCGAATCAATTGATGCCGAAACCATTTACGAAGTGCCGCTGTTAATGCTGGATGAAAAACTGGATGTTGAGGTTTTAAAGAAAACCGAAACTTCCGTGCCGGAGAAACTCGACCTGAATAACTGGAAACGGTTTGTAACCAATCTTAAAAACCCCAAGGAAGAGGTTACCATTGCTCTGGTTGGAAAATACATTGAGCTTAAGGATGCCTACAAATCAATTAACGAAGCCTTTATTCACGGCGGAGCTTCCAATGAGGTTGAGGTAAAGATAAAACGGGTCAATTCGGAGGTTGTTGACCAAAAAAATGCAGCCGAATTTTTATCGGATGTTGACGGTATTTTGGTGGCACCCGGTTTTGGCGGCAGAGGAATTGAAGGAAAGATAGAAGCCATCAGGTATGCACGCGAAAACAAGATACCGTTCCTCGGCATCTGTTTGGGAATGCAATGTGCTGCCATCGAATTTTCAAGAAATGTTTTAGGACTGAAAGGTGCTCATTCAACAGAGATGGAGCCGGCTACCCCCTATCCGGTTATCGATTTGATGGAGACACAGAAAAAAATATCGGGTCTTGGCGGCACCATGCGACTGGGCGCTTACGATTGTAAACTTACGGATGATTCGTTCGCATACCGGGCCTACCAAAAGAAAGAGGTTCGCGAACGTCACCGTCACCGTTATGAATTCAACAACAAATACCGTGAAGATTTTATTAAAAACGGTATGCGTATAGCCGGTATCAACCCTCAGGAAGATTTGGTGGAAATCATTGAACTAACCAATCATCCGTGGTTTGTTGGTGTACAATTCCACCCCGAATACAAAAGTACGGTAGCAAAACCTCACCCCCTGTTTGTAGGGTTTGTTAAAGCATCCTTAGAACATAAACATTCGAGACGAACAAACTAATCAAGGTCAAGCTCGTCATTTTGGATGGCTGCCTCCAGACTTTTGTTGTACATACTCATGGCACGAAGGCTCATACCCATACTTGAGAAGCCGCCATCGTGATATAAATTTTGCATGGTAACCTTTTTGGTAAGGTCGGAGAACATTACCACACAGTAGTTGGCACATTCAACGGCATCGGCATTTCCCAAAGGCGACATGCGGTTGGTAAAGTCCATCAGCCCGTCGATGCCTTTTACACCCGAACCGGCAGTAGTCATGGTTGGCGACTGCGAAATGGTATTAACCCTTATCTTTTTCTCCCTACCGTATATATAACCGAAACTGCGGGCAATGGATTCCAGCAACGACTTGGCATCCGCCATATCGTTGTAACCGTACAATACGCGCTGAGCGGCAATATACGACAAAGCAACCACCGAACCCCATTCATTGATGGCATCCAGCTTATAAGCAACCTGTAACATTTTATGAAAAGAGATTGCCGAAATATCAAGCGTTTTTTCAAGATATTTGTAGTTCAGGTCGCTGTAAACCCGTTTTTTCCTAACATTTAACGACATACCGATTGAGTGCAAAACAAAATCGATTTTACCGCCCAGCACCTCCATCGATTTTTCAAAAACCGTATAAAGATCATCCACACTGGTTGCATCGGCAGGGATAATAACCGAACCTGTTTTTTCAGCCAACTCTTTGGTCATCCCGAAACGTAATGCTGTTTCGGTGTTACTCAGCGTAAAAACAGCTCCCTCTTCGTGAGCCTGCTCGGCAACTTTCCATGCAATCGACTTGTCATCCAGTGCGCCAAAAATAATTCCCTTTTTTCCTTTTAATAAATTGTAGGCCATCTCTTTTACTTTATAATTAGTCTTAATAACTGCGGCAAAGATAAAAATATTCCATAACTACAAATGACTGATAACCGTTAAACAGTAACGGAAAAAACTATTTTTGCGAAAAATTTATTCATGAAGCGCTTCTATTTTTTGCCGGTGTTGATGTTATTTATTTTTAATGCAGCAGTTTGCCAGCATCCGGAACAAGACGACGACAGAGGTTACATTGTAAAAACAGGCGACAAAGCTCCCGATATAATTTTTCCTATGATTGACGGTGACACGTTGCATCTGTCGGATTTACGTAACAAAACGGTTGTTTTACAGTTTACCGCCAGCTGGTGCTCGGTTTGCCGTAAAGAGATGCCGCATCTTGAAAAAGAGGTATGGCAGCGTTTTAAGGATAAAGACTTTATTTTGATAGGAGTTGATTATGATGAACCACTTGAAAAGGTTACCGCTTTCAGAAAACAGATGAAAGTTACCTATCCGTTTTCGCTTGACCCCAATGCCGATATTTTTGCAAAATTTGCCCGTAAAAGAGCCGGTGTAACCCGCAATGTGGTTATTGACCAATCGGGAACAATTGTATATCTCACCCGCCTATACGACAAAAAAGAGTTCAACGCCATGGTTAAGAAGATTGAAGAGCTGGTTGGGGAGGAATGAGAGGAGGTGGCTGGCTGGTTGCTCGTTGCTTGTTGCTCATTACTGCCTGCCCGAATGTTCTGGTAAGAACAGGCGGGGTTGCTTGGTGCTCGATGCTGGTTGGTTCAAGGTTTGGAAGTTCAAAGTTTTAAAGTTTGAACCGCTAAGGCGCAGAGGCGCGAAGGAAACCTTTTCGGTCGAACGGAGGCTTGCGGGGGGAGTCCGGAAAGGTTGAGAGGGTTTCACTGGTTGCTCGTTGCTTGATGCTTGATGCCCCTCCCGCAAGCCCCACCGTCATTCCGAGGGAAGCGAACCCG
>CAYNVN010000172.1:0-12149 GCA_964400655.1 uncultured Lentimicrobiaceae bacterium
AAGGAGTGGGAGTATAACGACGAAAAGATGCAACATACCAAAAACGGTGATGCTTTGTATATGCACTGTCTGCCTGCCGATATTACCGATGTTTCCTGTAAGGCGGGAGAAGTCAGCGAAGCCGTTTTTGAAAAATATCGAATTCCCACATACATTGAGGCGGGTTTTAAACCCTATATCATTGCCGCCATGATGTTTTCCAACCGTTTTGAAAATCCTGCGGAAACACTTGAGATACTTTTGCAACGCAACAGGAAAAGGGTGTTGGGCTGAGATTTGTAAAACAACAGAAAGACATTGGTTTTAAATGAGTTTTCAAAGCAATCTTCTACGTGAGTTAAAACGGCGGTACCGCACCGAACTTATTCCTTTATACGGTGATAAAGAGGCGTTGGCGTTGCTTAACGGATTGATAAGTCATTTTTTCGGCCTTTCGGCGACGGATCAGGTGCTTCATTCCGATTTCCGGCTTTCGGAAAGCGAGATGTTGAAATTTCATTTTGCCGTTAAGGAGTTAAAAGAAGAGAAACCGATTCAATACATCACGGGGGAGCGTGAATTTGCAGGGTTAAAACTTAAAGTGGCACCCGGGGTTTTAATTCCGCGACCTGAAACCGAGGAGCTGACGGAAAAAATTATTGCAGCCAACCAAAAGAAGCAGAGCCCTGAAATTTTGGATATTGGTACCGGAAGCGGTTGCATTGCGCTTGCCCTGAAAAAGGGGCTGCCTCACAGCCGGGTAACTGCTGTTGATGTGAGCAGTGAAGCGGTAACCGTGGCGAAAGAGAACAGCAGGATAACGTCACTTGACATAAACGTTTTGCCATTTGATATTCTTGACAATAAACAATGGGACAGGTTTGGTTTGTTTGATATAATTGTAAGTAACCCGCCTTACGTTACCCAATCGGACAAAAAGCTGATGAAGAAAAATGTGCTTCACTACGAACCGGAAACAGCTTTGTTTGTTCCTGACGGTAATCCGTTGCTGTTTTATAGCGCCATAGCCGGTTTTGCAAAAGCGCATTTAAAACCAAACGGGCAGCTTTGGTTTGAGATTAATGAAAATTTCGGAGATGAGGTGGTTGAGCTGTTGCAGAAAAATGGTTTTAATCATGTGAGGCTGTTGCGTGATATTTTCGGTAAAAACAGATTTGTAACCGCACATTTATAGCCCTTTCCGGTTTTGTTTTTATCACACCACCCGGCAGAGGTTTGTAAACCGGTGTAAAATCTGTTATCTTTGCAGAAAGCACCTTGCAATTGTTTAATAAACTACCATATCTCAAACTGTTAGTCGTTGTTTTTGTGTTTCTTCTTTCGTGCACAAACCATCAGCATAAGCCGGATCAATTTCATGGGAAACAAAAACAAAACAGGGTTTGTCGTAATAAAAAAGAGGGATACGACCTTCCCCTGGTTAAAAGAAAATCGGTTTTACCCGGTGGTACAAAAAGGGCATATCTTAACTTTTCGGAAACCACCCCGCGAAAACCGGCGGTTGACACGATGAACCTTTTAAAGATTGGTGATGTTCAGGGAAAAGCAGGGGTAAATGTTTTGCTTCCACAGGAAAAAGTCAAAAAGCAGGTAATGGGATGTAACATTCCGGTGATGCTTTCCGTACGTTTTGACAACGATATATTCGACAACACCGATTATTACTATACCAACGGTATAAGGCTTGCCCTTTATACGGATATTGCCGGCCTGTCGCCGTTGGATAAGGTGCTGATTACGCCTACGGCCGACATTGAGTTGAAAGGCTTTTTTGTTACCCAAAATATGTACACGCCCACCATTCCCGAAACCGAAACCATTTTGTACGGCGATTATCCTTTTTCGGGGTTTTTAACCGTCGGGCAGTTTTCCGAGAGTTATCATCTTGATAAAAAGCTGGTGGTAAAGAGCAGCATTGAGTTTGGTGTACTGGGGCCCGCTTCACTGAGCGGAAGCGTGCAGGCATCGGTTCACAAAGAGGTGCCTTCGGGTTGGAAATATCAGATTGCCAACAGTCCGGTTGTCAATTATTCCGTATGGGTTGAGAAAGGGATTATCTCCAATGGCTATTTTGAATGGAATGCCGTGCTGCGGGGCCATGTGGGAACCCTGTTTGATAATATTGAAACCGGTACTTTTATAAGGATAGGGAATTTTGCGCCTGTGGTACGCGGCCCCCGGTTTTTAACCTGTTCCGGTAAGCAAAAAAAGCATCTGCAATACTGGTTCTTTTTAAAGGGAGGATTGCAGTTTACCGCATACAATGCAACTTTGCAGGGAAGCATGTTTAACAACAACAGTCCTTACACCGTTTCCTCTTCCGATTTAAGCAGGGTGGTGGCGAAAGCCTCGGCGGGCATTGCCCTATATTACGGAAGTTTGGGGGTTGAGTTTGAAAACTTTTACAACTCACCCGAGTTCAGAGGTGCTTATGACTTCAGATATGGGCGTATTTCATTGTTGTTTGGATTTTAATGTTTTATTTTGCGCATCATTTTGAAAGACAGAAGCGATGAATAAAAAATTTAACGGAAACGGAAAGGGTAAAAGTTTAAACCTGTCGGGGCCAAGCAGCCCCATAGATCAACAGGAGCAACAGATTGAATTTCCGGTTACTTATCAGCTAAAGGCGGTGATGACCGGAACCCGTTATGACGACGAAAACAAACAGGATATTGTTGATGTGCTTTCCAAACTGGATATTGTTCATGCTTATCTCGATAAAAAGGTCAGCTCAAAAGGAACCTATACCAGCTTTACTTACGAAGTAACCCTTATAAGCAAAGATCAGATGTATAAAATGTATGCCCAACTGCGTACCATTAAAAATTTAAAATTTGCATTATGATCTATAAATTACTTGTGTTGGCGGCCGGAGGCAGTTTGGGAACCACTCTTCGTTTTTTGGTTTATACTTTTTTTGAGAAACATCATCAAACCGATTTTCCGTGGGCCACATTTACCGTTAATATTTTGGGGTCGTTTTTAATTGGGTTTTTGTGGGGATATTTTACCAACCATTATCTTTCGCCCGGACTTAGGATGTTGATATTTGTCGGTTTCCTCGGCAGCTTTACCACCTTCTCAACTTTTGCTTTCGATAATTTCAGCTTATTGCGCGATGGCGAGATAAGGTTTATGATCGTTTATCTTTTATTATCCAATATTTTAGGAATCGGACTTGCCATAGGAGGGTATCTGCTATCAAAACAGTTACCGTAAAAAACAGAAAACCCCGCCGGAGTGATTCTGACGGGGTTTTTTATTGCTATCTTCTTCGGCCTCTTGCTCCGCCGCCGCGGAAACTCCGGCCTCCGCCTCCATACGAACGTGCTCTGTTATAGCTTGCGGCACCTCTGCTGCGGTTTTGGTAAGAGCGATTGAGGTTTTGCCGCTGTTGCGGTGTAATGGAAGGCCTTGTCTTTTGTTGTGGTGCAGGCCTTGTTTGCGGTCGGGTAGCCGGGCGTGTGGCAGGTCTTGTGGCCGGCTTTGTGGCGGGCCTTGTGGATGGTTTTGCTGCCGGTTTTGTGGCCGGACGGGTGGCCGGTTTTTGAGTTGGCCGGGTAGCCGGCTTTGTAGCCGGACGGGTCCTGTTATTTACAGATTTCCAGTTTCCGTTCTTGTCTCTTTTGTAAACATTACCTTTTCTGTCGGTATATACATTGTTGGGCCTTGTTGACGGGCGTGTTTTTTTGTTCAGGTCACGTGTGTTTCTTGGTGTGCCTGTACGGACAACACCCGATGAACGTTTCCGGTAAACATTGTTGTAAGCACTCCGGCGGCCTGCATAGTAACCTGCTGCTGCTCCGCGCCGGTAGCCGTGATAATAGCCCCTTCGGTGGCCATGATAGTATCCGTGGCGGTAGCCGGCATAAAATCCGCGCGGGCCCCACCATCCGCCGTAAGGATGAAAACGCCATCCAACCCAGCCAAAGCTGATGCCAAACGAAAATCCCCAGCCGGTATAGGGGTTCCAGTGTACCCCAAAGCCCCAGGTAACGGGACGGGGATAGTAGTAGTGATGATACCACGGACGATACCAGAATCCTGTGCCGTAAACCACGCAACCACCGTAGGCAAACGACCAGTTGTAGCCCGGCAGATAGCCCACATAAACCACTTCGGGCGTTGATTCGTAAACATAAACATATTTTACGTTATAGGCTTCCGATTCGGGAGGTATCTGATCCACCTCTTTCGGTCGGGTGTCGCTTACTTTCCACGGGCCGTTTGGTTTGTCGGCAACAAACCAAACCCCGTCGTCAACGGCATAATAGGTGTTATGGATAAGCAGAACCGTTTTGTCGCTGTTTTTTGCCACCGCCACATCGGTATCTTTTATCTTTTCAAATTTGGGGTCGCCGTCCCATTTTACTTCCAGCTTTGCTGTTTTCCTGTCGATGGTAGCTGTTTGCGGAATAATCTGTTCCAGCAGGGCATCCTCGGCTTCCGGTGTGCCCGGAACACTGGAGCGTACATCTGCGATGTCGGAATCTTCCGGTATCTTCGAGAAATCGGCAGGCAGTTTTGACGGTTCCACAAACTCCCAGCTGCCGTCTTCCAGCGAACTTGAACGGTACCATCTGCCGGCAAGCAGCACATAATAGTGTTGTCCGTCAATTTCCATTAAAATATCACTGGAGGTGTTGGATACATAAAGCAATTTTGTTCCGTCAATGGATGCAAACTCGGGTTTTCCGTCAGTACTTATTAATTCGGAAGGTTTGGTAACTACAATCAGTTCGGGAGCAGTTTCCATCTTTTCCGAAATGGAATCAAGCTCGGTTTCGGGCATATTTTCTTCGGCAAATTTGTTAATATCCGAAGGCACCTTTTTGGTCTCTTTGTATCCTGATGTTAAATTGCCCGATTCATACCAGAATTTACCCCCTTTAATATAATAGTTGTTCCCCTTTTTAACAATAAAGAAGGGGGTGTTAACCACATAATCGAATTTCTGACCCTGAATATCTTTTATAATGGGGTCGCCGTCGATGGTAATTAATACGGCCGGCTCGGTTCTGAAATAGATATCGGGAGGGTTGTTATTCAGTTTTTCAGAAATGTTTTTCAGGCTTTCCGTATCCTTTAACGCGGCGAGGATTCTGTCCAGCGACATGACCATATCCCACGATTCGATCTCTTTTGTAAGTAACCCTTTAAATTTTTCAACCCTTGCCGTATCGGTGTAATCGGGGAAGGTGATTTTTGTGATGTCTATCTTTTCGAGAATGGCTGTTCGTTTGTCGTAATCGGCCGAAATACGGGCTTTAAACCACATTGCACCAAAAACAATCTCTTCATCTTTGGGAGTAACCGACAATGCCAGCCGTCCTTCCAGAATGTTACCTTCCAACTTTTCAAGTTGCGGCTGGTATAATACAACAACGGTCCCGTTTTTTTCTATTTCACGCGGCCAGGTCAACCCCTCAACTTCATCAGCCAACACTATTTGCGATAGAAAAATCAGAGAAAAACTAAATAGAATCAACTTTTTCATAGTAAACGGATTTTAGGATTAAAGGGGAGATATAAACAAAAACCTTTCCAAACTTTTCTACAAATGTAGGAATATTCGGAAAGGTTTAAGCGGAAACGATGTTTTTAAAGGTTATCCGTTGCCTCTTTTGTACATTACAAAGTCGCGTTGTGATTTGTAGAGGTTGACAACCTGAAAACCGAGATTTCGTACTTCGTTAATAATATCGAGGAACAAAATACTGTTTTTGGTTCCCACTTTATTGTTTTTAACCCGTTTGATCTGGTTCTTTCTGATTTTTTCTATCAGATTCCGGTATTCCTCAATCATTGCAACAATTTCATCCTGATTGGTAAAGTCGTTGAATTTTACACTTCTTGCCACCTCTTTAATCAGTTTTTCCAGCTCGTCGTAAATCATCATCAGCTCTTTTATCTGCTCTTTTTTAAGAGGTTTATGATTGTTGTCAACATGTTTGAGCGCCGGTTTTACAATAAACTCGATGCTGTGTACCATCTCGCGAAGGTAATCTACCACCTGAACAAAATAGTAGCCCGATTCTATGGAGTCTTCCCTCAGTTTCTCAACAATATCGTTGATATGGTCTTTCAGATATTTTGCTTTTTCGGTCATATCCGAAACGGTTTTCCTCGCTTTTTTCAGTTTTTTAATGTCCTCTTTTTTAAGTCCTGAAATTACGGTGTCGAAAGTTTCTACCACTCTTCCCAAACTTATAAGGATGGTGTCCATCGATTTGTCAACAATGTTCTCGTCGGTAATGGATTGTAATTCGGTGTCAGCTTTATCGGTTTCTTTTCTTTTATGGTATTTATGAGAGCGATAAACCACCACGATGGAAACCACAATCATGACAAAAACGCCCGCGAAAGAGAGGTAATTAAAGAGATACAGAATGATAAAGGCTACCGTGAAAGCGCTGAGCGCCGTGAGGAACCATCCGCCGATAACGGCAAACATTCCCGAGATACGATAAACAGCACTTTCGCGATCCCAGGCATTGTCGGCCAGAGAGGTACCCATGGCCACCATAAATGTTACATAGGTGGTTGAAAGCGGCAGTTTTAGCGATGTTCCGATGGCGATTAAAACACTTGCCACCACAAGGTTAACCGATGCCCGTACCATATCGAAGGCGGCAGGTTGTTCATCCGAATGCTCTCCTTTATAGGGTTTAAACTGTTTTTTTACCGTTGCCTGAACCGTGCGGGGGACAAACCTTTTGATGTTTTCTGAAGTTCTTATGCCCGAACGAACCAGTACACGTGAAATCCACGAGGATTGAAAGCGTTCTTCGCCGGCATCCTGACGGCTCAGGTCGATTGAAGTTTTAATAACCGTTTTTGCCTTTTTCGAGAAATAGAGTGTCAGTATCATAATGATGCCGGCAATTATCAGGAAAAGGGTAGGGGTGGGCACCTTGCCCGCCAGTCCGGTCATTAAGAAGGTATCGGGATCGGCACCCTGCGAAGCGCTAAAAAATTCCCACGAGTTGTATCCCGCAATGGGTACCCCGATAAAGTTCACAAGGTCGTTGCCGGCAAAAGCCATGGCAAGGCCAAAGGTTCCTACCAGAACGATAAGGCGTAAAATATTGAGCTTGAACAAAAAATGAAACAGTTGCAATATTACCGTCCAGCCGATAAAGCTGTATAACATCAGCATCCATGTGTTTTCTTTTACATATTCTTTAAAATCGTTGGGAATAAATTCCACGTTTTTCATCCCTTTAAAGAGCAGGAAATAGGTGATTATGGAGAGGGCGATACCTCCCCAGATAGCGCCAATGTATTTTACACGCTTGTGGAAATTAAATGAAAACGCCAGCCGTACAAGGTATTGAATGACGGCTCCCACCGTAAAGGCGATGGCTACCGAAATTAAAATCCCCGAAATAATGGCCAGGGCTTTGCTTGAGTTGATGTAATCGGCCAGCTTGCCCGGGTCGTCGCCCATAATTTTTATGGAGGCCATGCCCACGGCAGCACCAAGCAATTCAAAAACGATGGATACCGTTGTTGAGGTGGGCATTCCGAAGGTGTTAAAGGTGTCGAGCAGAATCACATCCGTAATCATTACTGCAAGGAAGATGAGCATGATTTCGTGGAAGTAAAACATTTCGGGATGGAAAATACCTTTACGCGCAACCTCCATCATACCGCTCGAAAATACGGCACCAAATAAAATACCTGCTGCCGCAACCGCCATAACAACTTTAAAATTGGCTGCTTTTGAACCAATGGCTGAATTTAAAAAGTTCACTGCATCGTTACTAACGCCGACAATAAGGTCGGAGGCCGCCAGTAAGAAGAGAACAATTACGATAATAAGATAAAATGTTTCCAATGTTTTATGGTTTTATTGATTATTACTCACGGCAAATATGAATAAAGATACAATATGGTAATTTCTTTTTGTGTTAAGGAATTGTTAACTTTAGAAATATACGCTTAAACACCTTTAAAACAGAGAGATGTGTTTATGCCGGGACAATGGTTCTGCCGAAGGGGGTAAGTGCCAATCCGGCCAGTTTAAAATGCTGATTACCCCACGGAATACCTATGATGGTAATGTAAAGCAGCACCCCAAAGCCGATATGGGTTAGCATTATCCAAAAACCGCCCACAAAAAACCATATCAGATTCATTACCGTTGAAAGACACCCCGGATTTCCTTCGGTAGGTTCAATCCTGCTGCCAAAGGGCCACAGAGCCAAGACTCCCAGCTTGATGGTTTGTATGCCGAAAGGTATCCCTATTATGGTTACCATCATTGCAATGCTTGCGGCAAAATACTCAACGGCGATGGCAAACCCGCCCAGCAAAAGCCAAAGGATATTTCCAAGAATTTTCATAGGGCTAATTTAACCATTTTACAACAACAAAATTTGTTGAGCAATAAAATATTGGTATTCATTGCTCAATTTACGGTTACTCCACCGGTGTTGCCATTAACAAAAGGTTTTTGTTAAAATCAACCGTTATTTCATTTTTTCCGGCTTTCAGCAATGCAATGTTTTTATGGTTTACGTAATCGGCAATCCGGTAGGTTCGTTTTTTATCCAACCCTTTTAATACTACCTTTCCGTTCCAATTATTGGCATAGAATGCGTAGTATAAGGTGTTTTCTTTTTTTATTACATGGGTTTCGGGTTTGTCGAAACCGATATCATACAGGTTGCCGAGATATTCGCCTTTTGAGAGCATTAGGTTGTTGTATAAATCGAACCATTTTTTCCAAACCTTCTCTTTTTCAGGGGTGAGCAGGTAACTGGCCTCAGCATAAGGATTATCCTTGGGCCATGTGAATTTTGTCCCCAACACGGCTCCCACACCAAAAGAGCTGGCAAAATCGTTACCGTTGTCGCTTAGCTCGACATGATCGCCGTAATAGGCCAAATGGGGATTAAGGGCATGATAAACTTTACCTTTCAGCCTTATTTGCCACGAGCTTGTGGGGTCGGAACTTACTGCCTGATTCATTCCCTGTAGGTTATAAAAGTTTATGCAACAACCGCAGGGACAGTTTTCGATAACGGCATCGGGTTTTTTCGTTATCCCTTTTTCGTAAATCATTTTAAAAAAATCGGGTAGTGTTTGAGGAGCCGACTCGGGATTGTCGTTATTGATTTTTTCGTTGTAATCGGGAGGAACGTTGTTCATGTGCTGGCCGTCCATTTTAAGACCGTCGAACCCCCAGTCGTTAAAAAACATGTCAAGCACCTTGCCTGTTTCGGAATAGGTTAATCCGGAAAGGGGCGACATATAATAGGCATCCCACCAGGTGATAAAACGGGGGCTGGTATCTTCGTTTAGCAGCAAAATATCGTGATAATGGTTGTTCCACAGAGGTGTACAGGGGTCAAGCGCCAGCGGAGCCCACCATAACTTTGCTTTCAATCCGTAGTCATGAATTTTTTGAACCATCTGTTTCATTGCCCTGTTTCCTTCGGGAAACCGGTTGGTGTCAACATTCCAGTCGCCTTCGCCTTTTTGATAACCATCGTCAATTACAGCCCATTTGATACCAAGTTCTTTTACCTTGGGAAGTGTTCCGATTACTTCCTCTTCCGTAAATTTCCGTTCATAGCCCCATGCACACCATACAGGTTCGTAAGCGGTTTCGGGTGATTTGGTAAGTTTAATCCCCTTTTTTTCGAGTAATTGCGAAAATTTGCTCAATGCAGCGAAGGCATCGCCGTGATGTACCATAACAAAAGTTTGGGGAGTTTCAATGGCATCGCCGTTTTCAACTTCAATGCCGTTTTCGCCAAAAGATTTTTCCACCCATAATTCTGCATATTCCGGATTGTTCATCATTACCGGAATTGATACCCGTTCGGGATGTATGGAAGTGTGCCCAACAGCCAGTCCGATATCTTTCCGCCACAGATCGGAAACGGGAATGCCTCCACCATAATCGGAGTTGTTCATGCCCATGTAGTTTTTCTGATAGAACCCTTGTTTTACCGGCAGAATCCAGTCGGCCCGGGCTTCGGTAGATTGTCCCTGAACCGACCAAAAGAGCGTGTCGTTATTTTGAAGCAGGCGATAATGGTTGTTTACCCATTTGTTTACGATTACGGGGTTGCCTTTGTTTGTGTATTCAATGTTAAACAATGCCATACCGGGAAAATCGTCATAAACAGTAATAATCAGTTTTTTTTGGATGGATATGTTGTCGCTTTTATATAAACCGTTAAATGAATACCGGGTTCCCGTTCCAATATCATCCTTAATTTTTTCATCTCTTGCAGAAGTAAGTTTAAAAGCCGATATTATTTTATCGCCCGCAACAAGATAGCCGGAATTGTTATCCTCTTGCGAAAGCATTGTTTTTAAAGGTTCGTTACAATAAACGGTGGTTTGTAACAAATGGTTAACCTTTATTGTTAACTTTCCGTTGACAATGGTTGTGGAATGGTGGTCGGTAGTTATGAAACTTAGTAACAGAATTGCTACAAAAAATATCAAAATGGTTTTTTTCATAATACAATGCTAATTAACAATCAACTTACGGGAATACCGGTTTAATGTGTCTTCAATCAATACAATATATATCCCTTTTTTCAGCGTACCGGTTTTAAAAGATGTTTGATTGTTAAAGTTTTTTGTAAAAGCAACTTTTCCCTTTAAATCGATAACGGACAGCCTTTGACCGGTGTTGTCAGATGTTCTTACGAAAACCTCTTCCCCTTTTACTACGGGGTTGGGATACAATTCAAACCGGGACTTAATGTGCGGGTTAATGATGCCTGTATGGTTTTCGGTTCCAAGAAATTCTATTTCCTGATTTTCTAAAATTCTGTCCGATTCAATGGTAAGAACGGGGTTATCCCCTCCGGCTGAAACAGGACATAAAACAGAATCTCCCGGTTCTAACAATTTCAATGAAACCGGCGACCGGACACCGTCAACAGCAACGTAAGCATCGTAATATACGGGAGCCACCCCCACATTTTTAACCGTTACTAATGAAGAATCCTGTTTTGACAAAAATGAGCTGATTTTAAACAGATAACCGGTTGCCATGGATGCTTTTTTAATACGTTCGGGTGTTTGGTAAAGGGCCTGGTCGTTGCCGATGATAAAGGTTATATGAAAATCGCGTGCAAAATATTCAAAAGGTTTTCCGTAAGGGCCGTCGGGATAATCGAGTACATGTTGCTGGTCGTAATCTGTGTAATAGCTGAACTCACCGCCTGCAGGTGAAATTTTAAAACGGTTTCTGTCGAAAAAATTCCAGCTCTCGGTGTTGTATTCGCCGGGTTCGCCAAATTCTTCGTGCATAAACGAATCGTCGAATAATCCGAAATGGATGTTCAGTAATTCGGGATCTTCCGAAAAGGGAGAATATTTATCCGAAGCAGCATCAATGGAAATCATAAACGGAAGCTGCTCAAAGGTGGTATCCAGGTGATGGAAGAAAGCTGTTTGAAATTCTTTTGACGGGAAGGTTACTCCCAGCTCAAAAGGGCCGTCGTAAATATGATATTCGGCCCATAAGCCGAAACCGGTTTCAAGAAATACAATTCTTGGGTCGTTATCGTATTTTTCAGCAAACCGGCTATAAAACTGCAATGTAAAATCTTTAAGCTCCTGATTGGTCCAGTCGGGGAACCATGTTTTTCTGCCTTCCGAAGTGCCTTCTGTTTCGTGGTAGTCGGGAAGTGCTTTAATATAATCGGGAACTGCGGTTTCTTTACCAACATAAGTAAATCTGAATCTGAAAACTGCCTGATGATTTCTGGATACTATATCGTTAAGCTTTTCTTCCACTACCGACCAGTCGTACACGTCTTTTTCTTTCACCACATCACTATACAACATATAGGAATACTCCAACGAGGTTGATTCCCGTATCAGATTTTGATACTGGCCGTCCCAGAATACAATACCGGTCATGGGCTGAACATGTGTTGGTACTTTATCGATTTTAATGTTCTTAAACGCATCCTTTGCAGGTTGAGCAAGGAGGTTCATTGTTACCATCAGATAAATGGTTAATAAAAAATATTTCATAATATAATGTTTAATCTTCACCGTCAAACGACAATATCAGCATTGAAATCAAAGCCAGAATCATACCCGATAAAACAATGTTGTTTGGGAAAACAGCATAAAGCAACAAAGATATGATAATGGTAATAACC
>CAYNVN010000173.1:0-3950 GCA_964400655.1 uncultured Lentimicrobiaceae bacterium
CCCCCGATAACTATCGGGACACAAGCCTTCGCTCGACCGAAAAGGTTTCCTTCGCACCTCCGCGTCTTTGCGGTTCAAACCTTGAACTTTCAAACTTTAAACCTTCAAACCTTGAATTACCAGCAACAACTTAATCTTTAATCTACCGGTTTGCAAAATATTATTATACTTGTAAATAATTATGAAAGGAAAAGTTGTAATCATAACAGGTGCCGGTTCGGGCATCGGAAAAGCTCTGGCCCAGGAGTTTGCGGCCAAAGGCTCAAGCGTTGTTTTGGGAGCACGCACAGCGGAAAACCTAAAATCGGTTACCCGACAAATCAAATCAAATGGCGGCAAGGCAGTCTATTGCGTTACAGACGTAAGCAACGAAAACGACTGCAAAAATCTCATTCTGACTGCCGTTGAAAATTTCGGCGGTGTAGATGTGCTTATCAACAATGCAGGCATATCCATGCGTGCACTTTTTGCCGATGTGGATTTAAACGTGTTAAAAAAGCTGATGGATGTTAACTTTTGGGGTACGGTTTATTGCACCAAACATGCTTTACCCTATTTATTAAAGTCCAAAGGAAGTGTTGTGGGTGTTTCGTCGATTGCGGGATTAAAAGGTTTGCCCGCCAGAACCGGTTATTCTGCATCAAAATTTGCCATGAACGGATTTATGGAAACCCTACGCATTGAAAATCTTAAAACGGGCCTTCATGTTTTAATGGCCTTTCCGGGATTTACGGCATCCAACATCAGAAATACGGCTTTGGCAGCCGACGGCTCCATGCAGGGCGAATCGCCGCGCGACGAAGGAAAAATGATGTCGGCCGAAGAGGTGGCCGCTCACATCTATAAGGCTGTGGTAAAACGAAAGAATAAAATAGTTTTAACAACACAGGGAAAATTAACCGTTTTGTTAAACAAATTTTTCCCAAACTGGATGGACAAACAGGTTTACAACCATATGGCCAAAGAACCCGATTCACCATTTAAATAAACAGCAATCATATTTCTAAATTAATGGTAAAAAGCAGGGATAAATGGTAGTTGTTTGCAACCGTAGAACGAATATCAACCAAAAATAATGATAAAAACCTGAGTTCGATATAATACTACTTTGAAAAGACCAGTATATACTATACCATGCTTTGTGTAAATCATTCATACCTCAACGACTCGATGGGATCGAGCGAAGCGGCTTTGTAAGCCGGAATAATACCGGAAATAAGGGCCACAAAAAAGGTAAGTATCAGTCCCGCAACAATCCACAGCCACGGAATGATAAACGGACTGTCGGTAAAATAAGAAATAGCATTACCCACCAAAATACCGGCAATTACGCCGATAACACCTCCTATTTGTGCTATTACCACTGCTTCGGCCAAAAACTGATTTTTAATGGTATTGCGTGTGGCACCAAGTGCCTTACGGATTCCTATTTCGCGCGTTCGTTCCGTTACCGAAACCAGCATAATGTTCATCAGGCCAATACCGGCACCAAACAGGGTAATAAGACCAATAAAAGTAGCCCCAAGCTGGATTTGCCAGGTAAGATCGATAAGGATGCCGGCAATATTATCGCTTTTTGATATGGCAAACGAGTCATCATCCTTTAAATTGTCGCGACGTATCTTTCTGAACAACCCCGTTGCTTCACCAATGGCCGCATCCATCATTTCACCGTCGGTTACCAGCACGCTGATGGTGTAATTCATTTTGGGGCGCGAAAAATAAACCCTCACATTGGTCAGTGGCATCAAACACGATTTATCTCCTGAAAATCCGATGGAAGAACCTCTCTCTTTAAGCACTCCAACCACTTTATATTTTCCCGGTCCCACCGAAATAACCTCACCCACCGGATCGGGCTTATCGGGAAAAAGCTTTGCAGCCACCTCCGAACCGATAACAACCACATGGCCGTTGTTTTCAACATCGGTTTTGTTGATGTTTCGCCCCAGAGCAATTTCCTGGCCTGACGAAGCAATATAATTTTCATCAACACCCAGCACCTGTATATTGGGGTCGGTTTTCACCGAACCGTATTTGAGTGTGGCAATACCGGTTCCTCTCGTAAAAACCGAAACCTTTGCCGGAAAAGTATATTGTTCCTTAAAATCGATGGCCTGCTGAAAAGTAATGGGCTCAAACGATTTGGGCCTGTTGCGGTGTCCGCCTATCTGCACCCGCAACGCCCTGCTTTGGATATTAAAGGTATTGGAGCCCATCATCGAAAAATTTTCGTTAAGAAAATATTTCATCACATCAATGGCGGTTAAAATTCCCACCAGTGCCATAATACCAAAAGCAATGATCATCACCGTCAGAACGGTTCTAAGCAAGTGTCCTTTAATGGATTGCAGTGAGATTTTTATATTCTCGTATATAAGGCGGGTGTTGGCCATATGGGGTTAATCTTCTTTTTTACCGTAAGCCAAATCGCCGGCATCGCCAAGTCCGGGAACAATATATGCTTTGGCTGTAAGTTCGTCATCAATAGCACCAATCCACAAAGTCATTTTCTTTAACGAAAATTTCTTTTTAACAGCCTTAATACCCTCCTCGCTGGCAAGCACGCAAACAATGTGCGTATGCGACGGAGTTCCTTTTTCAAAAAGCCCTTCCAGTGCAGCAATAATCGAACCTCCCGAAGCAAGCATGGGATCGCTTAAGATAAGTACCTTACCTTGCAGACCGGGTGAAGAGACATAATCGAGTTTAATAACGAAGTCTTCATCGGCATCATACTTTCGATAAGCCGAAACAAAGGCATTTTCGGCATGGTCGAAATAGTTTAACATACCCTGATGAAGCGGAAGCCCCGCCCTGAGGATGGTGGCCAGCACAGGCTGTTCAGCGGGCAGGTTCATGTGTGCTTCGCCAAGCGGCGTTTCAATATCCCGTTCTTCGTAATTAAGCGTTTTGCTTATCTCGTAAGCAAATATTTCGCCGATACGTTCCAAATTACGACGAAAACGCATATTGTCTTTCTGTATTGAAACATCGCGCAGTTCAGCCAAAAAGCTGTTAAATACAGAATTTGCTTTTCCTATTTCCTTAATCATAATGCCAACGGCTTTAAGTTAAAATTACATAGCACCTTAACAAAATACCATTCATTATTCTAACTTCTGATATTTTGTTCCGATACCAATCAGATTTACAAAGTTAAGGTAAATAGCCAAACAAATGATATTAATTTTAGCCGGCCCGAAAAACCAGAACGTTCCGGAGTTTGGAGTGCGCTAAAGTACGGAGTGCCTAGAGTTTGAAGTGCCTAAAGTACTTGGAGTTCCTAGTAAATTCCAAATCGCAAGCACCAAATCACAATTAATTTCCAATATCAAAATAAAAAATCCAAAACTACGTCGTTTATTTATTAGTTCGTCATTTCGAGGGAAGCATGACCGAAACCCGCCCGAAAGCTATCGGGTTCGCTTCCCTCGGAATGACGATGGGGTTTGCTATAAAAACGATTGTGTGTGGTATTGTCATCCTTCGACTCCCTGCCCTGCTGGCAGGGAGTCGAAGAGTGACACGGCAGCTACCAGCAACCTGATTCAAACCTCTAAACCTTTAAGCCTTTCAACTTTTAAACTTCTCAAGCTTAAACCTCTCAACCTTTCCGGACTCCCCACACAAAGCCACCTTCGACCGAAAAGGTTTCGCTCGCGCCTTTGCGTCTTTGCGGTAGCTCAAACTTTCAAACTTTAAACCTCCAAACCTTGAACCACCAGCAACAAGCAACCCCGCCTGTTCTTGCCAGAACATTCGGGCAGGCAGCAACGAGCAACGAGCATCAAGCAACGAGCAACCTTTCCGGACTCCCCACACAAGCCTTCGTTCGACCGAAAAGGTTTCCCTCGTGCCTTTGCGTCTTCGCAGTTCGTCAAACCTCAAACTTTCAAACTTTGAACCTCCAAACTTTGAATCATCAGCAACAAGCAACCCCGCCTGTT
>CAYNVN010000174.1:0-23195 GCA_964400655.1 uncultured Lentimicrobiaceae bacterium
AAAACAGTTAAAACCCAATCGCCGCTTAATAAAATATACCTCGGCGGAAATATAGGAGGAGGGTGGTGGAGCGATGGTGCCAATTTTGAGATATCGCCCATTATCGGATACCGGATTACCAATGACCTTACTACGGGAGTAAGATTAACCTATCTGTACAGCTATTATTCAAACTATGGCAGCAAATATTCGTACCACGATTTTGGAGGCAGTGTTTTTATGCGCTACTATATGTTTAAATTTTTATTTGTGCATGCTGAATTTGAAGAATTAAGCTCACAGTACTATTTATCTGACGGAAGCAAAAGCAGACGATGGGTACCGGGACTGTTTCTTGGAGGCGGTCTCTATCAGCATTTCGGAAATACTTTTATGAGTGTAGCCGTTTTGTTTAACGTATTGGATTCGGAATATTCGCCCTATACAAATCCCATAATCAGGATTGGTTTCGGGGTGGGATTATAATTTAACGGTATTGAGTTTGGATAGCAAATTGAAAATATTTTACCGGCTGATAAAAGCAACGGGTCGTCCCCAACCGGTAAAAACACAACCTCTTCCACAGTCGGGCTCTTCCAGAACCTATTACAGATTTTGGTTTGAAAACGGGGATACCCTTATGGGGTCGTACAATCCCGAAATAAAAGAAAACATTGCCCATTACACCTTTACAAAACATTTTGCAGGTAAAAATCTGCCGGTTCCCGATATTTTGGCCAAAGACGAAACAGACAGCTTTTTTATTTTGGAAGATGCCGGAGAAGAAACCCTGTTGGATGTTTTACTGAATGAGGGGTTAACGCATAAAACCGAATCCTTTTACCGGCAGGCTGTAAACGACCTGTTAAGGTTTCAAACCGAAGGTATTAAAAACCTCGACCTCAGTGTGGCTTTTCCCGCCGCCGAATTTAATGCAAGATCCGTAATGTGGGATTTAAACTATTTTAAATACTATTTTGTAAAAACTAACAACATTATTTTTGATGAAAACCGGTTGGAAAATGACTTTGTAAGGCTGACGGAGCAACTGCAAAAAGCCGGTTCCTCGTTTTTTATGTATCGTGATTTTCAGGCACGGAACATTATGGTAAAAAATAGCAGGCTGACCTATATCGATTTTCAGGGAGGCCGGAAGGGGCCGCTGCAATACGATGTTATTTCGTTGCTGTATCAGGCAAAAGCCCGTTTACCACAATGGTTCCGCGACGAGCTGCTTAACCTTTATCTTACCGGTTTGGAAAAATTGATTCCCGGACAAAAAGAGAAGTTTTTACAATTATACCCCGGTTTTATCTTTTTCAGATTGATGCAGGTGCTGGGGGCTTACGGTTTCAGAGGCCTTTATCAGCGGAAAGCTCACTTTTTGCAAAGCATACCGCCGGCCATTGAAAACCTGAAAAATACCATGAACCGTTTTCCGGTATCGGAATTGCCCGAACTGGAAAATGTTTTTCAACAGATTGTTTCACTTAAAGATTATGATTATACGCCTCTTGTAAAAGAGAAACTCAATATTACCCTCTCCAGCTTTTCATATAAAAAGTCGGGTATTCCCGTTGATATTACCGAAAACGGCGGCGGTTTTGTTTTCGATTGCCGTGCACTGCCCAATCCAGGCAGGATTGATGAGCTGAAAGCGTTTACCGGCCTGCAGGAACCGGTTATCAACTATCTGAAACAAAAAAAGGAGATGGATGACTTTCTGGAGCATGTTTTCGGTATTGTTGATCAAAGCATTGATAATTATCTGGAGCGCAAATTCGATCACCTGATGATTAGTTTCGGCTGTACGGGCGGAAAACACCGTTCGGTTTACAGTGCCGAAAAATTACAGGCTCACCTGAAACAAAAATACGGCAACAAACTCAGCATCCGTTTAACCCATCATCAGTTAAAAAACGATAATCTTTTACCATGAAAGCGTTTATTCTTGCAGCGGGAAAGGGTACACGACTGGCTCCGTTAACCGGCAACAAACCCAAAGCACTTGTTGAAGTTAACGGAAAACCCATGCTTCAGGGGGTGATTGAAAGATTGAAAGACCGGGGTTTTACGGAGTTTATGATTAACATACACCATTTCGGCCAACAGATAACAGATTTTTTAAAAGCCAACAACAACTTTAACGTTGATATTAAAATATCCGATGAAAGGGATTTGCTTTTGGACACGGGTGGTGCGGTGGTTAAAGCCGCCCGTTTTTTTAAAGGTTCGCAACCCGTTTTGGTACACAATGCCGATATTTATTCAAATGCCGATTTTGCCAAACTGATGGATAACCATAAAAAATCGGGGGCACTTGTTTCGTTGCTGGTGAGAAACAGAAATTCAACCCGTAAACTGCTTTTTAATAACCGGATGGCGCTGACGGGATGGAAAAACCTGAAAACCGGCGAATACAAATGGGTGGGCGATAAAACCCCTTATTACACCGAGCGGGCATTCAGCGGCATCTATATTGCATCGGCCGGTTATCCCGAAAAAATAGGGTTGCAGGGCAGTTTTCCGGTTGTTCCGCAATGGCTGAAACTTGCCCGTACCGAACCGGTTGTGGGTGTGGAAAACAATAACGATTTGTGGTTCGACCTGGGAACCATCGAAAAAATTAAGGAAGCGGAACTAAGCATTCAATCACATGGACAATAAACGATTTCTTGAACGGACAGCCGAAATAATTCTCAGCCTCAACAGGCAGGAGCTTACCCGAACGCTTATTGTTTTTCCTAATAAACGGCCTGAAATATTTTTAAAGAAATATATCAAAGAAAAAATTCAGGGTACCGGTTTTTGGTTCCCCGATATCCGCTCCATTGATGAATTGATTACGGAGCTTTCGCCGCTGGCACCCCAAAATCCGTTGTTAACCTGGTTTGAACTTTATGAAATTCATAAAAAGCTGGAAAGCAACGGTGCCCTCCAACCCGATGAGTTTATCAATTTCGCACCGGTGATGCTTGCCGACTTTAACGATGCCGACCTTGCTATGGCCGATGTTAACGAATTGTTTACCTTTCTTTCAAAAGCCAAAGCGCTTGAGCGGTGGCATCCCGACGGCAGCAGCTTAACCGATTTTGAAAAAAAATATATCGACTTTTACCGGAAACTGTTACACTATTATCAAAAGCTAAAGGAGGTGCTTGCCGGCAAAGGAATGGGTACCAAAGGAATGGTTTACCGTAATGTTGCCGAAACCATCGACACAAACAACAACCTGCCATGGAACCGGATGATATTTGCAGGGTTTAACGCCCTTACGCGTGCCGAAGAAAAACTGATAACGGAACTGCGAAAAAAACTTGCCGTAACACTTTTATGGGATGCCGACGAATATTATATCCGTCCCGGAAAACATAATCTGCCGTGGCAGGAAGCGGGGCTCAATTTGAAGAATAATTTTAAAACCTTTAAATTAAACAATCCGCAATGGATTGGGAACAACCTTATTGAAGATGAAAAAAAGATAACCGTGGTAGCGGCTCCCGGCCGGATAAGTCAGGTTAAGTTTGCAGGGCAGTTGCTTGATGAGTGGAACCGGCAAACTGACCGTTCTCCTTCCGATACGGCCGTTGTATTGTCGGACGAAAGCCTGCTGATACCGCTTCTTACTTCGTTGCCCCGGGGCACAACTTCCTACAATGTAACCATGGGTTATCCGCTGTCGTTGAGTAATTTGTCGCAAATGTTTTCTTTGTGGACGGAGTTGCTGGTAAGGCACGAACAACGTAAAAACAAAACTTTTAACACGGCAATGGTAATTAGCCTGTTGCAAAATCAGGCCGTCAGGTTGGTTGCCGTTGACCCTGAAGAGATTGTTTCGAAAATTGTTGCTTATAACACCGCTTTTTTAACGGTTTCAAATTTAGAATCCTGTTTTGGTGAAAAAAACAGCCATCTCTTTTTTGTTTTGTTTAAACCGGGTGGCGAAGCAGTATCCGTATTCAACCATCTGATGCTGTTTATCAATTTTTTTAAGGAGACAATCGACAGTAAATCGGAAGACGATCCTTCGTTTGCAGGATTACATCCTGTGGTCAGGCAGGAAGTGGCGGCAATGCTTCCGGTACTCAAAAAACTGAATACCATCATCGGGGTTAACAAACCGCTTGTCAACCTCAAGGTTTTTCAGCGGTTATTAAATCGTCTGACGGGCAGTTCCGAAATCAGCTTGAAAGGAGAACCGCTGGACGGAGTGCAGATTATGGGAATGCTTGAAACCCGTTTGCTGGATTTTAAACGGCTGGTCATCCTTTCGGCAAACGAAGGCCATTTGCCCAAAAACAACAACACCGAATCGTTTATCCCTTTCGATATACGGCGCGAATATAATTTACCTTTGCCCGACGACAAACATGCCATTAGTGCGTACTATTTTTTCAGGTTGCTTCAACACCCGCGGGAGGTTGTTTTGGTTTATAACTCTGAAGTAGGAAACCTGGGCGGCGGCGAAAAAAGCCGGTTTTTGTTTCAGCTTGAAACCGAAGCACGGCAGGCCAACAACAAGCTGCAAATTGAAGAGTTGTTTTTAAAACTTAACCCCGACAATCAATCCGGAACGGTAACCATCACCATTCCCAAAACCGAAACGGCACTCAACAAGCTTAACGAAATAGGAGCATCGGGCTTTTCGCCTTCGGCACTGAACAAATTTACCGAATGTCCCTTAAAATATTACTTTTCGTACATACTAAAACTTACGCCGCCGAAGGAGTTGCGCTCAAACATCGAAGCCGACCTGTTCGGTACCATCGTTCACGATATTCTTCAAAAAATTTATGAACCCGACCTTAACAAACCCATAAATCCCGACCGGTTAAGCGGCCGGCTGGAGCATCTCGGCAATTATCTTAAGGCAAGTTTAAAATCGAACTTTGCCACGGGCGATACCGGACACGGAAAAAACCTGCTAATTGTTCAAATCATTGAAAAATACATCAGGCGGTTTGTAAATGCCGACATCAACAGTTTGAGGAAAGAACCCCGGATATTAAAAGCCGTTGAGTCGGAATTGAAATATCCGGTAACCCTTTCTGACGGTAAGCAGGTTTTGATAAAAGGAACCATCGACAGGGTTGATGAAAAAGATGATGAAATTCGCGTTTCGGATTACAAAACAGGCAGCGTCACAAAAAGCGATGTCAATTTTAAGGCGTGGGAAAACCTGTTAACCGAATCCGGCTACTCAAAAGCTTTTCAAACGCTGTTGTACGGTTGGCTTTATAAACAAAATCATCCGCAAATAAAAAACATCATCGTAGGGCTGTTTAGTTTGCGTAATTACTCATCAGGTTTTATTGTTCCGGTTTTTCCTGATGATACGTCGGAAGAGTGGATTGATGATTTTGAACCGGTTATGGTTGATTTGCTGGAACAATTGTTCGACCCCGAACAGCCCTTTACCCAAACAACCGAAACAAAAAACTGCAAGTACTGTGATTTTAAAGGGATTTGTAACCGTTAGAAAAGATAATTATTGATGAAATTCTAAATTTTAATTACAGACGATTTAATAAAAATAATTACATTTGCTAATGTCCTCTGTATTGGATTGAAAAGGATACGGAAAAAGAAACAATTATGATGCAAACAGAAAAATTCAACATACTTATTGTTGATGACCATCCGGAAAATTTACTGGCCCTTGAAAGTATTTTGGAAAACCCCGATCTTAATATTTTAAAGGCATCTTCAGGAAACGAAGCTTTAGGTTTATTGCTGGATTATGATGTTTCGCTGGTTTTACTTGATGTTCAAATGCCCGGAATGGACGGCTTTGAAACGGCCGAGTTGATGCGCAGCAACGACCGTACAAAAAATATCCCTATCATTTTTGTTACTGCCATTAGTAAGCAGCGCAAACATATTTTTAAAGGATACGAAGCCGGTGCCGTTGATTATCTGTACAAGCCTCTCGATTTGGAAATATTAAAAAGTAAAATCAATGCCTTTATTGAATTTTTTAAACACAAAAAAGAGCTGGAGATAACCACCGCAAAACTTCAAAGTACCGTTAAAGAACTTGATAAAGCCAAAAGAATTTCGGAAGAAGCCACCCGTTCAAAAACCATGTTTTTGGCCAACATGAGCCACGAAATACGAACTCCGCTTAACGGAATCATCGGCATTGCCGACCTTGGCCTGATGGATAAAGACCTTTCGGAACTTCAAAAAGAACGGTTGGAAGATATTAAATCGTCGGGCGAAACCTTGCTGGAAATTATTAACGGAATACTTGATATTTCAAAAGTTGAAGCCAATAAGCTTGAAATTGAAGAGGCGGAATTTAGTTTGAGAGAAATGGTTGAAAGGGTTTTTTCCATTATCTCGCTCAAAGCCCAAAATAACGGAAACGAGCTTATTTGCAACATCCAGTACGATATCCCCGACATATTGATTGGCGATTCGTTGCGGATACGCCAAATTTTGGTTAACCTGTTAAGCAATGCCAATAAGTTTACCAAAGACGGAACCATCACCCTTACGATAAAACAGGAAGATCTTATCGAAGAACAGATACGGCTCTGTTTTTCGGTTAAAGATACCGGTATCGGCATCCCCAAAGATAAAATCGATACCCTGTTCGATACCTATACCCAGGCGCATAAGTCCACTTCCAGAGAGTTTGGAGGAACCGGCCTCGGCCTTTACATTTCGCAGCGGCTGGCAAAACTGATGGGAGGTGTAATTAAAATCGACAGCATCGAAAACAGGGGCAGCAACTTTTATTTTTCGCTTAACCTGCTTACCGGTAACCAAACGGAAGACCTTACTAAATTAAACCTTCCGAAAAAAAGCGAAGATGTTAATGTGTTGATAGTTGAAGATCATAAACTGGCGGCCGAAAGTTTATCGGGTATGCTCAATTACTGGGGCATTAAAAGAGAGCTTACAACATCCGTTGACGAGGCCATTGAGCTTTCGTCAAAAAAGCATTTCGATTTTGTTTTCCTGACCATAAAACCCAAAGAACCCGATACCGATGCCATCAGCAAAAAAATAGAGATTTTAAAAAAGAAAGCACACGCGCTGTTTTTGCTTTCCGAGGTAAAAACATCACCTGAAATTGAACAGATACGGAAAAAAAGTCAAAGCAGCATTCTTGTAAAACCCGTTTCGCAACTAAAACTTAAATCGGAAATGCAAAAAGCATTTCAGAAAAAAACCGAACCGCCTAAAACTGTTCGACAAACACCCGACAAGCCTAAGCAACCGTCAGATATTAAAGCGCAAATACTTGTTGCCGAAGACCAGACCATCAACATGAAAATTGTTGTTCAGTTGTTACAGCGTAAAGGGTACAGCGTAATACAAACAAACAACGGAAAGGTTGCGTACAATACTTACGCCCAAAAGTATAAGGATATTGATCTTATTTTGATGGATGTTCAGATGCCGGAAATGGATGGTAAAGAAGCCACAAGAGCCATCAGGATATTTGAGCTTGAAACCCAAAAGCATACACCCATTATTGCCATGACGGCACATGCCATGAAAGGCGATAAAGAGGAGTTCCTGGCATCAGGTATGGATGATTATCTCTCAAAACCCATTCTCCCTCAAAAACTATACGAAATCATTGAAAAAAACCTTAAGCAGTAATTTACTAAAACCGGAGTATGAAAGATTTTATTGATTACAATGAATCAAAAACATGGGAAAAATTTAAACACTCTTTAAGGTCGTGGAAATACATTGGCGTTGGAAAATCCCTGCTAATATGGTTCATGGCCATTTCAATTATACCGCTCGGCATTGTTAGCTTTATCAATTTCTTAAATGCTTATCAGGGCCTTACCATTGTTACCGATAAATCGCTTAACTCGTCGTCGCAGCTCAGAAGCAAATATTTAACCACCTTTTTCAACGAAGCCCGCGACTACCTTAACATAACCTCCAGCGTGGAGGATAATGATGTGTTGATAAAAAATATACATCAGGCAGCTAAAAACAGAAACCTTTCAATAAAAGATTTTGTAAAAACAGACGAATACGGCAGCCTCATTTCGGGTTTAAATAAAGATCTCCGCTCATACATCAAAGAAGTGGGCTATCAGGACCAGCTTATCATTGATTCGGCCGGAAATGTTCTTTTCAGTGTTCATAACACTAACATTAT
This sequence comes from uncultured Lentimicrobiaceae bacterium, assembly GCA_964400655.1. Taxonomy (GTDB): domain Bacteria; phylum Bacteroidota; class Bacteroidia; order Bacteroidales; family F082; genus B16-G9. The sequence goes on from CAYNVN010000174.1 coordinate 8,114, forward strand.
CGGCGACAACCTTTTTACCGAAAACAAATACCTGGCAAGCCGCTTTGCCAAAGCGTTAAAAAAGGCTTATCAGGAGGATAAAATTATATTTTCCGATATGGAACGGTTTGCCCCTTCGGGCAATACCATTTCGGGATTTCTGATAAAACCCATTAAAAATTCAGCCGGTAATATTGTTGGGGCCGATGTGATACAATTTTCGGTTGACCGGCTCAATAAAATAATAGGCGATGTTGGCGGATACGGCGAAACAGGTAATGCCTTTATTTTGGGCGATGACCTCTATCTGCGAACCGCCACCCGTTTTGGCGACTCAAAAGACATTCTTACCAAACGCATTGTTAACGATAAAACAAAGCAGTGGAAAGACTTTATCGAACATGCCGGCGAACCTGCCTTTTTAAACGCTCACGAACTTGATAAAGAAAAAGTTTCAACCTATAACAGCGACAATAAAGATAAATACGTTTTAGGTATCTATCGCTATTTAAAAGACCTTGAGCCTCTTGGCGTTCACTGGGCTCTTTTTGAGGAAATTGAACATAACGAAGCATTTGCTTATGCCCGCAGGTTAAGCGATTATGTTAAAATATCCTTTTTGCTTACCTTTATTTTGGTCTTCCTGGTTTCCATTTTGGTTACCCGTTGGTTTGTAAGTCCCATTAAACACCTTTCGTCGTGGGGCAAAGAGGTTGCCAGCGGTAAGCTGGATTTAAAAAACATCAAGGCTCCGAAAAACGAAATCGGAGAGATGAAAGACACCTTCAACAAACTGGTAAAAACGTTCCGCCAATATGCGTCGGTTACCAAGCTGATGGCCAAAGGCGATTTTGCCGAAAAAGTTGAAGTAAGAAGCAACGATGATATCCTTGCCAAATCCATTAACCAGATGGTTGAAAGTTTCAGGTCGGTAATACAACAGGCCAACAAAATTGCGCAGGGAGATTATTCGGCGGTTATTGAGCCCCGCAGCGAAAACGATTCGCTGGGTAAAGCATTGTACAGCATGACCGAAACACTGCGTACCAACGACAAGCAGATAAAAGAACAAAACTGGCTAAAGAACGGGCTGGCCATGCTCGATAAAACGCTAAAAGGCCATACCGACATCAACAGGCTTTCCGATGACATTATCTCGTTTTTATGCCGTTACCTCGATTCGCAGGTAGGGTTGCTCTATCTCACCGACGAAAAAGGAAACCTCTCGCTTCAGTCAACCTTTGCTTTAAAGACAGATAATCTGAAAGGAATTAAAAAGCTCAAGCCGGGCGAAGGAGTTCCCGGTCAGGTGCTGAAAGAAAACAAACGGCTGCTGATAAAAAGCAACGAAAACACATTGCTTCCCGATGTGGTAACGGGAGCGGGGCAGCATAAACCCGTCGAGTTGCTGGCCATACCGTTTTCGTACAAAGATGCGGTTGTTGGTGTTATCGAACTGGGCTCGGTCAATCACTTTACCGACCTTCAGCTTACTTTCCTCGAAAGAGGAATGATTGATGTTGGCCTTTCGGTGGTTACTTTACAATCGTACATTAAAGTAACCGAGCTTCTTGAAAAAACACAACTGCAGGCACGCGAACTTGAAGTGCAGCAGGAAGAGCTCAGACAGGCCAACGAAGAGTTACAGGAGCAAACCAAAGCCCTTAAAAAGTCGGAGGAAAAACTCCAACACCAAAAAGAAGAACTTAAGGTTACCAACGAAGAGCTGGAAGAGCGCTCAAAAGCACTGGAATTGCAACGCGATGCCATTAAAGAAAAAAACAAAGAGCTGGAGGTTGCCCGGAAAGAGATTGAGAAAAAAGCCAAAGACCTTGAAATGGCAAGCCGTTACAAGTCGGAGTTTCTTGCCAACATGTCGCACGAGTTACGTACCCCGCTCAACAGCATCATCGTACTTTCGCAATTGATGTCGGAGAATAAAAAGAAACACCTCGACAAAAAAGAGGTGGAGTTTGTAAATACCATTCACTCCTCCGGCCTTGATCTGTTGGATTTAATCAACGATATTCTCGACCTTTCAAAAGTGGAATCGGGTAAACTGGAAATCAACCTCGAACAGCTTTATCTCGAAGACCTTATCGCTTCTTCAAAACGCATCTTCGAGCCGGTAATTAAAAAGAAAGGGCTTAAATTCATTACCAAACTCGAAAAGGATTTACCCGAATACATTATCACCGACATACAGCGGGTACAACAGATTGTTAAAAATCTTATTTCAAATGCCATCAAATTCACACAGGCGGGAAGCATTACGCTAAAAATTAGCCGTCCTGACGAAAACGAGGAATTTGTAAACAAAAATCTGCAACACGATAAAACCGTTGCCATTTCGGTTATTGATACCGGAATAGGCATCCCTAAGGATAAACAAAATCTTATTTTTGAGGCATTCCGTCAGGCCGACGGAACCACCAGCCGGCGGTTTGGAGGAACCGGATTGGGACTTAGTATTTCAAAAAATTTCTCTTCATTACTGGGTGGCGAAATGAAGCTGGAAAGCCGGGAGGGTAAAGGCTCGACATTTACACTTTATCTGCCTTTTGAAACACCTCAAAACGACAATACGCTCTATCCCGAAATCATATCAGAAAAAGTGCATGCTCCCAAAAAACATAAAAAGAAACAAAAGGAGCCCCAGGAAGATAACAACAACAAGATACTTGATGATAAAAAACGGATTCAGGAAGGCGACAACGTAATCCTGATTATTGAAGATGATATGAACTTTGCCAAAGTTCTGATGAACCTGGCACACGATCACGGATTTAAAGTGATTATTGCACCCACCGGCGAGATTGGCCTTTTTAATGCCGACTATTATGTGCCCAATGCCATAATCCTTGATATAGGTTTACCCGGAATTGACGGCTATCAGGTTTTGGAAAAACTAAAAAGCAACACCAAAACCCGCCATATTCCCGTTCACTTTATCTCGTCGGCCGACAGAGATATTGAGGTCTTTAAAATGGGAGCCGTCGGCTATTTGACAAAGCCCGTTAACAAAGATGCACTGGATAATCTGTTTAACCGCATTGAGAACATCCTGTCGAAGCCGGTGAAAAAACTGCTTATTGTTGAAGACGAAACCATCATGCGTAAAAGCATCATCAACCTGATGCGCAACGAAAACATTGAAATTACAGCCGTGGATGAAGGCAGTGCGGCATTTGACAAGTTGAAAAACGAAACCTACGACTGCATGATACTTGACCTCGGTCTTAAGGATATGACAGGATTTGAGTTGCTTGAAAAGATGGATCGGGAAGAGGTTGCCAAAGACCTGCCGGTGGTTATTTATACCGGAAAAGACCTGTCGTTAAAAGAGACCCGTACGCTGGAAAAATACTCGAAAAGCATCATCCTTAAAGGAGCGCAGTCGTTTGAAAGGCTCCTGTCGGAAACAACGCTTTTCCTCCATCAGTTAAAATCGGATTTGCCCGAAAGTACGCAGGAAATGATTGAAAAAGTGCAGGGTGCCGACAATATTCTTGAAAACAAAACCATTTTGGTGGTTGATGATGACATGCGTAATGTTTTTGCCTTGTCAAGCCTGCTTGAAAGTTACAATGCAAAAGTGATAATCGGTAAAAACGGACTTGAAGGCATCGAAAAACTTAACGAACATCCCGAAACCGACCTTATTTTGATGGATATAATGATGCCCGAGATGGATGGGTATGAGGCCACAAAAAAGATTAGAAAAGACAAAAGGTTTAAAGATATTCCCATTATTGCGCTTACCGCAAAGGCCATGAAAGAGGATCGTGAAAAATGTATTGCCGCCGGAGCCAACGAATATCTTGCCAAACCCATCGACCGCGACAAACTGATTTCGTTGCTGCGTGTATGGCTGTACAAATAACCGCTTTTAATGAAACACATCTCAAAAGAAAAAATAGAGAAGATTGAATTTGACCTTCTTTTAGAAGCCATATACAATGCTTACGGGTACGATTTCAGAGACTACAGTAAAGCCCATATCAAAAGGCGGCTGATCCATTTTCAGAACATCAACAAACTCGGGTCGTTTTCCGAAGTTCAGCATCTCATACTGCACAACGAGAAATTGTTCAGGGAGTTATTAAGCGAACTCTCCATCAAAGTTACCGAGATGTTTCGCGACCCGGCCTTTTATCTTGCGTTGCGCAAAAAGGTTATCCCGCTCCTTAAAACCTATCCCTATCCTAAAATCTGGATTGCAGGTTGCGCCACCGGCGAAGAGGTTTACTCAATGGCAATACTATTAAAGGAGGAGGGGCTGCTGAAACGTACGCAAATTTTTGCAACCGACTTTAACAAAGGGGCTGTTGAAACGGCTAAAAAGGGCATTTACTCCATCGACCGCATTAAAAATTATACGGTGAACTATCAAAAGGCGGGAGGCACCTCCTCCTTTTCCGATTATTACGTTGCACACAACAACCTTGTTGAGATTGACCCGCTGTTGCGCGAAAATGTAACCTTTATGGAGCACAATCTTGTTTCCGATGATGTTTTTGAAACGGTTAATATGATTTCGTGCCGGAACGTACTTATCTATTTTAACAAACAACTGCAAAACAAGGTGATAAACCTGTTTACGCGAAGTCTTATCAAAGGCGGATACCTTGTGCTAGGAATGAAAGAGAGCCTTTTGTTTAGTGACGATAAAACTTTGTATAAGGATATTGAACCTGAAATGAATATTTTTCAAAAACGGCTGACCGATAAATAGTAATCTGCATAACGATGTCAAAGTATAAACTGGTAGTGATTGGTTCTTCGGCCGGAGGGTTATCGGCATTGGAAAAGTTGCTGACACCTCTCCCCGCCGGTTTTAACCTGCCCGTTGTTGCGGTGCAGCATGTAAGTCCGCATTCCGAAAATTATATGACCACTTACCTGAACGAAAAATGCAATCTTACGGTTAAAGAGGCCGATGAAAAAGAGCTGTTAAAAGCAGGTGTGGTATATATTGCCCCTCCCAACTTCCATGTGTTGATTGAAGAGGATCATACCATTTCGTTGTCGGTTGAAGAAAAGGTTAACTTCTCCAGACCTTCCATTGATGTGCTTTTTGAAACGGCAGCCGACGTGTTCCGCAACAAAGTTATTGGTATTGTGTTAACGGGAGGCAATCAGGACGGTGCTTTGGGACTGAAAGCCATAAAAGACCACGGCGGATTAACCATTGTGCAGTCGCCCGACGAAGCCCATGTTGATATTATGCCCAACATTGCCATTAAAACCACCAAACCCGACTATGTTTTGGCACTGGATGACATTAGTAAACTATTAATGAAACAGGGCGGTTGAAGCTATTCGCTTTTTATACCGATAATTACCAGTTTATAGGATGTTACGTCATCATTAATTATAGTAGTAACAATGTAGGTTCCGGCCTGTAAACCTGTGGGACTGAACGATATTGCATTGCTTCCGATATGTGGGGTCAGCGATAAAACAGTACGCCCCGCAATGTCAGTAACATAAACTTTGGCATTGTCCAACGGGGTGTCGCCCGTTAAAATATATATCTCCGAATAATTGGCTTTGCCAATGATATAGGGGTTTGGATAGATGTTACCAAGAACAGTAATATAATCGTCGCGTATAAGTGTATCGGCATTGTCCGTTGAACGCACCACCAGCTTAACCCTGTAAGTTCCGGGATTTTTATAAAGAATCAGTTCCGGTTCTTTATCAAATGATTCGGAGGGTGTGCCTCCTTCAAACTGCCAGTGATATTCTGTGATATTTCCTTCCGAAAGATTGGTAAACTTAATGTAGTTGCCCGAAAATATTTTATTAACACCACTGCCGAAATTTGCAATCAGCTCGTTGGTGCCTTTATAAAATCCTGTCAGGCTGGTAACGCCCGAATTGATGGGGTCGAGCCAGGGTTTTAGTTGGTCTGTTTCCGAAATGCCGTTTTGATCCCACGACTCGCTGAATTTCCCGAAGTAATCGGGCCCGGTATTGTTGATACATGAAGCATCGCCACCTGTAAGCGCGCCAACTATCAGGCCGTCTTCGTTAAACAGCGGCGAACCCGATGAACCCCCTTCGGTAACACCGTATCCGTTGGCGGTTTCGCTCCAGATAACTTTCCAGAAAGGAGCGTCGGGATTTTCGGAACCATAATAAAATGAAGAAACCGCCGGGTTATTATAGGTTGAAATAAATTTTATATCACCTTCGGGATGGTGTATAACCACTCCGTGTTGCGGAACGTCACCGCTTCTGTCCCAGCCGTTAAAATACATATGATACTCATCGGGTATATCTTCATTTAGCAACAACAGTTTAAAATCGGAATTTACCGAACGTGGTGTGGTTCCGCGGGCTATTAAACTTGCTCCCGTAAAAGTGAGTTTTTCCGGCTCGGTAGCCGGACGGTTGCAATCTGCCGATTCGTAATCAAAATCAAATACCCAATCGTTATAATCAGCTTCGGTGGCATGGCTGCCGCAGTGGTTGGCCGTAAGAAAATAGGGTTTGCCGTCAACTTTCGTGTTGTTTACCAGCGAGCCGGTACACCAAAACAGTGAAGAGGATTCTTTTAGCAAAATACGCGAAATGCCCCTTTTTTGACGTTGCCATTGCATGCCTTCATCGCAGTTAACGGGAACTTCGCACGATCCGGCATCACCAAAACCACGCCCGAAATGCTCCAGAATCACCCCCAGCTCCCAAAGGTCAAATGGCAGTTTATCGGGTTTTGAAACGGTGCTGTATTCAATTACCAGTTCGTTACCTTTAATAAGGCCGGTGGCAAAATTATTTCCGTTATTATTTTTTGTAAACGCACCTAAAACTTCATGCATATCGGGTGAATACAAAAACAGCCTGTCGTTATTTTTTAATGAAAAATGGCGAAAATAGAGGTTCAGCGATTGCGCTCCGGTTACCTTAAAAGCAGCCCGCCACACATACAGGTTGTTTTCGGCTTTTATCCATCTGCCCTCTGTTTTGATATTTCCTGAAGATAGAGAAACCGTAATTCCTGCAAATTCGGGAGCAGGATTTTCCGTATTTTGTTTGCGGTTTTGTATATCTGCCGTATCAATATTTATTACAACAGGAATAACCGTATCAAAATGATACGCTAATGCTACAGGATCGCCTTTTACATGTAGTTGCGCCAAAATTTGTTCCGACGTAAAGAAAAGAGAGAGTAACAGAATAAAGGAAATATATTTTTTCATAACGTTCGTTTCGTTTTTACAAAAATAGCTTTTGCTTTTAAATATCACATCCTAAATTTAAAATATTGGTATTATTTGAGAAAAATATTTTTTACGGCATAATTTCCGGATGAGTTTTACAGGCGGTCATCAATCAACAAGTGGCCAAAGCACGTTAAATATTGGAGTGCCTGTAGTAAATTTCAAAACACAGGCATCCCAATTAATTTATTACTTTTGGCTTATGGAAAAACTGTTGATTTACGTCTCGAAAAAAACATCACGCATACGATATACCTTTAAGCTGGTATTTGAAGAAATACTATTAACAGACTATGAGTTAACAACCGATTTGGATGCGTTTTTATCGGCAGATGCCCCTAAAATGCAGTATTCGCAAAAACCTTTTTCCGACGATCTTTATTTTCAGTCCACCGGATTTTTATTTAAACGGGGAATCGAAAACCAGGAGCTGGACCCGTTGGAATTTGAAGGAATCAACGTCTTTTTTCCGGTCGGCGACAAGTTGTCGGCATTACCTTTCGATGTTTTTTCGGCCATCTTTTTTTTGGTATCCCGTTACGAAGAGTATCTGCCTTTTAAAAAAGACCATCACGGAAGGTTTACAGCCGAACAGAGTGTTGCTTACCGGTTAGGCTTTTTACAAAAACCGGTTGTAAACATTTGGGCTCAAAAAATTAAAGAGATATTGTTAAAAAAATATCCGGAACTAAAATATTCGGTGAAAAATTACAAGTTCCGACCCACTTACGATATCGATTCGGCCTGGGCATATTCGCAAAAAGGCTTGGTACGTACGGTGGGTAGCTACCTGCTTGCATTGCAACGAATGGACTGGTACGACATAAAAGAGAGAACACTGGTTTTGTTAAAACAAAAAAAAGACCCGTTTGACACTTTCGATCTTCAACTCCAATATCAAAAAAAATACGGACTGAAGCCGGTTTACTTTTTTCTGTATGCCCATTATTCCCGATTCGATAAAAACATCAATACCCGTAACCGGCGGTTTAAAATGTTGATTAAAAAAATGGTTGATTACGCCAAAATAGGTATTCATCCATCCTATTATACAATTGAAAAACCCGAATTGGTTGCCGTTGAGCTTGAAGGACTTGAAAAAATAGTGAACAAAGAGGTAAACCGCAGCCGTCAGCATTTTTTGCGTTTGGTTTTGCCCGATACCTATCGTACCCTTATCAATAACGACATCACCGACGATTACACCATGGGCTATGCTGCCATGCCGGGTTTCAGGGCCGGTATTTGCAACACCTATTTTTTTTATGATCTCGACCTCGAAAGAGAAACACCCCTTCGCATCCATCCGTTTGCTGTAATGGACGGCACCTTGCGCGATTATTTAAAGGTAACTCCGGCCGATGCACTAATCATCATTAAAAAATTAATTGATGAAGTTAAAGCGGTTAACGGTACTTTTATTTCGCTGTGGCACAACGAATCGTTAAGCGATAAACTCCGTTGGAAAGGGTGGCGCAGGGTTTATGAAGAATTACTGGAAGCAGCATCCGTTTAAACTACCATTCGACCATGATCAGGTATGTAAAACATGAAGATATCGATAAAAAAAAGTGGGACGATACCATTCGTCATGCTTTTAACGGTAACATTTATGCCTGTTCCTGGTATCTCGATATCATTCACCCATACTGGAACGCACTGGTAGAAAATGACTACGAACGTGTTATGCCGTTAACTATAAATTCCAAACAGGGGGTGAAATATATGATGCAACCGTTTTTTGCCCAACAACTTGGAGTTTTTTCAAAAACAATATTGTCACCAAAGGTCGTTTCCGCATTTATCAATAATATTCCGGATGACATTCGTTATGTCGAAATTAATTTAAACAGTTTTAATAAGGTTGAAAACATTTCGGCTGAATTGATACCGCATAAAAATCACCTGCTCGATCTCATCAATCTTTATGACAGAACCCGTAAACACTATTCAACCAATTTAAAGCGTAATCTTAAAAAAGCCGCAAAAGCCGGTTTGAAGATAATGAAATCGGTAAAACCCGAAGATATAGTTACCTTGTTCAGAAATAATAAAGGTAAAGATATTAGTCATTGGCAGGATTTTCATTATTTGAGGTTGCAGCATTTAATGTACATGGCCATTCATAAAGGCAAAGGCATGGCATACGGCGTATATTCATCCGAAAACACTTTGCTGGCGGGAGCCTTTTTTCTTAAACAGCACAATCGTGTAACTTTTTTGTTTTCAGGACAAGGTGAAGAGGGTAAAAACAGTGCAGCGTTGTCGTTTGTTATCGATTCGTTAATTCAGCAGCTAAGTCCCGGTAATTTTACCCTCGATTTTGAAGGGTCCGATAATGAAGGACTTGCGCGATATTATAAAAGTTTCGGTGCCCGCGAAACAATCTATTATGGTTTGCGAATAAATCGACTTCCCTTTCCGCTTTCGGTACTCTATCGTATAAAAAAGAAAAAATAAATATCCGGTTTATTTGGTAATCGACATTTTTCATAGATTATATGGAGACTAACAGATTCTTACACTGTTTTAATGCCTCCCTGTTGCGGCACAAAAAATCGTGTAAAAATTTGTAATACGCAATAATTTTCGTACTTTTGCCACCGTTTTGAACATGAGGAAAGATTTAGGAGGGGACAGAGCGTCCCCTCTTTGCATAAATATATGATAACAGAGAAAAAAATAAAACAACTGGTTAACGAACACCTGGAAGGTACCGACCGCTTTTTGGTAGCCCTTAAAGTGAGCAGTAATAACGAAATACAGGTGTTTATTGATGCCGACAGTGCGGTAACCATCGACCATTGTGTTGCTTTAAGTCGTCATATCGAAGGCAATCTCGACCGCGAGGCGGAAGATTTTGAACTTAAAGTTATGTCGGCAGGTGCCGACAGGCCTTTTTCAATGTTACGCCAGTATAAAAAACATATTGGCAAAAGGGTAAATGTTACCAAATCCGATGAAAAAAACATCAGAGGTGTTTTATTGGATGCCGATAATAAAATGATAAGGTTACATGAAGAAATTACGGTAACCAGAGGGAAGAGCAAAAAAACAGTGAAAGGCGACGAGCTTACAATTCCCATGTCGGAAGTGAAACAAACCAAAGTAGTAATAACTTTTTAGTGATATACAACATACGAAGAAAAGCGAAAAAAATGGATAAGATAAATCTTGTAGAAACATTTTCAGAGTTTAAAGAACTGAAAAGCATCGACAGAGAAACCCTGATGCGTATTTTGGAAGATGTTTTCGAAAATATGCTTCAGAAAAAATTTGGTGAAGATGCCAATTTCGATATCATTGTTAATGTTGACAAAGGAGACCTCGAAATATGGAGGTTTAGAGATATTGTTGAAGACGGAGAAATGGAAAACCCCAGTACCGAAATTGAACTGTCGGATGCCATAAAAATTGAACCTGATTTTGAAGTGGGTGAAGAGGTTGCCGAGCTTATTACGCTTGCCGATTTCGGTCGCCGCGAAATATTGGCAATCCGGCAAAACCTGGTTTCCAAAGTGCTCGAATACGAACGAAACTCAATCTACAACAAATATCGCGAAAAAGTGGGCGAAGTTATTGCCGGCGAGGTTTATCAGATATGGAAAAATAAAATACTTGTGCTCGACGAAGAAGGCATTGAACTTACCCTGCCCAAATCGGAACAAATCCCTTCCGACTTTTTCCGTAAAGGCGATACCCTGAGAGCCGTGGTTTCAAAAGTTGACATGAAAAACAACAACAGCAGTCTCGAAATCATCCTTAGCCGTACCTCTCCCGTTTTCCTCGAACGACTTTTTGAAGCGGAAGTCCCCGAAATTTACGACGGACTTATCACCATCAAAAAAATTGTAAGGGTACCGGGCGAAAGAGCTAAAGTTGCCGTTGAATCGTACGACGACCGTATCGACCCGGTGGGCGCATGTGTGGGAATGAAAGGTTCACGAATCCACGGTATCGTTAGAGAGCTGAGAAACGAAAATATCGATGTAATCAATTACACGTCAAATACGGCGCTGTTTATCCAGCGCGCGTTGTCGCCGGCAACCATATCATCCATTACCCTCGACGACGAAAATATGAGGGCCGAGGTGTATATGCGTCCCGACCAGGTTTCGCTGGCAATCGGAAAAGGCGGATACAACATTAAACTGGCCGGAAAATTAACCGGTTACGAAATTGATGTTTACCGCGATACCGATACCGATACCGAAGATGTTGACCTTAAAGAGTTCAACGATGAAATTGATCAGTGGATTATTGACGTATTAAAAGCCGTTGGTTGTGATACGGCAAAAAGCGTTTTGGAACTGAGCGTGGAAGAGCTTGTTAACAGAACCGACCTTGAAGTGGAAACCATCAACGAGGTGGTTCGTATCTTAAAAGCAGAATTTGAATAATTGGAGGAACCTTGTTCCGGAGTAGTTTTATCCGTTTCAAATAAAAAGAAACAAAAACAAATTAATAAAAGATAATTTATGGCTTCAGCAAAACCAATGAGACTTAACAAAGCTGCCAGAGAATTTAATGTCAGCACTCAAACCATTGTGGAATTTCTTGGTAAAAGAGGTTATGCTATCGATGCAAAACCCAATACCAAGCTCGATTCGGAAATGGTTGAGCTGCTGGAGAAAGAATATCAGATCGACAAACAGGTTAAGGAAGAAGCTCATGAAAAAGGTTTTGATTATGCAGGTAACGAAACCATTACCATAAGCGATATCAAAAATCAAAAAGACCCGGCTGCCAGTGACTTTCAGGACGATATTTTTATTGAAGACAACCTCGATCTTTCCGACAACACATCATTGCCGAAAGCAGAGCCCGTTATTGATGAAGAACCGGTAACCGAAAAAGAACCTGAAGCCGAAGAAGTAATAGTAGTTGAAGAAGAGGTAGTAGCCGAAGAAACAGTTGTTGAAGAAAAAACCGAAACGGCTGAAGAAACACAAAAAGAGGCTGAAAAACACGAAACGGTTGAAGAAACCGTCGTAACCGAACCGGAAGAAACCGAAAAAGTTGCCGAAGTATCTGCTGAAGAAACGGTTGAGGAGGAAGCACAGGTATCTGTTAAAGAACCTGAAGAAACAGAAACTGTTAGCGAAGAGAAAACCGAAGAAAAAGCAGAAGATTCTGACGACGATAAAACCGATGAAGGTTTAAAAGTTGTCGGTAAAATTGATTTGGACTCACTCAATCAAAAAACCCGTCCTGCTAAAAAATCAAAAGCTCAAAAGAAAAAAGAGGCAGGACAAAAGAAGGCGGAAGAGGCTAAAAAGAAAAGTGCCGACAAACACGATAAAGCGGCAGAAAAAAAGGCTGCCAAAAATAAAAAAAGAGAAGAGGCTTTAAAAGCCCTGGCCGAAAAAGAAAAACTTGATGCCGAGAAAGCAGCTGCCGAAAAAGCAGCCAAAATTAAAGCTGAGGAAGATGCCAGAAAAGAAAATTTCATAGAAACCAAATACGAAAAACTTACCGGGCCTACGGTTCTCGGAAAAATTGAAATTAAAGAAGAGGTTAAACCGGGTAAAAAGAAGAAAAAACAACCGGTTGCTTCGTCGAAAGACCCCGTTAGCGGCGATAAAAAGAAAAGAAAACGTAAACGTATTGAAACAGCCGGCGGAAATCAGGGACAAAATGCTTCGCAGCAAAAAGGAAAATCCAAAGCCGATTCAGGTAAGAAAAACCGCCATAAAAAAGCGGTTAAACCGGAGCTGACGGAGGAGGAAATCCAAAAGCAGATGAAGGAAACACTGGCTCGTCTTCAGGGTGGCGGAAAATCGAAAGCCTCAAAACATCGCCGCGAAAAACGCGGACATATTGCTGATGAAAAAGCCAGTCAAAGAGCCAAAGAGGATGCCGAAAGAAAAGTTCTGAAAGTAACCGAATTTGTTACCGTAAGCGAACTGGCAACCATGATGGATATTACGGCCACCGATATTATTAAAACCTGTTTCGACCTGGGTATGGTCTTTTCTATCAACCAGCGCATGGATGCCGAAACCATTAAATTTGTTGCCGAAGAGTACGGATTCCAGGCCAAATTTATTGATGTTGACGAAGAGGTGATTGTTGTTGACGATACCGAGGACGATCCCGATTCGCTGGAACCCCGGCCACCGATTGTAACGGTTATGGGACACGTTGACCACGGTAAAACCAAACTGCTCGATTACATACGGCAGGCTAACGTGGTGGCAGGCGAAGCAGGAGGTATTACCCAGCACATTGGAGCTTATGAAGTAAATATGCCCGATGGACGGAAAATAACCTTTCTCGATACACCCGGTCACGAGGCCTTTACCGCCATGCGTGCCAGAGGTGCTAAAGTTACCGATGTGGCCATTATTGTTATTGCCGCCGACGATGCCGTGATGCCGCAAACAAAAGAAGCCATCACCCACGCTCAGGCAGCAGGTGTGCCCATTGTTTTTGCTTTCAACAAAATTGATAAAGCAGGTGCCAATCCCGACCGTATCAAAGAGCAGCTTGCCAATATGAATATTCTTGTTGAGGACTGGGGCGGTAAATTCCAGTCGCAGGAAATATCGGCCATAACAGGCCAGGGTGTCGAAGAGCTTCTTGAGAAGGTGTTGCTTGAGGCTGAAATACTTGAACTTAAAGCCAACCCTAACAGGCTTGCCAGCGGAACGGTACTGGAAGCCCAGCTTGATAAAGGCCGGGGGTATGTAACCAATATTCTTGTTCAAAACGGTACGCTTAAAAAAGGTGATATTCTTATTGCCGGACCGGTTTACGGTAAAGTAAAAGCATTGTTCAACGAGCGAAACATCAGCATCGACAGTGCCGGGCCGTCAACGCCCGTGTTGTTGCTGGGATTAAACGGTGCACCGCAGGCCGGTGATACTTTTAATGTATTGAAAGACGAAAAAGAGGCTAAAAATATTGCCACAAAACGTCAGCAGCTTATTCGCGAACAATCTGTCAGAACCAAAAAACACATTACCCTTGATGAGATTGGCCGTCGTTTGGCCATTGGTGATTTTAAAGAGCTTAACCTGATTGTTAAAGGTGATGTGGACGGTTCCATCGAAGCGCTATCCGATGAATTACTGAAACTCTCCACCGAAGAGGTTCAGGTTAACGTTATATATAAAGCCGTGGGAGCCATTACCGAATCGGATATTATGCTTGCCAAAGCATCGGATGCCATTATTATCGGGTTCCAGGTTCGTCCGGTTCCGCAGGCTCGTAAACTTGCCGAAAACGAACAGGTTGACATCAGATTGTATTCCATTATTTATCAGGCAAAAGAGGAAATCGAAGCCGCTATTAAAGGAATGCTTTCCAAGAAAACGGAAGAAAAAGTGGTTTGTAACCTCGAAGTCCGCGAAACCTTTAAAGTTTCAAAAGTTGGAACAATTGCCGGATGTTACGTGCTTGACGGAAAAATTCATCGTAACACAAAAATACGCCTTATCCGCGACGGTATTGTGGTTTACTCGGGTAACCTCGGATCGCTCAAACGCTTTAAAGATGATGTTAAAGAGGTTTCGGCTGGATACGAATGCGGCTTGAACATCGAAAACTTTAACGATATTAAAGTGGGAGATATCATCGAAGGTTACGACATCGTAGAGGTTGGATAATATTTCACTGGTTTGGAATTTTAATGAATTCAAAATCAAAAATCCTAAATCAAAAATCAAAAATCTCAAATAAGACACACCGTCTCTGTTTAACGTGAACAGATAGAGACGGCGTGTCTTAAGAGTGCCTAAAGTACTTAGAGTGCCTAAAGTGCCTAGAGTTTGGCGTTTAGCGTTCGGGTAGGCAAATCATAAATCAAAAATCTGCAATCATAAATCAAAAGTACCTGGAGTTCAGTGTTTAGCGTTTGGCGTTTAGCGTTT
>CAYNVN010000175.1:0-7148 GCA_964400655.1 uncultured Lentimicrobiaceae bacterium
GTCGTTCAAAGTAGGGGATTTCTCGGTCGTTCCTCCCTCGAAATGACGAAGAAAAAAAGTGAAAAATGAAAAGGAGGCACTACCGAAGCCAAAACCTGCCCAAACGCTGAACGCCAAACGCTCAACTTTAGGCACTCCAAACTTCAAATACTTAAAACCTCTGAGCCTTTTTACATCTCTTTTACATCAACCACCTTGTCGTATGCCTCAATGGGAAGACATGCACAAAGGTTGCGGTCGCCGTAAGCATCATCAATTTTTGCCACGGGAACAAAATACTTGTTGCTTCGAACCCATGCCAGCGGGAATGCGGCTTTCTCACGGCTGTAAGGATATTCAAAATTATCGTTAATAACCATGTCGGCAGTATGCGGTGCATTAACAACCACATTGTTTTTCTTTTCGGCTTTTCCCTCTTCCACTTCGCGAATTTCTTCACGAATGGTTTTCATGGCTTCAATAAAATAGTCCAGTTCCTCTTTGGGTTCGCTCTCGGTAGGCTCTACCATCAATGTTCCGTGCACCGGAAAGGCAACTGTGGGGGCATGGAAACCGAAATCCATCAACCGTTTGGCAATATCAATAACCGCCACATCAGCCGAATGGTGAAACGCATTACAATCCAAAATCATCTCATGGCCCACCCGGTTGTTTTTACCTTTGTAAAGAATGGGATAACTCTCTTCCAGCGATTTCATCAGGTAGTTGGCATTGAGCATGGCCATTTTGGTGGAAAGGGTTAAACCCTCCTCGCCTAACAGCTTTAAATACCCGTACGAAATCAACAGAACCAACGCACTTCCGTACGGAGCTGCCGATACGGCATGAATACCTTTTTCGCCTCCCGTTTCAACAATTGAATGGGTGGGCAAAAAAGGTTTTAAATGTTGGGCAACGCCAATGGGGCCCACTCCGGGACCGCCACCGCCGTGAGGTATTCCAAAGGTTTTATGGAGATTAAGATGACAAACATCGGCACCGATAAAACCGGGACTGGTCAGTCCAACCTGAGCATTCATATTGGCTCCGTCCATATACACCTGTCCGCCGTTATGGTGAATAATCTCTATTATTTCTTTTATTCCCTGTTCAAAAATCCCGTGAGTAGAAGGGTAGGTAATCATCAGGGCGGCAAGGTCATCTTTATGTTCTTGGGCTTTTGCTTTAAGGTCGTCAATATCAACATTGCCGTTAGTATCGGTTTTTATTACCACCACTTTCATTCCGGCCATTACAGCACTGGCGGGATTGGTTCCGTGTGCCGATGCCGGAATAAGGCATACATTCCGGTGGGGTTCACCTTTGGCAATAAAATAGTGCCGGATAACCATCAACCCTGCATATTCGCCTGCTGCACCCGAGTTGGGTTGAAACGACATACCGCTGAAACCTGTAATTTCAGAAAGCATGCGTTCCATTTCATCAATAATTTCTTTGTAACCCAATGCCTGATTCTGCGGAACAAAAGGATGAATATCGGTAAATTCGGGCCAGCTAACCGGTATCATGGTTGTGGCTGCATTGAGTTTCATGGTACACGAACCCAACGGTATCATGGACCGGTTAAGCCCGATATCTTTATTCTCCAGCTTTTTTACATAACGCATCATTTCCGTTTCGCTGTGATAAATATTAAAAACAGGATGCGCTAAAAAAGAGGATGTGCGAATAAGATTTTCCTGAATGTTGCTTTTAATATTTTCCTGCGGCGAAGTAAAATTAACCGCTTCCATCTCATGCCCGGCAACGGCCGACAGCAATTCAATAATGGCTTTGATATCTTTACGTGAGGTTGTTTCGTCGATACTGATGCCCAAATAACCGTTTTCAAAATAACGGAAATTGATGGCTGCTTCCAATGCTTTTTCACGAATCAGGTTGATGTGAACATGATCGGGTGTTTTAACATACAGGGTATCAAAAAAGAATTTGTTTTCCTGTGTATAGCCGTATTTTTCGAGGTTGGTGCTAAGATCGACGGCCAGAGAATGTATTTCGGTGGCAATGTTTTTAATGCCTTCTTTTCCGTGATAAACGGCATAAAAACCGGCCATCATGGCCAGCAGAGCCTGCGCCGTACAAATGTTGGAAGTTGCTTTTTCGCGTTTAATGTGTTGTTCGCGGGTTTGGAGCGCCATACGAAGGGCATTGTTACCGTTCTTATCTTTTGAAATTCCGATGATACGTCCGGGTATTTGTCGTTTATAAGCATCGGTGGTGGCAAAATAAGCGGCATGAGGCCCGCCAAATCCCATGGGTACACCAAAACGCTGGGTGTTACCCAAAACCACATCGGCACCCCATTCACCGGGAGGGGTTAACAGTGCAAGGCTCATCAGGTCGGCAGCTACTGCCACCGGCACCCCGGCTTCTTTGGCTTTGGCCACGTGGGGTGTAAAATCGATAATCTCCCCTTTTTGATCGGGGTATTGAAAAATACACCCGAAAACCTTGTCGTTAAATTCAAAGTCGTCACGTGCAGTTATTATCAGTTCAATACCGTTTGATTCGGCACGGGTTTTAAGCACATCAACGGATTGTGGAAACAAACCTTCGGAAACCAGAAAAACGTTGGCACCGGCTTTTACTTTGGCACGCGGACGGGCATGAAAAAACATCAGCATGGCTTCGGCAGCAGCCGTGGCTTCATCCAGTAGCGAAGAGTTTGCCAAGGGCATTCCCGTAAGATCGGATACCATGGTTTGAAAATTCAGCAAAGCTTCCAGGCGGCCTTGTGATATTTCGGCCTGATAAGGGGTATAGGAGGTGTACCAGCCAGGATTTTCAAAAACATTGCGCAATATTACCGACGGCACAATGGTGTTGTAATATCCAAGTCCGATGTATGATTTGAAGATTTTATTTTTTCGGGCCAGACTCCGCATATGATTTAAAAAGTCATATTCGCTCATTCCTTTATCAAGCTCAAGCGGATTTTGAAGCCGTATATCGGCAGGAATGATTTCATCAATTAAATGGTCGACAGAATCGGCACCAACGATTTTAAGCATTTCTGAAATGTCGTTATCACGCGGGCCTATATGGCGTTTGTCAAAATTATCCTGAATCATTTTATTGTATATCTAATTATTTGAATTATAATACTCTTCCTTCCGGATACCTGCCTGAAGGAGTGTGGCAAATGTAAACATCTTTAAATAATATTATTGATTAATAACTGATGATTTTACACTATTTAGAATAGTTTAACGGATTAATTTTTAACCGGTGCCGCAAGTGTATTTAAACATTAGTTGTTCTGCATGCAATGAAATCAGAAATAATTTGGAAAATATACTTATTAGATATACTTTTGTAATATATAAATAAAACATCATGAAAACAGTATCATTAAAAATTGACGATTCCATATTTGGAGAAACTGAAAAAATTCTCTCAAAAATGAAAAAACCTCGAAATAGATATATTAATGAAGCAATTGATTATTACAACCAACTTCAGAAACGTTTGATAATTGAGAAAAGATTAAAAAAAGAATCTTTGTTGGTTAAGGATGATTCCATGTCGGTACTTAAAGAATTTGAGGAGATTGACTATGTCGATTAAACAATTTGAAATTTGGATTGCAGATTTAAATCCCCAGATTGGAACTGAACCCGGAAAAACCCGACCTGTTTTAGTCATTCAGACTGACTTACTGAATAAAATCTCCCACCCTTCAACTATTGTTTGCCCAATCACAACAAATGTAAAAAAGGACTCGGAGATTTTAAGAGTTCACCTTAAAAAAGGAATGACAAAACTACGGCAAGACAGCGATATTATGATTGACCAGATTCGTGCTATTGACAACAAAAGACTTATAAAAAAAGTTGGAGATTTACCTCGTGAATTAATAGAACTGATTAAAGAAAACATACAAATAATTATGGACTTAGAATAAAAGAATAAAGCACAACACACAACAATAAACACAGGGTATTTAGCAAATAGCGTTGAAAATGTACGCCTTAGCAATTAATAAAATTAGTTATAACTTGAAAATAAAATTTTTCAAAATGCCAACCACCCCATATTACCACCATTAAAAGCAAACCCTGTTACAATAAAAAAGGCCGTTGACAACAAGTCAACGGCCTTTTTTACAAATATGGATTATTATTTATCCGTTAATTCTCATTTTGTAGAACGAACGGTAAACAAAATAAAGTGCTATCACTAAAAATACACCGCCGATCCATGGTGCGATGGCACGGAAACTTTGTGAAATGGCAATTTCCATAGCAAGCAATCCGAACAGTGTGGTAAATTTAATTACCGGGTTCAAAGCTACCGAAGAGGTATCTTTGTACGGGTCACCAACGGTATCACCAACAACCGAAGCTGCATGAAGTTCTGTTCCTTTTTCCTGCATATCCACCTCAATAACCTTTTTGGCATTATCCCACGAACCTCCGGCATTGGCCATAAAAATAGCCTGATACAATCCGAAGAACGCAATGGAGAGCAGGTATCCGATAAAGAGGGAAACCGGCATTGAATTAGCAATAATATCGGCTTTGCTCATTCCTGCAACAACACCCGATGGTGCCGAGAAAAAGGCAAATGCAAGGGCAAAAGCAAACAGGGCAATAAAAATGTTCCACATACCCTTTTGGGCATAAACGGTACAAATTTGAACCACCTCCTTCGATTTATTGATGTCGGCTTTCTTTTCCGCTCCCAGCTCCAGATTAATATTGTTTTTAATATATTCGGTAGCACGGGCAGCACCGGTAGTAACCGCCTGAATAGAAGCTCCGGTAAACCAGTAAATAACGGCACCACCCAACAGAAAACCAAGAACGGTATATGGGTTAAGCAGATTTAAAATGGTTTCGGGAGCAATGCCCAATGTATGTTCGATTACCAAAATCAGTGAAAAGATCATGGTTGTGGCACCTACAACGGCCGTACCGATCAATACCGGTTTGGCAGTGGCTTTAAAGGTATTTCCCGCACCATCGTTGGCTTCAAGATAATATTTGGCTTTTTCAAAATCGGGTTTAAAACCGAAATCACGCTCAATTTCAGGAGTAACCTCTTTTTCATTTTCTTCAATTAACGAAAGTTCGTAAATCGACTGCGCATTGTCGGTTACCGGACCGTAACTGTCAACAGCAATGGTAACAGGGCCCATTCCGAGGAAACCAAAGGCCACCAGTCCGAAGGCAAAAATAGAAGGATATATCATAAAATTATCCAATCCGTAGGTACTGGCATAATAACCGATAAACATCAGCAGGAAGAATACCATACCCTGCCAGAAAGCACTAAAGTTACCGGCAACCAAACCTGAAAGAATGTTCAAAGAAGCACCTCCTTTTTTGGAAGCCTCAACTACCTCGTTTACGTGGGTTGATTTGGGGCTTGTAAACAGTTTGGTAAACTCGGGTATAAGGGCGGCACCCAAAGTACCGGCACTGATAATTATGGAAAGTACCAGCCACAGGTTGTGAGGCATATCGCCAATCATAACATAACTGGCAGCAAAGGTTACAATTATCGAAAGCACCGAAGTGATCCAAACCAGCGATGTAAGCGGTTGTTCAAAGTCCATATCGTCAACATTGCTGTATTTTGATTTTGTAAGCATATTGTTAATCCAGTAAGAAAAGATGGAGGTAACCACCATCAAAATACGCATTACAAAAATCCATGTCAGTAGTTCAACCTGATTGGCTTCCCAGTTTGAGCCTTTGGTTACGGCCAAAACAATAAACGAAATAAGGGCAACACCGGTTACACCGTAAGTTTCAAAACCATCGGCCGTCGGGCCAACCGAGTCACCGGCATTATCACCCACACAGTCGGCAATGGTTCCCGGATTACGCGGGTCGTCTTCACCGATTTTAAAGATAACCTTCATAAGGTCGGAACCAACATCGGCAATTTTTGTAAAAATACCACCGGCAATTCTAAGTGCCGAAGCCCCCAGTGATTCACCAATGGCAAATCCGATAAAACTTGCTCCTGCATATTCACCCGGAACAAACATAAGGATAATAAGCATCATGGTAAGTTCCAGCGAAATCAGAACCACCCCAATACTCATACCGGCAGTTAACGGAATATTTAAAAGTTTAATGGGTTTTCTTTCCAGTGATGCAAACGCCATGCGCGAGTTGGCATAAGTATTCATTCTGATACCAAACCAGGCTACGCTGTATGAACCGAGGATTCCAAGGATTGTCCATCCCAAAATCATGGCCACACCGCCAATTCCGAACCCTTCGGTAAGCCATCCAAAATAAAAAGCAACGGCAGCACCGATAAAAAGGAAAAGAATAGCCAAAAATTTACCCTGCTGGATAAGATAGGTTTTTCCTGTTTGATAAATTACATCGGCTACTTCAAGCATTGATTTGTGTGCACGGATTTTTTTTACGTGCATAAATTGATAAAGACCAAATAAAAACCCCAATATTGTAATGAGGAATCCCCAATACAAAATGGTCTCCGATCTCATCCCGTCAGGGATAACCAGATCGGCCTCACTTGCCGATGCCAAAAAAGGCAAACTCAGCATCGATAAAAGTGTAAAAACTTTTTTCTTCATAGTTATTGATTTAATTATACATAATGCAAACGTTTGCAAAAGAAAGTGCTAAAATAGAAAAAAGTTAAACCGCCCGGCTTTTTTATAACTTTTAAGTTCCTATTATTTTAAACAATTGATACGAATCATATTGTTGGTAATTCAAAATCATCAGAGGTTAAAAGGTGTTGAATAAATATGTAATTTTAACCCTCTTTTTAAAAGACCTATGGAAAAGCTAAAGCTTGAAATTATCGGAATGTCTTACAGTCAGTCGCAAAGCGGAGCTTATGCCCTGATTCTTGGCGTAGTCGGCGAAAAAACAAGGCTTCCAATTATTATAGGTGGTTTTGAGGCACAGGCCATAGCCATTGAACTGGAAAAGATGAAACCATCGAGGCCTTTAACCCACGATCTGTTTAAACGTTTTGCCGACGAGGTTGGGGTTACGGTTACCGAAGTTATCATTAATAAATTTGAAGACGGTATTTTTTATTCGCTGTTGGTTTGCCGTAAAGACGACGAAACCATTTTTATCGACAGCCGCACCTCCGATGCGGTAGCTTTGGCGTTGCGTTTTGGTGCACCCATTTATGCAAACAAAGTGGTT
>CAYNVN010000176.1:0-30724 GCA_964400655.1 uncultured Lentimicrobiaceae bacterium
TTACGTTTTTACCTTTTACAATCTATTATATTTAATACGCGACTAAAATAAACTAAAATTTGGAGTATGTGGAGTAGTTGAAGTTTGGAGTGCCTAGAGTGCCTAGAGTTTGGAGTACTTGGAGTAAATTTCAAATATCAAGCACCAAATTTCAAACAAATCCCAATATTAAAAAACAAAAACCCAAAACTACGTCGTTCATTTATTAGTTCGTTATTTCGAGGGAGGAACGACCTTTTCTTCTTCGTCATTCCGACGACGAAGGAGGAGGCCTGCCCGAATGCATAAGCAGGCGGGCCTGCCCTGCCGGCAGGCGGGAATCCCCCACTTTGAACGACAGAATTCCCTTTTGCCTAAGGGGCAGGCGGGTTCTCAGGAGATCCCTCAGTCGTACCTCCTTCGGGATGACGATGGGGCTTGCAGTAGGGGCCAAACTTCTGAACCTCTGAACCTTTCAACTTCTAAACTTTCTCAACCTTTCCGGACTCCCAACACAAGCCTTCGTTCGACCGAAAAGGTTTTCTTTGCGTCTTCGCGGTTACCCATACATCAAACTTTCAAACATTGAACTTTCAAACATTGAATCAACAGCAACCCCGCCTGTTCTTGTCAGAACATTCGGGCAGGCAGCAACAAGCATCAAGCAACCAGTTAACCAAAAAAACTACCTCTCCTTTTCGTAAATCTCGTCAACAAGATTTTTGTATTTTTTCAGAATGACCTTTCGTTTTAGTTTTTGAGTGGGTGAAAGCATACCGTTTTCGGGAAGCCAGTTATCGCCTACCAGCTTAAACTTTTTAACTTTCATTACCTTATCCAGGTCTTTGTTGTATTTTTCAACTTCCCGCTCGTAGCGTTCAATAATTTTGGGATGAACAATCATTTCTTCAATTTCCGACACTTTTACATGATGGATTTTACACCAGTTCCTGAGGAAAACAAAATCGGGTACAATAAGCGCAGCCGTATGTTTTTCGTTTTCGCCGATAACCATTATCTGCTCAATAAACATCGATTCTTTAAAAATATTTTCCACCTGTTGCGGAGCTACATATTTTCCTCCCGAAAGTTTAAAAATCTCTTTTTTGCGGTCGGTAATCCGTAACATACGCTGGTCGTCAAGTTCACCGATATCTCCGGTATGGAACCAACCCTCTTTATCGATTGCCTGTTTGGTTTTTTCGGGATCTTTATAGTAACCTTTCATTACGTTGGGACCTTTTACCAGTACCTCGCCGTCGTCGGCAATTTTTACCTGAACCGATTTGGGAACATAACCTACCCATCCGAATCTGACATAAGGATGATAAACGTTGTTGGCCGACACCAGCGGAGAAGTTTCGGTTAATCCGTATCCCTCCTGAACAAAAATATTGGCCGCCCAGAAAACCCGTGCAAGCCGCGGCTGAAGAGCGGCACCTCCGGCAATAACACCTTTTAATTCTCCGCCAAGGGCCTCGCGCCATTTACTGAAAATGAGCTTGTTGGCAACGGATAGTTTAAAATTGTACAAAGCACTTCTGTTTTCGGGGTTGGGGTCAAATTTATCGCCCACCTCAAGTGCCCAGAAAAACAGCATCTTTTTAATTCCTTTTAAATCGCGGCCTTTGCTTACAATTTTATCGTACACTTTTTCAAAAACCCTCGGAACGGTGATAAAGGTGTTGACCTTTATGTCGCGCATATCGTCGCCAATGGTGTCGATGGATTCGGCATAGTAGAGTTTTAAACCCTTGTACTGCCATAAATAGTCGCCGGTACGTTCTAAAATATGCGACAAGGGTAAAAAGCTTAAAGCCCGGTCGCCCGGTTTAAGATATTGCACAAACCAGGAGGCCATTTTAACGTTGCTGATAATGTTGTTATGGGTGAGCATCACTCCTTTCGACAGGCCGGTAGTACCCGAAGTGTAAATAAGTGTTGCAATATCGTCGGGAGTAACGGCATTTCTTCTTTCAACCAGTAACGGACGTAACTCTTTTTCTTTTGATCTTCCCAAATCTAAGATTTCACTCCAGTTTTTTACCCCTTCCACCTTTTCGATGGTATAAAACTCTTTCAGGTTTTCGGTATCATCAAAAACGGGTTTCAGTTTGTCGTAAAGTTCTTTGGACGAAACAATCAGGAGTTTGGCATCGGAATGGGATAAAATATGCCGGTATTCCTTTTCGCTAATGGTAGGATAAATGGTAACCTGAACACAGCCTATTTGCGACAATCCCACATCCATAAAGTTCCACTCGGGCCTGTTGTTTGAAACAACGGCAATTTTATCGCCGTGTTTTAAATCCATTGCCAGCAAACCCAGGCTAAACAGATCGGCATGGGTACGATAATCGTGTGTACTGAAAGTTTCCCATTTTCCGTTACGTTTGGCGGCTATGGCAACCTTTTGGTTATATCTTTCTTCGGCATTGCTTAAAATATCAAAAGTTCGTGTTACATCGCTCATTATAATTGTTATTTTTTAACCATTCAAATATACTACATATTAATTTATCACCGGAAGTACATATTGAATTAAGTGGCAATAGCATTTATGAATTGAACTCCCCCCCGAAAAAAATAGTACTTTTGTTATCTACCTGCGGTTGATAAATACTGATGAAAAAACAATCCGGCAAAACAACTCATTCTGCAAAAAAAACAAAACCTGTTTTTCTTTGGCTGGTTTTTATTCCTGCCGTTGTTGTGATTCCGCTTATCCAATCGCACAACACAAGCGACCCTGTTCTTACGGCAAGATTTTTAGCGTTGAGCATTACCGTTTTTGTAACAGTGCTTTATGTTATTGTAAAAAACAAAAAGGAATTTTTTCCTGCAGGGTTTATTAAGTTACCTGTTTTTACGGTTTTCTTAATTTATTTTATTTGGTCGGCTTTGTCACTTGTTTGGTCCGTTAACCCTTCCGAAGGGCTTTTTGATGTAACCAAAACATTTCTTTCGTTGGCGTTACTGATTTTTACGGTACAGCTGTTTTTAAAGTACGATAACGCTTTTGCATTTTTGACAAAAGGGATTATAGCAGCATCGTTTGTGGCAACAACAACGGGATTGGTTCAATACGCACAAAACGTTCCCGGATTAACGGGTTATCAACAATTTATGGCGCTTTACCAGGTTAAAGGGTTGATGGCACATAAAAACCAGTTTGCCGTTTCACTATTTTTAATGATTCCGTTTGTTTTGTCGGGCATATTTGTTTTAAACAGATGGTGGCGCATTGCAGGTGCCGTTTCGTTATTGTTAATCATGCTTAACATTGTGCTGGTTCAAACACGGTCGGTTTGGATGGCCACACTGGTTTTTATTTTTGTTTCGGGAGCTTTATGGATATGGGTTGAAATCAGAAACCGGCATCCCCATAAAAAGAGGCTGTTAAAACGCATGGTAATGGTTACGGGACTGGCTGCCGTTTTGTTTGTTGCAAGTTTGATTGCGGTACAGCAATCGGGAGCGGGAGCGCTGTTAAAAAACCGTATGGCTTCGGTTTTTAATTCAAATTCAAGGAACAATCAAAGCCGTTTGAAAATATGGAACGCTACCCTGCAAATGATAAACGACCGGCCGCTAACAGGTGTTGGCGCAGGCAACTGGAAAATTGATGTAATTCACTATTACACCCTTGAGTTCGGGTCGTTTTACAAAAACTGGCGCCGCCCTCATAACGATATGCTTTGGGTTGCCGCAGAAAAAGGGATTATAGGTTTGCTGTTTTACCTCACCGTTTTTCTGTTAATAATTTTTTACGGTTTCAAAACAATATTCAATACTCCCGAAAAAGAGAAACGAATTGCTGCACTGTTGGTTACTTCAGGAGTTACGGGGTATCTTGTTATCTCGCTGCTCACTTTTCCGCTGGAGAGGGTAAATCATCAGATATTTCTTATGTTGATGTTCGGTTTTTTGATTTCGGGTTATCTGTCCGTTGGCAAAAAGAAACTCCAAACCGGCAGCAAGACATCAATTATTCTTGCTACTGTAATTTTTATTTTTTCAGGATTGGCGGTTTATTACTCGTTTATGCTTTACCGGTCGGAGTATTTTGTAAAAAAGCTGTTTGACGCACAATCGGCAAAACACGAATACCAGGTTATTACCTATGCCGATAAAGCGCTTACACCGTTAACCACCATCGATTCGCGATCGTTACCCATTCCTGTTTACAGTGGGATGGCCAACATGCAGCTGGGGAAACCCGGTTTGGCTTATAAGGATTTTAAGCTGGCATTAAAATATTTTCCCGACAATGTAGGTGTTTTAAGCAACCTTGCTTTGGTTTCGGTTCATCTGAAAAAAACCGGAGAAGCGCTGGATTACATGAACCGTGCTTTGTACATATTTCCGCATAACGATGACATTTTATACAACAAAGCATACATCAACTACATGCAGCATCAATATAAAAACGCTTACCTCACCCTGTTAAGCCACGGCACCGACAAACAAAAGGATGATTATAAAAAGCTGATGCGTGCCATCAAGCGGCATCTTGATAATTAACAGTTAATTTATTAGCTTTTTCTATTTACCGATATTGTTTGTATCATGAGCCTGTCATAATACCGAACCGTCTTGAATTTTTGTTAGTTACGAAAATTATTTTATTGTTACCGAACCATCTTGTGTTATCAACAATCCTTCTTTTTGTATTAACAAAGGCGACGTTTGATTATAATTACCTGTTTTTATGAGCATGTTTGAACCGGGGCCTCTATTGTTTTCGGCATCAGCTATTTTATTAAAAGGCATCATTTGACTTCCGTTACCACCATTTGGGACGGATTTATCAACATAAACATTAAATAAAGGAGCTTCTGTACGATACATACCTCTACCGTGGGTTGCAGCAATTAAAAACTCGTCGCCTTGCCAAAATAATTCATATACCTGTGTATTAACGGGCCCTTCGTTATCGGGGTAATGAGTTGTTACACTCCAGTTCAAACCTTTATCCTGCGTTGCAAAAACACCCAAATCGGTTCCTATATAAACATAACTGCCATTTTGGGGATGTACCCTTATGGTGTTAATATGCAAAGCAGGAAGATCGTTAGGAGGCGTTCCGCTTCGGTTATGCCATGTTGTACCTGCATCATTTGTAAACCAAACCCTGTTATTATTAAATCCGCCAAATGTTATCCAAACTTCATTGCTGTTATTGGGATTAATACAAATATCCGTTACGTAGGCCGAGGGCAATAAAACAGAATTGGTATCAACTCTTTCCCATGTAAATCCACCGTTGTAGGTTTTTGCTATTTCGCCATTTTCATATCCTACCCATATTAAATTAGAATTATCGTGGGCAATATCAATGGCACTACACCTGTAGTAGTAAACATCAGAACCCACAACATCTTTAATACCTATAGTATCCCTTATTCTGTACCACGAATCTGCGCCATCTCCTGTTCTCCAGATTCTTGAACCACCGGCAACCAAAATTGAATGATTATTCGGGTCGATTACAAAAGGGGCAACAAACAAGGCTCTTAACGAGGTACCCTCATCGCCAATACCGGTAAAAGAATCTTTATAACTATCTCCTCCATTGGTACTTTTTTCTATGTGCAGGAAAACATATTCACTATAGATAATATCCGAATCGGTATAATCAATTGCCGTAAACCCGCCATCTCCCGTTTCGGCCTGATACCAGTTAGAGGGGCCGCTCCAACTTCCACCCGATTTGTATCTCAGCTGATCATTATCCTGAGTTCCTCCAACAATAAGACTTCCGACATTATTTGCCGCACCACCGTAAAACTGAGTTATTCCAAGTGTTCCGGTTGCAAGGTTAACCCATTTATATCTGGCAAGTATGCTCCAAACATCGGTATTTTTTTGAATACCGCCATCATTTCCAAACAAAACAACTGCGTGAGAATCTGTATTGTAATTTGATACCGGCACAATACAATGCTGGTCGCTATGAGCTGAATTTGCTATACTTCCATTGTGGTAATAATGCCAGTTACTTATTTTTTTCAGGTAAGAACCGGCATTATTGCTTCTATATATATCAATTCCTCCGACAATAATCTTCTCAGGATCATCAGGACAAACCCAAATAGCATTATTATAATTTCCCTGTTTTTCAAGATATTCTTTGCCGGTATTTTTTCTTGTCCATGAATTTCCGTTATCGGTAGATAACCATATTTCTCCCTTGTTACGATTCATGCTAATATATATCCAGTTGGGTGCCGACAAGGCAATTCCAATTTCACATCTTCCTGTGTTTAAAGGGAGTTTACCAGGAACTCCGGTTGCCTGCCATTCCCATGTAGCACCATAATCGTATGAAATAGAAAGACCGTTCCTGCAACCAACATAAATTTCGTTGGTATTGTTGGGATCGAGTTTAACATCCAGCGGTCTTGATTGAAAGCCTTCCAAAGCTACCCATGTAGTACCGCCGTCGGTTGTTTTGTATAATGAATCAGAGTTGGTAACGGCGTAAATAATGTTACCGCTATCAGGATGTGCACATAAGCGATTAACAAATTTAAAATTATCGTTATTGGTTGACGGAAGTTGTAACCAGGTATTACCGCCGTCGGTGCTTTTAAAAATACCGGCTCCCGGCAGTCCGTCGCCGGCATAGCTTTCGCCGGTACCTGCATACATAATATTTTTATTTTCCGAATTGTACACCATCGACGAAATGGCCAAAGAGGGGAGAAAGTCATTATTATGCGACCAGGTTGATCCTCCGTTTGTGGTTTTCCACAAGCCTCCTGAAACCGACCCAATCCATATTATATCAGGATCATCAGGGTCATTTAAAATCGAACGAATTCTGCCGCCTATATTTCCGGGGCCTAACCATTCCCATTCCCACAGGCCTGCATCTCTTGATGTATAGGAAGGCATTTGCTCAATGTGTTTTTTAGCTTTTAATAAAGCATCCATCGGAATGGTTCCGTTTTTATCTTCGCGAGCCTGTCTTTGATACCTGATATGTTCGACAATATTAGTGGCTTCGTTATCTTTTTCAACACTTCTCTCTTTATCTTTTAAAATCCAGGCAAGAAAAATTGAAGATGATAGTAGTAGTATGATTAAAAGTATTGTTTTCATAACATTGGTTATTGTAAAGTTATCAGTACAAGCACTAACCCTTTTCCTGATTTTAACGAAGTCATTGCTTTTCCAAGAATTGCACCTTTGGCTTTATTAAAATCATTTACTTTCATGGCATATCCCGGAATATCGGAAGTAGTAAGAAAATCGCCAACTTCGATGGGAGCCGAAACGGCTTCGGATTTGCAATAAACTCTGCCCGATAAGGCAACTAAATAATCGCCGTCGGCAACAGTACCTTTTTGACTCATAATTAATCCGGGTTTAATATTATTTGCACCGCTAACAATACCGGCCACTTTTTTATCGTAAGCTGTTTGCGAAACCTTAAGTTGCCCCGGGTTTTCGGGATCAATAGAAACAACCATTCCTTTTTGAATATTTGTTTTATCGGTCAGGTTAAAAAATTCCGACAAGTCACTTCCTCCTAAAATTTGTAATTCTTCGGTAATAACCCGTCCGTTACCGTTATAATCTCCGTCAATTTGAATAGAAGCGGCACCATCGGCACCATACAAAGTAATTTGTCCGCCTGTGTTTGTACCGTTTTCCGACGGGTCGATTCTTATGGTTCGCACATGATTATCATTAAATTGTTCAATGGTACCGTCGTTATAAACCCGTAAATCATCATCGTCACTACCGGGACCAATAAGTTTCATAATGGCACCACTACCATATTGTCGTATAATAGTGGTAGTTTGGTTTCCGTTGGACTCAAAATAACAAGCATTTCCACCGGTAACGGAAGTGTTTTTTGAAATTAGTGAGGCATCACTTGTTCCTCTTCCTTCGCCCTCAATATAAACGGCAACATTATCTCCTGTGGCTGCTACATGAAACAGCTCCGAAGGGTCTGTAATTCCTACGCCCACGTTACCGCTTCTTTCTATTGTAAAATAGGGGCCGTAATTTAACGTTTGACTTTTTCCCATAAAATATAACCGGTTATCTCCGCCATCATATTTTATCGACATACCGTAAATGTAATTTTTATCTTCTGCAAACAAAATCTCGGAATTACCACCCGAAGGAGTTACATCGGGAGTTAAGAGCAGAGAAGCCAATGTATCGGAACCTGTTACCTGAAAGTCTTTTAGCGGATTATAAGTGTTAACAGCTACGCCGCCGTTTCGTTTTATCGTAAATAAGGGCCCGTATGATGTTGAGCCGTTTTTTCCGTAAAAGTACATTCTGTCTTCATTTCCCTGATAGCGAATGGACATTCCCGAATAATAACTACGGTTTTCCCCAAATAACAATTCAGAACTTTTATTTGAAAAGATTGTAGAAATATCGGGTGCAATTAAAATGGAACCTAACGAATCGGCACCTACAACATGCAGGTTCTTTATGGGGTTGGCCGTTCCTATGCCAACAAATTCGTCGGTATGTGTAAGATAGGCGGAAGAGCTGTTTTCCGTCCATATGTTCCCCGTAGTCAATTCTTTCCAAATTGAGTCGTTAAATATGAAAAACTTTTTTAAATCAGTATCATAAACCATTAATCCTCCGGAAGCAATTGCGGTTAACGAGTTACGACTTGATGTTGTAAGGCGAGGAATCAAGAGCCCTTTTGAGGATGATTTAACATCCAGCATTGCTGCATTATCCGGATCGCTGCCATCCAGGTTAATGGCAACCTGAGCATTTGTAAACGTTATGTTGCAAAAGAACATAACCACTGAAAGCATCATTATTTTTCTCATAACTGTAATAATTTAGTTGATTAAGTTTCACTAAAATAGCTAACCGGGAGGCGGTTATCAAGTACAAAATAGAATTTGGCGGATTCCGAATAGAATTTGGCGGGAATAAATTAGAATTTGGCAACATAAAAAAAGCCTTTCTGAAAACAGAAAGGCTTTTTTTTATTTATTAAAATCAACGGTTAGTCAATTTCCCAAGTGTTGCCGCTGTTAAGCAGGTCGTCCACATTTTTATATGGAGAAACCTCTTTTTCATGGGCAACCGAATTCCAAACGGCCTGATCAACGGTTTCGGACGGAACAGCCCTGATAACACCGAGAGCTACCGGAAATTCGGGTGTACTCATGCTGGCAAGCATCATATGGATACCTGAATCTTCGGTGGTGGGATCGTGAACCAGGATATCATCTTCGGTAATACCGTCCTCGCCAATGGTAACCACTTTCAAACGGGTACCTTCAAGCACAATTCCTTTGTTTTTCTCTTTGCCGAAAATCATCGGTTTACCGGCTTCAAGATGCAGCTGGTTGTCGTCCTTTGTATCTTTTCCGGTAATATCGCTGTGTATCTTATTATTAAAGATAACGCAGTTGGCAAGTATTTCAACAATGGATGCTCCTTTAAAAGATGCGGCTTCAAGAAAAACCTTTTGCATCAGTTTAGGGTTGGTATCAACCACACGGGCAAAGAATTTTCCTCTGGCTCCGATAACCAGTTCGCCGGGATTAAAGGGCTGCTCAAAAACTCCCTGAGGAGATGTTTTTGTTTTTTGACCTTTAAAGGTGGTGGGCGAATACTGTCCTTTAGTTAAACCGTAAATACGGTTGTTAAACATCAGGTAATTGATGTCAACATTACGGCGGGCAACATGAATAAAATGGTTTCCGCCAATGGCCATGGAGTCGCCGTCGCCACTAATCATCCAAACATTAAGTGCGGGGTTGGTAATTTTAATACCGGTAGCCAAAGCGGCAGCACGGCCATGAATACCGTGAATACCGTAAGTGTTCATATAATATGGAAAACGCGAGGAACATCCGATACCGGACACCACCACGAAATCTTCTTTTTTAAGTCCCAGTTTTTCTCCCACAACAGGAAAAACAGCTTCCACTGAACGCAGAATAGCATGGTCGCCACAACCCGGACACCATTTAACCATCTGGTCGCTGGCAAAATCTTCTTTACTGAGTTTAAGCGCTTGGGTTTGTACTTTACTTTCCATAGTCTTATTCATTTAAAAGGGCGTTAAACTGATCTTTCAACTCGTTAACCATAAATGGCAAACCCTGAATTTTATTGTATTGATAAAATTTAAACTCAGGGAAAGTCATCCGCAGATAGTTAACAAACTGTCCGAGGTTGATTTCGCAAACAATAATTTTCTTGTATCTTGATAACACCTCTTTGGTGTTTTTAGGCAACGGCATAATATTTCTGAAATGTGCCAGGCTTACCGATTTGCCTTCTTTACGAAGCTCTTCAACAGCAGTAAGCATTACACCGTAGGTTCCACCCCAGCTAACAACCAAAACATCGCTCTCATCATCACCTTCCACTTCGAGTTCGGGGATATAATTGGCAACACGGTTAACTTTTTCCTGACGAAGAAGCGACATTTTTTGATGGTTTAACGGATCGTGCGAAACGTTACCCGTGATGTCTTCTTTTTCGAGTCCGCCCAAACGGTGACGCAATCCTTCGGTGCCGGGCAGTGCCCAGTAACGGCTTAATTTTTCGGGATCGCGGCGGTAGGGTGCGTAATTGGGGTCGTTGGCTTTAACAATAGGAGGGTTAATTTCAGGTAAGTCGGCCACCTTCGGAATTTGAAAAACTTCCGAACCGTTGGCGATGGAGCCGTCGGTGAGCAGAATTACCGGAACCATGTGCTCAAGCGAAATTTTACATGCATCATAGGCTGCATAAAAACAATCGGCAGCACTTTTGGCGGCAATAACAACCACCGGAGCCTCTCCGTTTCTGCCGTACAATGCCTGCATAAGGTCCGATTGTTCCGACTTGGTAGGCAATCCGGTTGACGGACCACCACGCTGAACGTTAACAACCACCAAAGGCAACTCGGTCATAACCGCCAGGCCAATGGCTTCGCTTTTAAGCGAAAGACCGGGGCCCGATGTTGAGGTTACGGGAAGTGCACCGGCAAAACTGGCACCAATGGTAGAAACCACCCCTGCAATTTCATCTTCCATTTGCATGGAAATGGCAGTAAATTGTTTGTGTTTGGCAATTTCCTGTAAAATTTCGGTAGCCGGAGTAATGGGATAAGAACCCAAAAACACATTTCTTCCGGAACGTTCGGCAGCGGCCAGCACACCCCACGATGTTGCAAGGTTTCCGGTAACATTACGATAGCGGCCTTTGGTAAGCGGAGCAGGTTCTATTTTATAGGTATTGGCAAAAACCTCAATGGTATCGGCAAAACTATACCCGGCTTCAAGTACCCGTTTATTTGCTTCAACCACCAGCGGATTTTTCTTGAATTTTTGCTCAAAAAAGCTGAAGGTTTTTTTGTAATCGCGGTTAAACATATAAAACACTATTCCCAGTGCAAACATGTTTTTCGATTTCATGGCTGTTTTATTGTCCAGCCCCATATCTTTTACCGCTTCTTTGGTAAGCGTCGAAATGGGAGCCTGAACCACAATATAGCCGTCCAGCGTTTTATCGGTCAAAGGGTTTGATTCGTATCCTGCTTTTTCGAGGTTTTTTTCAGTAAAAGCATCGGTATCAACAATGATAATTCCGTTTGACTGAACCCATTTTAAGTTTGCTTTTAGTGAAGCCGGATTCATGGCCACTAAAACGTTAGCCTGGTCGCCGGAAGTATGAATATCGGAGTGTCCGAAATGAATTTGAAATCCGGAAACACCCGAAACGGTTCCCTGAGGAGCTCTGATTTCCGCAGGATAATCGGGAAATGTTGCAAAATCGTTACCTGCGAAGGCTGTTGAATCTGAAAAAAGGCTACCGGTTAACTGCATTCCGTCTCCCGAATCTCCGGCAAACCTTACTACTGCACTTTCCAGTTCAACGACTTTTCCTTTATGCGTTGTCATAAATATATTTTTTTTAACCCGACAAAATTAAGTCAATTATTTTACCGCCAACGAAATAGATAATTTTTTTTTGGCCGTACATTATTTGGTGTCGTGTAAATTCTATTATGCTTTAAACATTTGTTGATAAACTGTTTACGACAGATTACAAGAATATTAATTTTGGTTTTAGATGTTAAATTATAACAAGTCTAAATTCCAAATTATAACAAAATCGTGCAATGAGAAGTTTTCGCTTTTAGAATTGTTTGCTTTTCCGGATTAGTAAAAAATGTTCCGGTCATTATTTTTTTTTAATTGGAGAGTGTGAGAAAACATTTGTATATATTTGCACTGAAATTTAGAACCTAAAAATTAAACATTATGGCTTACAAAATTAATGACGATTGTACTGCTTGCGGTACCTGTATCGATGAATGTCCGGTAGAAGCCATCTCCGAAGGCGATATCTATGTAATTGATCCCGACCTTTGTACAGATTGCGGCGCATGCGCCGATGTTTGTCCTGTTGAGGCTATTCATCCGGAATAAAAACATTTTTGTTTTTTATAACCCGGCTACATTGTAGTCGGGTTTTTTTATTTTATTAATATTATTTAACTCATAAATAGCGGTATAGCATTTTGAGAATATTTGTATCTTGCGCCACTTTTTAAAAAAGGTTTAACTAAAAAATAATTAATTATGAAATTGTACGGTAAAATTGTGATGATGTTAGGAATGGTTCTTCTTGGTTTTTCGGTTTCGGCACAGTCGGTTGAAGCGGTAGGACAGAAATACAACGAAGGCATAGAGTATTACAAAGCAAAAGATTACGCTCACGCCATTCCTGCTTTGGAACAAGCGGTTGAAATGGGTAATAAGGCAGGCGATGCTGCGGCTGATATGACGGCCAACGCCCAAACAGCCCTTGTTAAAGCTTATAAATATTACGGAATCACACTTTATAAAAAGAAAAAATATAATGATGCCGTAAACCAGTTGGAAAAAGGTGCTGCCTTTGCCAAAAAAATTGGCGACTCAAAATCGGAAAAAACGTTTAACACCATTATTCCTCAGGTTTTTGCAGGCCACGGCAATGATTTAATGAAAAATAAAAAGTACGACGAGGCCATTGCCCAGTACGACAAAGCCCTTGCCAAAAACAGCAAATGCATCAGAGCCTTTTTAGGTAAAGAAAATGTTTATAAAGAAAAAGGTGATTATGCAAAGATGAAAGAGTTTGCCGACAAAGCCATTGCTATTGGTGCTTCAAACTCAAAACAGGCGAAAAGAGCCAATAAAGCAAAAAAAATGGCTTATCTGGGTTTTTATAAAGCCGGCGGCGAAGAGCTGGGTAAAGGAAACGCATCAAAAGCCATCAGCTATTTTAACGATGCTTTGAATTACGGTAGCGGCGATGCCGATCTTTATCTGAACCTTGCCCTTGCATACAATGCTGCCAAAAACTATGCAAAAGCCATTGAAGCTGCAAACAAATCGTTAACCTTAAAAACCAGCGGCGACAAAAACGCCATCTATTTTGTGCTGGCCCAGGCTTACGAAGGTAACGGCGACA
The DNA here is from genome assembly GCA_964400655.1 of uncultured Lentimicrobiaceae bacterium. Taxonomy (GTDB): domain Bacteria; phylum Bacteroidota; class Bacteroidia; order Bacteroidales; family F082; genus B16-G9. The sequence continues at coordinate 13,435 of CAYNVN010000176.1, forward strand.
GTGCCAACGCATGCGCCACTTACAAAAAAGTTACCGCCGGCCCCAATGTGGATGCTGCAAAATATCAAATGGAACAGGTGTTAAAATGTAAGTAGCACTTGTTTGATAACCATAAAAAAGCTGCCTCGTAATAAGGCAGCTTTTTTTATGGTTGTATTAATGCGTTAAAACTTAAAACTATAAGAAACATAGGGAATACCCGGGAAAAGGCTAACCTGTTTTAACACCTTTTCGGGCTCGCCGTTTCCGGTGAAATGTTCGTAATCGTAGTCGATGTAAATAAAGAAATAGTTCTGTCTGAAATAGGCGTTGTAAATTCCCACACTCCAGGTACGTTCGCCCCATTTTTTCTTTTTATGAAAGTTTACGCCGAGATCGAGCCGGTGATAATTGGGGGTGCGATAATTGTTGCGTTGTTCCACATTGTCGATGTATTCCACATAGGGTTTGGTTCCGTCGTGTTCTATGCCTATAAATCCGGTATAATCGTTTAAAGCCAGATATTTGTCGTACGGCAGTGTAATGGCGGTTCCGGTACCGAAAACCCAGGTGGCACCAAAATCAATTTTATCGCTCAGTTTATAAGTAGCCACAATGGAAACATCGTGTCTTCTGTCGTAATGGTACGGGAATTTATCGGGACTTACCTCTTCAAACTTTCGCCACGACCATGAAAGCGTATAACCTATCCACCCCGTAAGCCGGCCAATATCTTTACGAATCAAAAATTCGGCACCATAACTCCAGCCCGTACCCACCGTAACCATCTCCTGCCAGTCGTTATCCGAAGTAAGATAGGATGCGCCGGGTTTATACGAAATAACATCGTTCATCCACTTGTAATACCCTTCAAGGCTTATCTCAAACTTATCCTGATAGTTGTAGATGCCGCCAAGGGCAACCTGTTGCGATGTCATGGGTTTAATGGTATCGGTAACCGGAACCCACAAATCGGTAGGCAACCCGATGGATGTATTGGAAAGCAGGTGTATGTATTGTGCCATGGAGGCGTAAGATGCTTTCAGCGAAAGGTTTTCGGTTGCCGAAACCCGCAAAGCAGCCCGCGGCTGAAGCGATTTATAAAAGGTTTTTTTAACATAAAATCCCGAAGCATGAACCCCGAGATTCAATTTAACCATACTGCCAATGGAAAAATCATCTTCGATGTAAGCATCTATTTCGTTGGCGTAAATTTTATTGTTGCCAAAGGTTGTGTCTACCTGTGAGGCATCATTCCCTTCGGCATTATTAAATGAATAGGCGTTAACACCCGGATTAAAGGTGTGATAAATATTGCTTGCCCCAAACCGTATGTAATGATTGGGGGTGGGGACAAAATCGAAATCGGCCGCGGCAGCCAGATCATCAATGCCCGAGAAGTATTCAAAACTCATCTTCTCGCTGTAGTTTTTATTGCGGTATTCATCTTTTTCGCCCACAATAAAATTGTACCTGCTGTAAGAGCCTCTGAAATTGGCGAACAGTTTATGGTTAAAAACATAATTCCACCGCAGTGCGGTGGTGATGTTTCCCCATCTAAGTTTAAAGTCGTTGTTGCTTTTATAGTCGTTGGTTTCGTATTTGTCGTGCGCATAGGCTTTGTCGTTGCCCATATAGGCACTTAAGTAGAGGCGGCTCCTTTCGGAGTGTTTCCAGTTTATCTTACCGTTAAGGTCGTAAAAATAGTAGCCGCCGTAAAACCTTCCGCTCCTTCCCATTTGTGAATTGGCAATAAGCTGGGCAGGATATGACAGCACGTCGATATAGGTTCGTCGTGCCGAAATAATAAAGGATGATTTATCTTTAACAACAGGCCCTTCGAGCGTAACCTTAGCTGCAATCAACCCCACGGTTCCTTCCACATGGAACTCTTTGGAGTTACCCTCTTTCATTCTAATGTCAAGCACCGACGAAAGCCTGCCTCCGTATCTGGCCGGAAAGCCTCCTTTAACAAGGGTTACCGAGTTAAGGGCATCGGCATTGAACACCGAAAAGAAACCGAAGAGGTGGTTGGCATTATACACCGGAACACCATCCAGCAGTATCAGGTTTTCATCGGGCCCTCCGCCACGAACATACAATCCGCTGGTTCCGTCGTTTCCTGACTGAACACCCGGTAACAGCTGAATGGTTTTCATAATATCAATCTCACCGAAAAATACGGGCAATGTTTTAAGCGATTTCATGGGAAGTTCCACGGTACTCATTTGTGAACTTCGCAGTTTCTCTTTTATACCCGCGGCTTTAATTTCAACCTCTTCCAGCTCAAGAGTAGGGGTAAGTTCAACATTGATAACCGTATCGGCATTCAGATTAAACGAAATGATTACCGGCTGATATCCCATAAACGAATATTTAACGGATATTTTACCGGCAGGTTGTGTCAGACTGTAAAATCCGTAGTTATTGGTTATACATCCTTTGTAAGTTTTGTTGTTATAAACATTGGCTCCAAGCAGTTTTTCGCCATTCGATTTGTCGTTAACAAATCCGGTAATGGTATAATTTTGAGCATTAAGAACGGTAAACCCTGCAAGCAACAGCAACAATAGTATTGTTAGTTTTTTCATTTTGCCGCCCCCTTTCCTGCTTTGTAATTAATGATTACATCAACCGAAGCGGTATCCTGTATATAGCTTCCGAAAATTCCGTATCCGTTTTCAACATTGGAATAAATAACTACCGGCTCCGAAAAGGGGTCGGCGCTTCCGCCTGTTTCCACATAAACACCATACGATTTAAGATAGGTGAAATATTCGCGTGTAATCGACTGGAATTGAAAGGTAAAACGAAGCAAACCGGATTCCCTCGATTTACTTTTTTCGTAATCATAGTTGTCGAAAAATACAAACCTCACCGTAACTTCGTTTCCGTTTGTATAACCATCGTCCCATACCAGATTGCCGTTGTACCATGAGTCGTAAAATTTCTTATCGCCCTCAACCGGCCATAATGAACTTTTATAAGTATATATTTTGCCATCCGGTCCGTAATCGGTACATGTTGCCGACAGCTGATACTGGTTTTCTTTATCACCCGGATCTTTATACTTAAGCAAGCCGATATATTTAACGGTAGTACCCGAATACTCATCCGTTGATCTAAGTAAAACCGTATCAAATTCCAGAATGGTCACAACGGGAGGGATGGCTGTTTCCGTTTCTACAGGATGGTAATCTCCATAGGAAACTTCAATGCGGTAATTATTTCCTTCCGAAGGATAATAACCCGGATTAACATAATAGCCGTAACCTATATTTGTTAAACGTGTAAGGAAATCACCGTTTTCATAGAGTTTTACATCGGCACTGTCGATAAACGGCAGATTTTGCTCCGACTCATCATCAAAAATATTCAGCGTATGGCTTACATTAACAGTAAAAAGACTGTCGGGAGAAATAACGGCATTTAGTACCAGTTTGGGACTTTTCGATTTTAAATCTTCATTTAAGATTTTAACACAACCAAGTAGAGAGAGTATCATCATACTGATGAACAATACAAGTAATTTTTTCATACGATCAGATAAAAAAGTTAATAATTATTGATAATAAAAACGACAAGTAATAAAGCTAAAGGTTGTAAACAAACCGGATTATTTTATTCTGCTCACCTTTTGCACGCCGTTAATTTTACTCATTCTGTAAATAAGGCTTTTAAGGTGATCAACCGATTTGATCATAACCACAATTTTTCCGTCGAATGTTTTTCCTTTTGTATTAAAGTTAACCGACCTCATATTAATGTTCAGGTCGTTGGCAATAAGTGTTGTTATTTCGCTCAGCAACCCCAGTTCATCTTTTCCCTGAATCCTTATAACCGCATTTTTATAAGTTTCTTTATTGGTTTCGAGCCATTTTATGGGCAACACCCTGTAGGGATATTTTTCGAGCAGTCGTTTTGCATTGGGACAATCTTTACGATGGATAGAAATTTTTCCCTGCGTTGTTACAAATCCAAACACATCGTCACCCAAAATGGGGTTACAACATTTTGAAAAATAGTAATTAACGTTTTTCAGATTGTCGTTTACCCAAAGTACTTCTTTATCTTCTTCCCTATCGGGTTGTTTTGTAACGTCAAGGTTAAGCTGGCCGGTTTCATTTTCATCTTTAACCTGTTGCGGTGTATTATCGTCTTCAATTTTTTCGGTAATGGTCTTTTTAATGATGGCAATATCCAGCTTTCCCGTGGCAATTAAATAATAGAGGTCAACAGCAGTATCAAGTTTATAATGTTTAACCAAAAAGTTAATGATATCGTCGGTACTTTTTATTTTCCAGTTTTTAAGTTTTCGCAACAGCAGCGATTTTCCCGATTCGGCTTCTTTATATTTTTCCTCTTTAAGCTGCCTTTTTATTCTGCTTCGTGCTCTTTCGGTAACCACATAGGCAAGCCAGTCGATTTTGGGTTTTTGCTTTTTGGAAGTCATAATATCGACCCTGTCGCCATTTTGTAACACATATCTTATGGGTACCACTCTGTTGTTAACCCTTGCTCCGTTACAGCGGGCTCCCACATCGGTATGTATGTCGTAAGCAAAATCGAGTACCGTGGCACCATTAGGGAGTTGTTTGAGGTCGCCTTTTGGAGTAAACACAAAAACTTTTGTTGCCTTGGCAGTATTTACCTTATAAACGCTTTTTCCACTTTTATTGGAATTTTCGAGTGCATCCCTAACCTGCTCCAGCCAGTTGTCTCCCTCATTTGATTTTCCGATACCTTTATAAAGCCAGTGAGCAGCCTGTCCTTTTTCAGCCTCTTCGTCCATTCGGCGGGTACGTATCTGTACTTCCACCCAACGTCCTCCCTGTCCTTTAACAGTGGTATGCAACGATTCGTAACCGCTTGCCTTGGGTGTTGTAATCCAGTCGCGCAAACGTTTTGGATTGGGCGGATAAAAATCGGTTATAATGGAATAGGCACGCCAGCACACCTCTTTTTCTTTTTTAGGTTTTGCATCGAGGATAAACCGGATGGCAAACAGGTCGAATACCTGTTCGAAATCCACGTTTTGGCGATTCATTTTTGCCCAGATAGAAGGGATGGACTTGGTACGATATTTTAAACTGTACTCAAAACCATTTTTTATCAACTCGCGTTCAATGGGTTTTAAAAAATCCTGAATATAAACCTCCCGTTTGGCTTTTGTCTCTTTTATCTTTTTTTCGATCTCGTGATAAACATCGGGCATTTCAAAAAGCATAACCCGTTCTTCCATTTCGGTTTTTACGTTATAAAGCCCCAGCCGGTGCGAAACGGGAATGTAAACATGTTTTACTTCGTTGATGATCTTTTTTTGTCTTTCGGAAGAAGATTCACTTAGATGACGTAAATCGTAAATACGATGAGCAAGTTTGATAAGAAGTATCCGTATATCTCCAACAATTGAAAGAAATAAATCGCGAAACGTTTCCGAATTGTACGAAATCCGTTCGGTTTGAAAAGCAGATATCCGGTTGAAACCTTCCAGAATTTCCCGAACCTCTTTCCCGAACTCCTTTTCGATTTTTTCAAAAGGATAGTGAACGGCTGAAACGCCATGCAATAATGAACAAACCACCGAAATTGCACCCAGCCCAATCTCGTTGATTGATATGCCGGCAACTTCCATATAGTGTGAAAAATCTTCTTTCGGCTGAAATAACCGATACGATTCCCAGGCACGGTTAAATGCTTTGGTAATCAGGTTCTTCTCGCTATCATTAAACGGTTTAACGTCAAAAAGAAGAATCTCTTCCAGCTTTTTCCGGTATATTTTATCGGGTTTTTTCATCCTTATAAGGGTGATTTACCTGAAGAACAGGCAGGCACAAACAGGTGTTTATTATCCTGAACAAGCTCTACTTACTACTTTCATCGGCACCGCCTATGTTGGGATCTTTGGCTATGGAGTCGCGCATACGGGTGTCGGCCTGAATATTTTTATAACGTTGATAGTCCATGATTCCCAGGTTACCGTTTTTAAAAGCATCGGCAATGGCCATGGGTATTTGTGCTTCGGCCTGAATAACGTTGGCACGGGCTTCCTGTGCTTTGGCTTTCATCTCCTGTTCGTGGGCAACGGCCATGGCACGGCGCTCTTCGGCTTTGGCCTGTGCAATGTTTTTATCGGCATTGGCCTGATCCATTTGCAGTACGGCACCAATGTTTTTGCCAATGTCGATGTCGGCAATATCAATGGATAAAATTTCAAAGGCTGTACCCGAGTCGAGTCCTTTTTCGAGCACCACTTTTGAAATGCTGTCGGGATTTTCCAAAACTTCTTTATGCGATTTAGCCGAACCGATGGAAGATACAATGCCTTCGCCAACACGGGCTAAAACGGTCTCTTCGCCGGCACCACCCACCAGTTGCTTGATGTTGGCACGCACCGTAACACGGGCCATGGCAATAAGCTGAATACCGTCTTTGGCAACGGCAGCCACCCGTTTGGTATCGATCACCTTGGGGTTAACCGACATCTGCACCGCTTCCAGCACATCACGACCGGCAAGGTCGATGGCGGTGGCCGTTTTAAAGTCCAGATCCATATTGGCTTTGTCAGCCGAAATAAGGGCGTTTACCACCTGCTGCACATGTCCTCCTGCAAGATAATGCGCTTCGAGGTTTCCCCTGTCGAGATTGATACCGGCTTTGGCGGCAGTAATCATGCTGTTTACAATTAATCCCGGAGGAACTTTACGCCACCGCATGATGATGAGCTGAACCAGCGATATTTTTACATCGTTAACCAGCGCGTTGAACCACAGTCCCACAGGAATAAAATAAAAGAGTACCCATGCAAGGAACAACGCTCCGATACCTGTTGCTATAATGATATACGTATTAACCATATTTTTTTGTTTTATAAGGGTTTATGTTAAGGTATTAAAAATTATTTTCAAGTAATTTGTTTTCCCCGGATTAATGTTGTTATCAGATTAACGCTGTACTATTGTTTTATTGTCCGGTTACAGGTTTTATATAAACTTTGTTGTTGTCGATTTTAATAATTTCAACTTCCCTGCCCTGATCAATAAATTCCCCGCGGGCATCTACCTCAACAAACTGGTTGTTAAATTCGGCTTTACCCATGGGTGCGCATCTCGAAACGGTTGTTCCCCTGTCGCCTGCTTTAAGGTTAAATTTTTCCAGCGTGTTAACCCTGCCGTCGATTTTAGAAGCAAGTGCCGCTTTTTTCCATGTTTTGGAGCGGATGCCAATCCATATGGCAAGGGCGTTAACCAACAGGGTAACCAAAAGAACAATGTTTCCCGTGTGAGAACCCAAATCGGAATAGGCCATCCAGATACCTCCCGTTATGGCTGCAAAACCGGCAATTCCGGCAAAACCGGTTCCCGGTATTACCAAAACCTCCAGCAATAAAAGCAGGATTCCCACAACAATCAACACAATAACAAGCCACAACATAGTTACCTGATTTCCATGGTTAATTTACGATTGGTCATCTCGGTATAAACGGGCATCAATTCATCCAGATGGCCGCTTTTTACCTGACACTTTCCTTTGTAATGAGCAATTAATGTACAGGTTTCGGCCTGCATGGGATTGTGTCCGCAAACCTCTACCAGACTTTCAATAACAAAATCAAACGAATTGACATCATCGTTCCATAAAATGAGTTTTTTTATCTCCTCATTTTGTGTACTATCCTCAATTTTTATCTGTTTTTTTTCTTTTGTTGACACCGCCTGATCATTTTTTTAAAAACCTCTCAAAGTTACATTTCTTTTTGGTATAATGCCTATTTTTGGTAATAAAATCATTAATTAAACCTGCCTTGATAATAAAACAAAAACGGAAAAAGCCCGTTAATTTACAATGAGTTCAAATCTTTTTAATCATTATATATCCGCATTGCGGAACAATTTAAAAAAGCCGCTTCCGGGAATTGATGTACAGTACCAAATGGCACCGGTTACCAGAAAGGAACAACTGTTATACAACCAAAGCGATGTTCCGCCGCGCGAAAGTGCCGTGCTTGCTTTGCTTTATCCGGATAATAATGATGCCAAACTGGTATTGATTAAACGGGCAACGGATAATACGGTTCACAGCGGACAAATTTCATTTCCGGGAGGCAGTGCGGAACCCACAGACCATAACGCCGCTTCAACCGCTTTGCGCGAAACCAGAGAGGAGCTGGGAATTGATATAAACAGGATAAATTTGCTGGGGAAACTTACTCCGGTATATATTTCTCCTTCCAATTTCAATGTTATTCCGTTTGTAGGCTATATGAATGAAAAACCGGTTTTTAATCCCAATCACAATGAAGTTGACAGGGTAATAACGGTTTTTATTTCGGAACTGCTAAAACCCGGTGCCAAAACAGTTAGAAAAGTAACCACAAAATATGCCGTTGACCTTGAAGCACCTTGTTTTATTATTGAGGGTGAAATACTTTGGGGTGCCACAGCCATGATGATTAATGAGTTACTGGAGGTATTGAAAAATCAACATTAAAAAAACAGAGGATGAAAAACATTATTGCTACAACGGTATTCATTATTTTGGCGGCTTCGGCATTTGGACAAAATAACGTAATGCTAACCGTTGAAGTTGACAGCATACAAAAATTAAAAGGAGCTATTTATGCCGCTGTTTTTAAAAATCAGGATGACTTTAAAGCCGATCGTGCCGTTCAGCGAAAAAAAACGGTTGTAAAAAATAGCAGCGAAAACGTTGTATTCAATCTGCCGGCTGACAGGCACTATATGGTGGCACTTTTTCAGGATTTGAACGCCGACGGCAAACTAAACACCAAAGGTGCCATGAATGTGCCGGATGAACCTGTGGGATTTTCAAATAACAAATATGGCAGATTTGGCCCTCCGGGATTTGACAGGACTTCGTTTTTATTAAAACATGACACCACAATAACCATACACATTATTTCATCAAGGAGAGAGTATTTCAACAAAGCAAATTAAAGACCTTTGTTTATATAACATAAAAGCCGTGGCCTTTGTGGGCCACGGCTTTTAAATTTATTTGTTAATCCGGATAACTATTGCGCCAAAACCAGAACTTTATTGTTCAGCACCTCAATAACTCCTCCGTTTATTTCATAAAATTCTTCGGAGCTGCCTCTTTTTACTTTGATTTTACCTTTGGCAAGTGCCGAGATCAGCGGGGCATGGTTTTGCAATATTTCAAAAGAACCATCAATACCGGGAAGCTGAACCAGGTCGGCTTCGCCCTTGTAAATGGTTACATCCGGTGTTATTATTTCAAGATTCATAACTGTTCGGGTAGTTGATTACTTACTTTCGGCAAGCATTTTCTTACCTTTTTCGATGGCTTCTTCGATGGTACCAACAAGGTTAAAGGCTGCTTCGGGATATTCATCCACCTCACCATCCATAATCATGTTAAAACCTTTAATGGTATCTTCAATGGAAACCACGGTTCCTTTTAATCCGGTAAACTGTTCGGCAACATGGAACGGTTGTGATAAAAAACGCTGTACACGACGGGCACGGTGAACAATCAGTTTATCCTCTTCCGAAAGTTCGTCCATACCGAGAATGGCAATAATATCCTGCAACTCTTTATAACGCTGCAAAATAAGTTTTACGCGTTGTGCGGTATTATAATGGTCGTCGCCCACCACATCGGGAGAAAGAATACGAGAAGTTGAATCCAACGGGTCAACAGCGGGATAAATACCAAGCTCGGCAATTTTCCTGCTCAATACCGTGGTGGCATCAAGGTGGGCAAAAGTAGTAGCCGGAGCGGGGTCGGTAAGGTCATCGGCAGGTACATAAACCGCCTGTACCGAAGTAATGGAACCTCTTTTTGTTGAGGTAATACGTTCCTGCATTAATCCCATTTCGGTAGCAAGTGTAGGCTGGTAACCTACCGCCGAAGGCATACGTCCCAAAAGGGCTGACACTTCGGAACCGGCCTGGGTAAAACGGAAGATATTGTCGATAAAGAAAAGGATATCGCGACCACCCGATTTTTCGTCGCCATCGCGGAAATATTCGGCAAGTGTCAAACCCGAAAGAGCAACACGGGCACGGGCTCCGGGGGGTTCGTTCATCTGTCCGAATACAAGTGTGGCCTGTGATTCGGAAAGCTCTTTGCGGTCCACTTTATCAATATCCCAACCGCCTTTTTCCATGGATTCTTCAAACTTTTTACCGTATTTAATAACGCCCGATTCAATCATTTCGCGCAGCAGGTCGTTACCTTCACGGGTACGCTCACCCACACCGGCAAATACCGAAAGTCCGGCATACGATTTGGCGATGTTGTTGATAAGCTCCATAATGATTACGGTTTTACCAACACCGGCACCACCAAACAAACCGATCTTTCCTCCTTTTGAATAAGGTTCAATCAGGTCGATAACTTTTATTCCGGTATAAAGCACCTCTTTTGAGGTGGTAAGCTCTTCAAATTTGGGGGGCTCACGGTGAATGGAATATCTGTTTTTGGTTTCTACTTTACCAAGGCCGTCGATGGCTTCGCCAACAACGTTAAACAATCTTCCTTTTATTTCTTCACTGGCAGGCATCGAAATGGGCTGTCCCAAAGGAACCACTTCCATTCCGCGGCTTAACCCGTCGCTGGAGTCCATGGCAATGGTACGCATGGTGTTTTCTCCAATAGCCTGTTGGGCTTCAAGAATTAACTTTTCACCGTTTTCACGTGTAATTTCAAGGGCATCGTAAAGATTAGGAAGGTCTTTTTCGTTTTCGAAAACTACGTCGATTACCGGGCCTATTATCTGAGCAATGCGGCCAACTGCTTGTTTATTCATAAAATGCTATGGTTAAAGAATTTTAGGGAGCAAATATAAGAAATATCGCAAACAAAAATAATTTGGTTTAGAAAAATTATAAATAAGTTATTTGAGCATACAGAAAAGTTTAAAAAAACGGGATATGCTTAAGCAGTGGTAATTTTAAAGTGCCTAGAGTGCCTAAAGTTTGGAGTGCCTGAAGTTAAAACTACGTCGTTCATTCATATTACCCCGTCATTTCGAGGGAAGCACAAACGCTTTTTTCTTCGTCATTCCGACGACGAAGGAGGAGGCCTGCCCGAATGCATAAGCAGGCGGGCCTGCCCTGCCGGCAGGCGGGAATCCCCTACTATAAAGAACGTACTCTTTTTTGTCTGAAGGGCAGACTGATACCCGGGAGATCCCCGCCCGTACCGAACGGTATGTTCGGGAGATTCCTCAGTCGTTCCTCCTTCGGAATGACGATGGAGCTTGCGAGAGGGGCTTGTCAAACCTCTCAACCTCTCAACCTCTCAACCTTCGCGCCTCTGCGCCTTAGCGGTACATCAAACTTTCAAACCCGTCAGGTAACCATTAAATCTAAAACTATAAACCGTCAAACCAACAAGATAACTTGTAAATTAATATGTCTCTAAATAAAAATAACTTTCTTTTTTATTAGCTTGTTATTTCCCTTTTTATATATCTTTGTTATTACATGTTTACAACATATATATTTATTCATATTAATGTTTACCTCCTGTAAAAGAATATAATACAAAGAAGAAAAAAGATTAATCAAAAGAAAACACCTTCTCTTTGGAATAAACCATTTCATTAAAAAAAACAAAAATAATTCTTCCCTCTGAGAAAAGTTAAACCTGACCGCCATATAACTTTGACAGGCAAAAAAACAGAATAAACAGTTAAAAACAATAATCAAAATGAATAATCAAAAAAGCCTTTTCAAATTACAGTGTCCGGCACCAAAATTTGATTTCGATATTATCACCCTGTCGCACGGCAGCGGCGGATTACTGACCAACAAGCTGTTGGAATCGGGAGTGTTTGACCTGTTAAAAAACGAAAAACTCGACAAGCATCACGACGGGGCCATGCTCAGCTTTAACGGGCCTGTGGCTTTTTCAACCGACAGCTTTGTGGTTTCTCCAATCACTTTTCCCGGAGGCGATATCGGCGAACTGGCTGTTAACGGTACGGTAAATGATGTGGCCATGTGTGGTGCCCTGCCGCAATACCTTTCGTTAAGCTTTATCCTTGAAGAGGGATTGCCCATCAGCCGGTTTTGGGATATTCTGGTATCCATAAAATATGCCGCTGACAAGGCAGGCGTGCAAATAGTAACCGGCGACACCAAAGTGGTTGATAAAGGAAAAGGAGATAAAATATTTATCAATACAACAGGTATCGGGCCGGTTCATCCCAAAGCCAGTATTGATATTAACCACATTTGTGCCGGCGACAAGGTAATTGTAAGCAACAGTATTGCCACCCACGGCATTGCCATTTTATCGGTTCGTGAGGGGTTGGAGTTTGAAACAACCATTGAAAGTGATACTTGTAATTTGAACCATCTTACCGCTGAACTGCTGGATGCTTTCGGTAACAAAATCCATCTTTTGCGCGACCCCACAAGAGGTGGTGTTGCAGCCACGCTAAATGAAATTTCTAAAGAGAGAAATTTGGGAATTGTATTGGAAAACGATAACATTCCCGTTGAACCACAGGTTAAAGCTGCCTGTGAAATCCTGGGACTTGATCCGTTATATGCTGCCAACGAAGGGGTGTTTATGGCTTTTGTACCCGCCGAAATTGCCAACGAAACGATTAAGCTGTTAAAAAAACACGATGAATCGGCTTATGCCGCAGTTATTGGCGAAGTGGTGGACGATCATCACGGAAAGGTGCTTATCACCAATCAAATGGGAGGAACACGTGTTGTGCACATGCCCGTTGGCGAACAGTTGCCGAGAATATGTTAAAACACAATTGCCGATATTCAGGAAAGGTTTTTCGGAACAGTATTATAAGTCGATAAAATATATGATATAGTTTTAAAGAACGATAAAAAATTATTCGGAACTGACCGGCTGATTTAAAATAAATTAAACATGGAATCATTAATTCACCTTTTTCCCTGGCTTATGGGGCTTACGGCAGCCATTGTTCATGTATTGAGTGGACCCGACCACCTTGCGGCGGTTACCCCCATTGTATTCGATACGAAGAAAAAACAGTGGCAAATCGGTTTTTTTTGGGGAACCGGACATGTAATGGGAATGCTGCTCATCGGTGTTTTGTTTTATTGGTTTAAAGAGTATATCCCTGTTGAAAAAATATCGGAATATGGAGAGCAATTGGTAGGAGTAATTTTGATAGGTATAGGGTTATGGGCTTTCTATCGCATTGGGCACGATAAAAAACATCACGTTCATCCGCATAAGCATAAAGAAAACGACGAAGAATATGTGCATATTCACAGCCATGAACACAGTGAGGAGAAACACCCTTCGGAACATACTCATCTTCATAAAAAAACCGCCCGACAAAACAATATGATGGCTCTGTTTGTTGGTATTATCCACGGTTTTGCAGGCATATCTCATTTTTTGCTGATGCTTCCGGTTTTGGGTTACGAATCAAAATTTGAATCGGTTCAGTATATTGTGGGGTTCGGGGCAGGCATTATTGCCGCCATGGTTATATATACCGTATTGATAGGCAAACTGAACACAATGGAACGTTTCTCCAATAGTAAAAAGCTGTTGGGAAATTTGCGTTTTTACGGAGGAGTGGCTGCCGTGGTTGTAGGCTTGTTTTGGCTGGTAAGTAACGGTTGATTTATAAAATATCCCGTCAGTCTTCAGGTTCCAGCAGCAGTACCGTACTCTTTTTAATTTTGGCAACACTGCTTTCCAGCGTTCTGTATTCTCCGTTAACAAACATCTGTGCCTGGTCGGCATAATGGGGACTCATAACATTGCCCGATTGTCCGGTTGGAATAATAGTAAGTTTTGAAGTCGGATCGGCCATGTCAATAATAAACCTGAGGGCAGGACCTGTGGCAACAGGATATACTCCCGTTACGTTATAAGAGAAGCCCTCTTTATCAACCACCTCGTTGGTGCCCGCCATTTCAAACGGCCCCACATTAAACACTTTGTCGAACGGTTCTTTGCGCCCGATGGGATGTACATGGGTTAAAGTATGAACCCTGCCCCAGCGCCATGAGGTAACATCGTCGCCAAGCTGCTGCTGCAACGAAACAACAGCTTTATCAATGCCCAGCCTGAATGCCTGTAAACGGGTTTCTTTTTCAGGGGTGTTAACATTATCCCACCATATACAATCGGGGTTGGTAAATAAACGTTCGATGCTTGATCGTATCAGATTGGAGCTTACGGCTTTTTTAAATCCGTTATTTCCCAACTCATCGGCCATGGCCTGTTCAAGAATGTAATAAAGCATTTTGGTGTAGATTGTTACACCGATATTGTTTATATCCGATTTACCATCCCAGTTTTGAAGTGCTTTAATTGCCTGTGCAAAAACGGCATTTTTATTTGAAATTTTATCAGCATCAACCTTGCTGAGTACCAGTTTAACCAGCTTGACATCGCGGGCCGAATAGTTGTCTGATTGTATTTTTTTCATCTCACCCGCGCTCCATTTATTTTGTGAGTTTAGCAAGAACAAAGCTCTTTCGTGCCGGTATCCCGGTGAATAGTAACCCGGATAATCTTCGCCGTTAACAGCGGGAGGATGGTCGTTTGAGGTTTCAAGCAGTCCGTCTTCGGGATTTTCCACCTGAGGGTTAAGCTCAAAGGGATAAAAACCCAACACCTCATCTTTTCCCGATGCACCATCAAGAATCTCCGATGAATTAACATGCGGAGCTCTTTTGGGCAGCCTGCCCGAAGCCCACCAGGCAATATTGTCGTCGGTATCGGCATAAACCACATTCAGCCCGAGAATATCAATAAATGAACATCCTTTACGAAACTCATCAACAGACTGTGCGTTATTGATATACCAAAGCGCCTGCATTACCGTAGCATCAAGATGCTGCAGCCCCCACCATAACGAAACAGGCTGTTTATCTTCGGGAACCATGTTCGGATATGCCTCGTTCATAACAGGTCCGTGGCGTGTAAATTTGAGGTTATAAGCCACATCTTCACCATCTTTTACTTTGATAATCTGCTTTTCAACGGTCATCTCCTGCCAATGGTCGTTTTCCCATACCTGATTCGGGTTTTTGGGATTAACCTTTTCCTTGTATAAATCCATATTATCGAACGGGAAGATGGTTACACCCCAGGCATGCTGACCTGTGTTTCCAACCACGGCATACGGTACTCCGGCAAGGTAATAGCCCGAAATAAGATGCCCCGGATAATTTAAAACCGCTTCGTACCACACGGCCGGCTGTGAATATTTGATATGGGTATCGTTGGCTAAAACAGGATGACCCGATTTGGAACGATCTTTACTTACCACCCAGTTGTTGGAACCCTCCCAAATGGGAACGGGAATATACTCCTGAAATTCCGTAAAATCGGGAAACAGCTGTGCAACGGGATCGCTGTTTTGATGTAAGGCGGCCACGGAAGCCGAATCTAAACGGAACAGTTTAAGATATTGATCGCCATACTTGTTTTTAACCTGCGTTACTGCAGGATCCTGCGTTAAAGCCGATGTAAAGGTAAAAGCCATATAGCCGATGGTGGCATAAACATCCTCCACCCCGAAATGCCGTGGTTTAAAACCTATTAATGTAAACTCAACGGGTAAGTGGTCTTTGTCGATAAAGGCATTGACTCCGTCAAGAAAAGCGCGGGTTTCTTTTTGCCAGGGCTTATCGTTTGAGTTAAACCATACGGTTTTACTTTTTTCAGCCATTTTGTACAGGTCGAGATTTCGGAGTTTTTTATCGGTTGAAACCAATGATTCCCCAAGAATTTCCGACAGTGTTCCCCCGGCCACACGGCGTATCATTTCCATTTGAAACAATCTTTCCTGTGCCTGCAGATAACCCAGCGCCATATAGGCATCGTGGGCGTTTTTAGCTTCAATGTGCGGAACCCCAAACCGGTCGAAGGTTACCTTTACCGGCTGATGCAATCCTTTTATATCAACTTCTCCCGAATAATCGGGGGCGGTACTTTTAAGCCAAAACCAAAGGCCGGCGGCAATGATAATCAATACAATAATCAAAGCAATGAAAAAGCGTTTAATAAGTTTCATCATGATTTGTTTTAAAATGGAAAAATCAAAGATACTAAATTGCCGTTACCTTTTTAAACCGAAAATTGAGAATACGAATGATCGGGTAAGGTTTGGTATTTATTTCCACTCCACCACGGTTCCTCTTTTTGAGTCGGGGTAATGTTTCGGTACGGATGCTTTAACGGCATCCGCCAGGCGGTCAATCATTTTCGTTTTGGCAAAACGACGGGTAAAAACCAGGGCCACTTCGCGCAGGGGAACCATATTGCTGAAATGACGAATTTGTTTTTTACGGTCATCCGGAATTACCTCTTCGGCCAGTTCGGGAATAAGGGTATAGCCCCCTTCTTTGTCGATGATTCTCATTAGTGTTTCCAACGATCCTCCTTCAAATTCAAAAGGCAAATCATCGCTTTCAAGGTCGTGAAGGTCGCACAGGTTTACCACCTGATGCCTAAAACAGTGGCCGTCGTTTAACAACCATATCTCGGAAGTGGCTATATCGCCAACCTGAATTACGGGTTTTTTTACCAACGGATGGTTTTTGTTGGAGTAGATCAACATCTCTTCGTAATAAAGCGGCTTTTCCAATATCTGTTTTTCGTGCAAGGGAGTAACCAAAATTCCTACATCCAATAAATCTTTTTCTAAATTTTCAACAATTTTATCCGTTACCTGTTCTTCTATTTTAAGTTTAATGTTGGGATGATTCCTTTTAAAATCGCCTGTAAACAAAGGCAACAGATAGGGGGCAATGGTGGGAATAACGGCTATACGCAGTTCGCCGCTAACTTCGTTTTTTACATCTTTAACAATTTGATCGATTTTTTTTGCCTCCTGAAGCGTGATTCTTGCCTGCTCAATAATTTGTTTGCCCTGCTCGGTGGGAATTACCGGCTGTCTGGTTCGGTCGAATATAACGACATCCAGTTGCTCTTCCAGTTTTTTAATCTGCATACTAAGGGTAGGCTGAGTTACAAAACATTTTTCGGCAGCTGTTGCAAAATGACGGTATGTGTCAACTGCAATGATGTATTCAAGCTGGATAAGTGTTATCATGGTTTTTAAGGTTTAAATCTGGTTGCTGGTTGCTCGTTGCCCGCCTGTTCTTGTCAGAACATCGGGGTTGCTCGTTCCCCCCGCAAGCCCGAATGTATTGTTCGGTATGGGCGGGGTTGCTTTTTGCCCCTTCAGCATAGCCCATCGTCATTCCGAAGGAGGCACGACTGAGGCCCGCCCGAACGTATCGTCCGGTACGGGCGGGAATCTCCCAGGCATCATCCTGCCTCTGTGGTAATAGGGAGT
>CAYNVN010000177.1:0-20451 GCA_964400655.1 uncultured Lentimicrobiaceae bacterium
TTCGTAATGGTTTTCTTTCAACCATGTAACTACGCTGTTAATAACATCCTGTGTTTGTTGGATAACCACAAGTTTATCTTCGTAATTTTTCTTGTAGGCAGCAAGTTCTTCTTTGGTAAGTTTAATTTCGCCGCTTCCGCCGGTTCCTTTATATCCTTTAGGTTTAACCATCAGGATTCCTTCCATTTCGAGGTGAAGTGCCGAACAGAACTCGGTACAGTAGTAAGGGAATGCACCCGGACGGTCGGCAACAAAGGTTAACGAAGCTGTTTTACCAGGCTCGAAACTACCGTGTTTTCCGTATGTGTCGATGGTGAAACCGTGGGTTTCGTCTTCGGCAAGCTCAAGGTTGGTGAGGTGGAAGGTAACAATGTCGCCTTCGTTTACTTCAACAATCTCAGGTGTGATGTGTGAACGGATCAAGGTTCCGAAAACGTGAACACGGTTGCCCTGACGTTCTACCTTTTCCATACCTGCCACCGTTTTGTAACGCGAAGTTTCGCCGGTACGTGTGTTGGTTCCGGTGGGATAACGGATAATCGGCTTGATGGTGGTACGCAGTACCGACTCGGAACCATACATGTTGGCTTGTGGTAAGCTCATGGTATAGATGTCCGACATTTTATCGGATGAAATATCGATAAGGTGCTGGAAGCTCGGACGAATAGGGCCTGTGCTTACAAAGTTATCGTATAAACCCTCTTTGTCAACCACTGTCAGATAATTTGAATGCGGTTCGGCCGACATACCTTGCGGGGTCATCAAATAAGCAGGACGGAACGAAAGGGTGAGTTCGGCATCTTTTTTCATTTTGTCGTAATTGAAACGAACGATTTTATGATCGTTAAATACCGAAGCAAAGGCTGTGTTGTCGCGGTAATCGAAAGCTATATCGATAACACCGCTACCCAATTTAATATCACCGTGTTTAACATCGTTTGCGGCAATAACCGGAATACCGTCATCGGTTTTTCCACTGAATTTCTTACTGTCCATGGCATTTTTAGCCTTGGCAAAGTCAAAAACATAGGTGTCGTCACCTACTGCAATAAAATACATTCCTTTGGGAGAAACTTTTACACTTTTTGCAGCATAAGGAATCTCAATAAATGCAACGGCATTGGCATTCAGTGCTTCATTTAGCTCCACAACACCAAAATTGTTAACGCTGGTTTTTTTTGCTCCTTCGAGTTTTTTATAATCTACAACATAAACATAATGTTTTCCGTCCTTATCGGCAACACCGGTTACAAAACCGTTGCTGGAAAATTTACCTGCATCAAAATATCCCAGTGTATAAGGAGGGAGTTCCAGTGTAAATGATTTTTCTTTCAGCATACGTCCGATATGGCCCGACTTGGATGCTTTTTTAGGATCGTCAAAAAACCAGAAAGTAATCCCCGATTTGAACTGTGTCGGGTCGATTGATTTGTCCCATGATGAAGGGAACTGGCTTGTTTGAATGATATAGTTTGTGTTTTGCGTAACTGCTACGCCGGGGTAACAGCTGATAAACAACGGGTGACTCAATACCTGTTTGGTTTCAAAGTCGTCAAGACCCAGTAAGGCAACACGTGAGTTGGCCCCGTCTGAGAAGAAAGCATATTTTCCATTATACTTTCCGTCGGTTTCTGCAAATGCAGGAAAACGCATATCGCCATATTCGGAGATACGGTCGTCGAGCGATGCTTTTTTCAGCATCAATGAACTTTCGTCATCAAAACCATAGCCCTGCCATGGCTCAGGCGAAAATACACCAACGTATTTGTAAATACGCATGGATGGAATTCCGTAAACGATCATTGTTCCGGAGTTGCCCGTTCCGACAATTCCGAAATACTCGTCACGACCACCGCGCGGCATAAAAGTTTTAACAGCCGCAAGCACATCGGCATCGGTGAGGCCGCGCTCTTTCTTCACATCATTTAATGTTTGCTGTGCATTTACCGGTACACTTACCGAAGCGGTCAGCAAAAAAACGATGCTCAATACGAGAAAACGTTTTGTAGATAACATCATAATAATTAATTTAAGTTTATAAAAGGGTTAATATTTGGTTCAAGTAAAATCATACCTTTTTATAGTATTTAATCGGGTTTAATTAAGTAATTCAATGCCTAAATTATTTTTTTAAATAATACAACCGCCTGTTTTTGTGGTTAATAAAAAATCACTTTTAATTATACCTGATTAATTTGCTTTCAAAGTTAATGGAAAAAAATAAATCTCAAAGAAAAATTTAAAAAATCCCTTCAGAAAAAGAGTTGTAAATAAATTAACATTCCTGTTTTCAGGATGCATTTTCTTTAATATCCTGAGTGGAAAAAAAGATTAGGGTTTGGGCAGTCCAATAGGTAAACATGATGATCCATTTGGCGTGGGGAATTTCGATGTAAAATTTATTGAAGGCAATGATGCTGTCGCTCAGTACAAAAAATATGGAACCGGTTGCGGCAAAAACAGCTATCTTGTTAAAGTTACGTTGAGCTATTGCCCGCCAACTCATTGTTAAAATAACAATCAAATAGATTAAAACGGGAACGGCCATTTTTTGCAGACTGGAATAGAGAAACCAGTAAACCACCGTTCCGAAAACAAGAATGGGGATGAGCGGCAGGATTTCAAACCTTCGGTCGCGTTTAAGAAAAGCCGTAATATAGGCTAAATGAGCCAGCAGGAAGGCAATAAGGCCGTATAGGAACATGGAGGGAGATGTTTCCAGCAGAACATCGCCTATTACCGACAGCAGCAATCCGGTAAAAATATAATTGTTATAATGAGAACCGGGTTTTATGGATGCCATCAGTACGAATAGTGGTATTGGTTTGGTCACCATTCTTAAAAGGTGGTTGTTGGTATAAAGCCCGTAAAAGTAAAGAGCAGCAGCAATGATACCGGTTAACAGAAGTATTTTTTGTTTCATTAATACAGTATGTGTAACAGAATTGCTAAAGTACTAAAAAAACAGTTGTGAAACAGGGCAAATATTTAAATATTTTATAGATGAAGTTGTTTAAAGTTAACTTGTTGGTTATAACAGTAAAATATTTAAGGTGACGGTTCAAAAAGTAATTGTTAGTTACATTATCAGACTAAACATGGTTTGTCACACTTCGACTCCGCTCAGTGTGACACGCTTTTTTTACTTTTTGAACTATCTTCTATTGTAGTATATTTATATTTTCAAGCTGTAAACGTTAAACAACTTCGATCAGTTGTTGTTATATTTTTCTGTCGATATCCCGGTTTTCCAGTATGTTTTTTAATCTTCTTAAAAACATTCCCGCAAGGGCACCGTCCACTATCCGGTGGTCGTAAGCCATTGAGAGGATCATAATGTGCCTGATGGCGATTACGTCGCCGTATTCCGTTTCAATGACAGCGGGCTGTTTTCGTATGGCACCCACCGCAAGGATGGCAACCTGAGGCTGGTTTATTATGGGTGTGCCCGTTAAGCTGTCGAATGAGCCGAAATTGGTTATGGTAAATGTTCCGCCGGTAATTTCATCGGGAGTGAGTTTGTTGGCCCGGGCACGGTTTGCCAAATCGTTTACCGATTTGGTTATGCCCAATAAATTTTTCTCATCAACATTTTTGATAACCGGAACAATCAGGTTTCCGTTGGGAAGTGCCGTTGCCATGCCGATATTGATGTTTTTCCGTAAAACAATGTTGTACCCGTCAACCGATGCGTTTATTTGCGGATATTCTTTAAGGGCTTGTGCCGTTGCTTCAAAAAAGAGCGGGGTATAGGTGATTTTTTCTCCTTCTCTTTTAAAGAACTCATCTTTAATTTTATTGCGCCAGTTAACAATGTTGGTAACATCCACATCGATAAACGAGGTAACATGAGCCGAAACCTGTTTCGACATAATCATGTTGTCGGCAATAAGCCTGCGCATCCGATCCATTTCAACAATCCGGTCGCCGGCACCGGTAATAACTTTTGGCGGCTCTGTTTTAGCTGTGTGGGTTGATGATTTGGAAACTGCGGTATTCTCAGGCTTGTTTCCTCTGCTTTCAAGATATTTTAAAACATCCTGTTTGGTAACCCTGCCCTCTTTGCCCGAGCCGGTAATGGTATCCAGTTCATTGGTTGAAATCCCTTCTTTTTTGGCAATACTTTTTACCAATGGCGAATAAAAGCGGTTGTTCCCCTCCTGAATGTCAGATGTCTCAGTCTTTTTTACAGGAGTATCTGTTTTGGTTTTATCCGGTTTGGATAAGTTCTCAATTTTATCCGCAGGTTTGGGCTTGTCCTCATCTTTGTTGTCAGCGGTTGTCATCAGGGCAATTACTTCGCCAATGGCAACAACATCCCCTTCGTTATACTTTATTTCGGAAAGAACTCCGCTAACCGATGCCGGTATTTCCGAGTCAACCTTGTCGGTGGCAATTTCTACAATTGATTCATCTTCTTCAATGGTTTCACCAACTTTTTTTAACCATCTGGTAATGGTTGCCTCTATGATACCTTCGCCCATTTTGGGCATTATTATTTCGACTTTAGCCATTTTGTATTCTTCTTTAATCTCTATTAATCAATAGTTTTGTTTTAGATAAAACAACGTGTAATTTTATTGCAAAGGTAGTTAAAATAGGTTTAGGTAGAACAATTCTAAATAAATAATAAATATAGCCGGATTGTTTACTTTTGAACCAAAAAAGATGAAACTGTTAATGATTTATTGCACGCGGTTTGCCTATCAGCCTCAAATAAAAACGCTGGATGAATTTCCCGACCATACGGAGGGTAAAGTTTTTGAAAATGCCCTGGTGGCTTTTATTCATGCCGAAGAGCAGGATGAGGAGGATATGAAAAAGGTGGAAACCAAAATGGTGAAGAACCTTAAATGGGCGGCCAAAAAGAATAATATTACCCATGTGGTGTTGCATTCGTTTGCTCATTTGTCGGAGACAAAAGCCACTCCGCAATTTACAAAAGCATTGTTCGACAAAGTTGAAGAGCGGATGAAAAATGCAAATTACCGCTGCGACCAAACTCCGTTCGGTTATTTTTTGGATATTGATGTTCAGGCTCCCGGCGTATCACAGGCAAGGATATTTAAGGCTTTTTAGTTGTTGAAGTGTTTAAGGTTTGGAGTGCCTAAAGTGCCTGGAGTTTGGAGTTGAGTGTTTAGCGTTCAGTGTTTTGCGTTTGGGCAGGCCCGCCTGCCGGACGGGCAGGCAAATCAAAAACCATAAATCTTAAATCACAAATATCAAGCGCCAAATCACAAATAGATCCCAATATCAAAAACAAAAAATACCCAAAATAACGTCGTTCATTTATATTACCCCGTCATTTCGAGGGGGGAACGACCGAGACCTGCCCGAACGTACCGTTTGGTACGGGCGGGAATCCCCTGCTATTATCGACAGAATTTCTTTTTACTGAAAAGGCAGCCTGATGCCCGGGAGATCCCCGCCCGTACCGGACGGTACGTTCGGGCGGGCCTCGTCGCTCCCCGAAAGCTTTCGGGTTCGCTTCCCTCGGGATGACGATGGGGCTTGCGGGAGGGGAAAACCAGCAACAAGCATCCCCGCCTGTTCTTGTCAGAACATTCGGGCAGGCAGCAACCAGCAACAAGCTCAACTTCTCAACCTTTCCGGACTCCTTCCGATAACTATCGGGACGCAAGCCTTTGTACGACCGAAAAGGTTTTCTTTGCGCCTTTGCGCCTTAGCGGTTCAAACCTCCAAACTTTGAACTTCCAAACCTTAAACCTTCAATCCATCATACAAGTAACTTCCTCCTCAATTTCATTTCGATTTATTTATCATCACATTGCCGCTAATGTATTAACAATACTTACATTTGCGTTTTCTTAAAAAACTAAAGTTATGATCAAATATCAGATGGTTGACCTTGTGGGTCAGTATAAAAAAATAAAACCCGAAGTGGATGCCGCCATTATGGAAGTGATGGAAAATGCGTCGTTTATAAACGGCCCTGCGGTAAAAAAGTTTCAACAACATTTTGAAAAGTACCTCGGCGTAAAACATGTTATTCCGTGTGGCAACGGAACCGATGCTTTACAGCTGGCTTTAATGGCTCTGGATTTACAGCCCGGCGACGAGGTAATCACCACCTCTTTTACATTTATTGCAACGGCTGAGGTTATTGCCCTGCTTAAGTTAACACCGGTATTGGTGGATGTTTTGCCCGATACTTACAATATTGATCCGGAGGCAGTGGAAAAGGCGATAACCCCGAAAACAAAAGCAATCATTCCGGTGCATTTATTCGGACAATCGGCAAATATTCACGCCATACTTAAAATTGCCCAAAAACATAATCTTTTTATTGTTGAAGATACCGCTCAGGCCATTGGTGCCGATTTTACCTGTCCCGAAAGCGGAAATACCAAAAAGGCCGGTACTTTCGGACACATTGGCTGTACCTCTTTTTTCCCTTCAAAAAATCTAGGAGCCTTTGGCGACGGAGGTGCTGCTTTTACCAATGATGACGAGCTGGCCGAAAAACTCAGGGTACTTGCCAATCACGGGATGAAAGTTCGTTATTATCACGATATGGTGGGGGTGAACTCACGACTGGATAGTATGCAGGCGGCCATTTTGGATATAAAACTTTCGCATCTTGACGAATATGCCGAAGCGCGCCAAAAAGCCGCAGCTTATTACAACAAGGCTTTTTCGGTTACCGACAAAATACAAACACCGGTTACGGCAGATTTTACCACCCATGTTTTTCATCAATATACCATGGTGCTGGCCGATGAAGTTGATCGTGAAGGTTTACAAAAACATCTTGCTGACAGGGGAATAGCCTCGGCAGTGTACTATCCGGTTCCGCTGCACCTTCAAAAGGCTTATCGCGATCCGCGTTATCAGGAGGGTGATTTTCCGGTAACCGAATATCTGAGCCACCATGTTTTATCCCTGCCCGTTCATACCGAAATGACGGAAGAGATTTTAAAAGAAATTACCGGTGCGGTATTGGAGTTTGTGGAAGGATAAACTTTTATCGAAAAATAGTTATAAAAAAACCTGCTTTGTTTAAAGCAGGTTTTTTTTCGTTTATACCGGAATTATCCCAAATTGTGTTCTTTAACAAAATCGGTTAAAATTTCATCAAGTGTGGGATAACCGATCTCCTGCAAATCGTAATATACCCTTGTGTTGGGTTTGTTGATTTTAACAATACGTGTCAGGTCGATGGGGGTACCGATAACCACTGCATCGCAATCGGTATTGTTAATGGTGGTTTCCAGGTCTTTAAGCTGTTGTTCGCTGTATCCCATGGCCGGAAGTAACGTACCGATATTGGGGTATATTTTAAATGTTTCGGCAAGTTTGCCAACAGTATAGGGGCGCGGGTCAACCAGCTCGGCGGCTCCGTATTTTTGAGCGGCTACGGTACCGGCACCAATCTTCATTTCACCGTGGGTAAGGGTTGGGCCGTCTTCGATAACCAATACCCGTTTACCTTTAATAACGTCGGGATTATCAACACGAATGGGTGAGGCTCCGTCGATAACCACGGCATTGGGGTTAACTTTGGCGATGTTCTCGCGAACGATCTGGATATTTTCGGGAGCGGCCGTATCCATCTTGTTAATAATGGCCACATCGGCAAGGCGCAGGGTAACCTCTCCGGGATAATAGGAGAGTTCGTTGCCGGGACGATGCGGGTCAACCAGCGTAATGTTCAAATCGGGTTTGTAAAACGGAAAGTCGTTGTTTCCTCCGTCCCATAAAATAACATCACAACCGTCGGGGTCCTGTTCGGCAGCACGCAGGATGGCTTCGTAATCGACACCCGCATAAATAACGTTACCCCTTACAACATGCGGCTCGTACTCCTCCATCTCTTCGATGGTACATTTGTGTTTGGCAAGGTCGTCGATGGTGGCAAAGCGTTGTACTTTTTGTTCCACCAGGTTTCCGTAAGGCATGGGATGGCGAATGGCAACAACCTTAAGACCTTTTGCCATCAGATATTCGATAACTTTACGTGATGTCTGGCTTTTGCCGACTCCGGTACGAACAGCACCCACGGCAATAACCGGTTTGGTACTTTTAACCATGGTATCGTCGGGGCCCAGTAAAATAAAGTTGGCTCCGGCTGCATTAACAACGGCACTCATGGCCATAACCCTTTGATAAGGTACATCACTGTATGAAAAAACGCAATCGTCGATGTTATGCTTTTTTATCAGTTCCGGAAGGTCTTCTTCTGCAAAGATGGGGATTCCGTCGGGGTAAAGTTCTCCTGCCAGTTCGGCGGGGTATTTCCGGCCGTCAATGTCGGGTATCTGAGCAGCGGTAAAAGCCACTACATGGTAATCTTCGTTACCCCGGTAATAGGTGTTGAAATTGTGGAAATCTCTTCCGGCTGCACCAATGATAATTACATTTTTTTTCATTTTTTTTTGTTTTTAAGGTTAATTATCAAAAAATAGATGTATCAAAGTTAGCCATTTTAGGGTTGTATATGTTATTAAATTAACAAGTATTTGTAATTTATAACGGGTCTTAAAAACAACTGTTAATCCCGCTCCAGTTCGGAATAGAGCAGGGTGTAAACATAGTCTTCCGTTTCCGTTTGTCTGAAATCGAACCATTTTTGACGGTATTCGGAGCCTTCGATAAGATAGTTGAAATTGGAAAAAGGTTTTTTTCGCTGCAGCGCGCTTGTCAGTTTTTTTCTGAAAACTTCATCATCCACTTCGTTAACAAAGCGCTCCATGATGTTAAACGACTCAAACGACTCCATGGGGTTAACGGTGATGCAGTTTTTCCATGTTTTGTGTTCTGAATTCCAATCGTTGGGATCGCCTCCGTTGATAACCTCAAACCCAAACGGATCTTCTATCATTTCGCGCGGAACCGATTCCGTTTCCAGTGTGTCGCCATTTACAAAACATATCATCCCCGAAAGCAGTTCTTCCGCCACATTTGAAACAAGCTGTTTGTATTTTTCCGGAATTTCGTGTTTTTCGGGTTCCGTAACAATATTTTCTCTGCAAAATTTAAGGATGGTTTCAAGCTTATCCCTGTCTTTTGTTACCGAATGAAGACAGGCGTGTATTTCATCCAGCAGCTCTTTGTTTTTCGACATGATGTTTTTTCTGATATTTATCTACAATATTAATAAAAAAGAGTGATGTGTTCAATAAAAATTCATTATTGTCAGGCGCAACAATTACGAATAATGATTACCTTAGCCACATACATTGCCGGTAACAAAACAAACGTAACGGTTAAAAAGTGTCGTGGTTTAGGTTTCGCTCTTTAATATCACCGTGAAGGATTGATTTTCAGCATCTGTTTGTTTTGAATTGGGTAATTTGTCATCACCATTGATTTAAAACCGAAGTTAAAATTTAAACAACTATTTATGGGCAATCAGATAGACCGTCGTAATTTTTTATCGAAAAGCGTTAAAGCGGGGCTGGGACTTTCGCTGGGCAGTATTGCGTTAAAAACTTTTGCCGAAGAGCGGCTGCCGAAACTTGATATCTATCCGTTTAAAACCAAACCAATTGATACGGTACGAATAGGTTTTGTGGGAGTAGGCGGTATGGGTACCAGTCATTATAACAATTTGTTACAAATACCGGGATGTGAAATTGTAGCTGTTTCGGATATTATCGACAGCAGGGTAAAACGGGCGCAACAGATGTCGGAGAAGGCGGGGTTTAAAAAACCGGATGGTTACTCGTCAAGCCCGTATGATTATAAAAAGATGTGTGAGCGTGACGACATTGACCTGATATATACGGCTACCCCGTGGAAGTGGCATGTTCCCATTGTTACTTATGCTATGAAATCGGGAAAGCATGCTGCTACGGAGGTACCTGCCGCCATGAGTATTGATGAGTGCTGGGAGCTTGTTGAAACTTCGGAAAGTACCGGAAAACACTGTATTATGATGGAAAACTGCAATTACGATAAAGCAGAAATGATGATACTGAATATGGTTAAACAGGGTGTTTTCGGGGAACTGTTGCATGGCGAATGCGGATACCTGCACGATTTAAGGGCTGTTAAGTACGATATGGAGGGAGAAGGTGTGTGGCGGCGACAATGGTCGATGGAACATACCGGCGACCTATATCCCACTCATGGTTTAGGGCCTGTGGCGCAGTGTATGGATATTAATCGCGGTAACTATTTTGATTATCTTGTTTCGTTCGGTACCAAAACGCGCGGACTGCATCTGTATGCCGAGGAAATTTTCGGAACCGACAGTTTTGAGGCAAAAGAGAAGTTTAAACTTAGCGATGTGGTTACTACCGTTATCAAAACCATGAACGGTGAAACCATTGTTGTTACTCACGATACAAGCAACCCGCGTCCGTACAGCCGCGATATTCTTATTCAGGGAACCAACGGAATAGTGAGAAAATATCCGGTTGCCAAGGTGCACATTCAGGGCAGGTCACCGCATCACAGCTGGGAAGAACTGAGCAGCTATGAAGAACAATATTTACATCCTCTGTGGAAGAAAATGGAAAAAGAGGGTGAATCTTCGGGTGCTGCACACGGCGGAATGGACTATTTTGAAGATTATCGGCTGATTAATGCTTTACGTAAAGGTATTGAACCCGATATGGATGTTTACGATGCCGTAATGTTGAGTGCGGTTCGACCCCTTAGTGAAAAATCAATAGAGAGCGGCAGCTGGCCTGTCAAATTCCCCGATTTTACACGCGGCATGTGGCGTAACAAGCGGGAGCTGATGGTAATGAAGATTAAATAAATATCAGTTTCATTTTTCCAGTTCGGCTTGCAGATGTTTGTTCATCCATAACTGCTCCTCTTCAAATGCGTAAATTTGTGAAACCCAAAAAACAATCAGGTCAATGCTTTTCGGATCGTCAGGGTTAACCGCATTGTTCGATATGGCTTCCATTAGATTGGTTTCAAGATCAAGCAAATCCTTTAGGTCGGAATAATAGCCCATAATGTATGTGGCTTTTCTAAAGTGCAGGTCGTTAAAAACATCATTGTATATCATAAAAGTATAAGCGCTTGTGTTAAGGCTTAGTTTGGGCAGTGTAACATCGTAGTTTTTTTGATGTACCAGCGAATCTGCATAATCGTTTAAAAGCGTATCCTGATAAGCCATGGCCACTTTAAAAGTATGCTGGTGGTCTTTTAACTCTTGTAACATAAGGCTTATGGCTCTCTTCTTTTTTACTTCTGCCTTCCGGTTTTCGTTCATATTACCAAGAATAAGGGCGATGGTAACCCCCAGCACCACAATGGATAACTCTTTAAAATAGTTGGTAACGCTATGTTTTTCCGAATAAATCGTCATAATTGAAAATTTTGATGAATTATTTAATAATTAACTGCTCTTTTAAGGCAATATAATACAGAGTGTTAAAAGTAAAAAAGGCTCTGTTGTTTACATCTTACATAACAAAACAGTATGGTTGGCCAAAACTAATGAAAAAAAACAAAAAAGCCTCCGCCAGGTGGTGGCAGAGGCTTTTTGTAAAATAGAGGATATATCCGTCAGGCATCGATATTGGCGTAATGGGCGTTGGCCTCAATAAATTCGCGGCGCGGAGCAACATCACCTCCCATTAACATCGAGAAAACATGATCGGCTTCGGTACCGTTTTCGATGGTAACCTGTCGCAGGGTACGCCGTTCCGGATCCATGGTGGTTGACCAAAGCTGTTCGGCATTCATTTCACCAAGACCTTTATAACGCTGTATGTGTAACCCTTTTTCCGAACCGTCGGGCGAAAGTTCTTTTGTAACCCGTTCGCGTTCCTCTTCCGACCAGCAATATTTTTGTGTTTTACCTTTCTTAATGAGGTATAGCGGAGGCGTGGCAATGTAAACATAGCCCAGCTCTATCAGGTCGCGCATATAGCGAAAGAAAAAGGTAAGTATCAAAGTGGCAATGTGGCTTCCGTCCACATCGGCATCGGTCATAATAATAATTTTATGATATCTCAGTTTTTCAAGGTTCAGCGCTTTTGAATCTTCTTCGGTACCTATGGTAACGCCGAGTGCGGTATAAATGTTTCTGATCTCTTCGCTTTCAAAAGCACGATGTGGCAATGCTTTTTCAACATTGAGGATTTTTCCCCGAAGGGGAAGAATTGCCTGGAAACTACGGTCGCGCCCCTGTTTGGCGGTTCCGCCTGCCGAGTCACCCTCCACAAGGTAGATTTCCGAAACTTCGGGGTCTCTGTTGGAGCAGTCGGAAAGTTTGCCGGGAAGTCCCGAGCCGGAAAGTACGTTTTTACGCTGTACCAGTTCGCGGGCTTTGCGGGCGGCATGGCGTGCGGTGGCTGCAAGGATTACCTTCTGCACAATCATTTTGGCCTCTTTGGGATTCTCCTCAAGGTAATTGTTCAGCGCTTCGCTCACCATCTGGTCAACGGCTCCCATAACTTCGGAGTTGCCCAGCTTGGTTTTGGTTTGTCCTTCAAACTGAGGCTCGGCAACTTTTACCGATATAATGGCGGTAAGACCTTCGCGAAAGTCATCGCCGCTAATGTCGAATTTAAGTTTGGCCAGCAATCCCGACTTGTCGGCATAGCTTTTTAGGGTACGGGTAAGCCCTCTTCTGAAACCGGAGAGGTGGGTACCGCCCTCATGGGTGTTGATGTTGTTAACGTATGAGTGCAGGTTTTCGGAAAAAGAGGTGTTGTATTGCATGGCAATTTCGATGGGAATACCGTTTTTTTCGCCTTCCATGCTAATGGCATCGGGAATCAGTTTTTCGCGGTTTACATCAAGATAATCAATAAAATCAACCAATCCTTTTTCCGAATGAAAGACTTCCGATTTAAAATTACCGTTTTCATCTTTTTCGCGTTCGTCGGTAAGCATCAAAGTGATGCCTTTGTTCAAAAACGAAAGTTCGCGGAGACGGGTGGCCAGTGTGTCGTAATCGTACACGGTGGTAAGGAAAATACCCGCATCGGGATGAAAACGTACGCATGTTCCGGTTTTGTCGGTGGGGCCGATTTCCTTAACCGAATAGAGCGGTTTTCCTTTTTCGTACTCCTGCATATAGGTTTTTCCCTGTCTGAAAACCTTAACGGTAAGATGGTCGGCCAGTGCGTTAACACAACTAACCCCAACCCCGTGCAGTCCGCCCGAAACCTTATATGAGCCTTTATCAAATTTACCGCCGGCATGAAGCACGGTCATAACCACCTCAAGGGCCGAGCGGCCCTCCTTTTCGTGAATATCAACCGGAATACCCCGGCCGTTATCGTTTACCGATATTGAATTGTCTTCGTGGATAATGACATTAATGGTGTCGCAATGCCCTGCAAGGGCTTCGTCAATGGAGTTATCAACCACCTCGTAAACCAAATGATGCAATCCTCTGACGTTGACATCGCCAATGTACATGGCCGGACGTTTACGCACGGCTTCCAATCCTTCAAGCACCTGAATGTTGTCTGCTGTATAAGCCTGATTAGCACCTTTGTTCAATTCTTCTTCACTCATAACAAAATCTTCCTTTTTTCTTTAAAACTTTAACATGCAAAGATACAAAAATCAATCTTTCGATTTACGTATTGTTTTACCTGAATTGGTCGAGTTATTAACAGGTAACCGGGGAAAAACAGGAAACGGAATAAAACCCGCAGGAGGCACTAATTTACTTTATAGTTAAAAAGCGTATTGCCCGATCCGGTAATCAGATTGATCTCTTTATCGTTTTTAAGGCTTGTAACGGTAAACGGTATTTCGCCCAAAAGACCTTTGTTAATGATGATGTTTCCTTTTTTGTCGAACAGGTAAATGGTGCGCTCGGCATCGGATACGATTCCAAGAACCTTTTTGTTGCGTCCCAGATTGAAAAAAGCAGGTTTTATTTGAATATCGGACTGAAACCGATAGCTGAAAAGCACTTTTTTAAACCGGTCGAAAACCGTAAGATTTTTGCCGTCAACATAAATGAAATCGTATGAACGATTGCCGTCGAAGTCATCATAAAGGAAATAGTGGTTTGGCGAAAAGTTACCGAAATCGGTGTAACGCAACAAACCGCCCGAAGAGATATAGACAAGCCTTCCTTTTTTGTCGGTGGTAATAAAAATACCCTTTCCGTTGGTTTTGTTCACGTAAAAACCGGAGTTGCCGGCTTTGTTAAGTTTTCCCTTTATGTTGATGCGTGTAGTACCGCGTCTGTTTACAATTTTAACATTGTTGTTAATATCGGTTACTATTATGTAATCCTTGTTGCCGGCAATAAGATGCTGCACGGGTTTTACAACAATATCGGGCATTTTAAAGTTGTTCCACCCTTTTATTTTCTGTCCTTTTAAATTGTAATTGTAAATGCGTTTGTCCGATTGGGCCAGCAGCAATCTGTAATCTTTCTTTTTGTTATAATCAAAAACGCTTAATCCGTTGGTTGCCGAAGGTTTTATTTTTATGGGGAAGTGTTTTACGAAATTTCCGTTTTTATCGATCAGATAGATGTATTCGGCACTGTTAAAGAGATACTGAATCTTTCCGTTTTTATAATAATCAACTTGGAAGACATCGCTTTCGGGGGCTCCTTTAAGCTGTTTTTTCCATAAAACGGTTCCTTTGTAGCTGATCAGATAAACATTGTTGCTTTTGTCGAAAACAATGATGTTGTACCTGCCGGTTGTATGATCTTTAACGGGATAAGGTTTGCCTATGATGTCATCTTCCAGTTTAACTTTCCAAAGTGCGAGGTTATCTTCGTGCCTTGTTTTGCTTTGTTTTACAAAAAGGTTGGTATAGATAAAGGGCTGCTGATTGCTCATTTGCAATAACAAACCGTCAAAATCTTTAATGGCATTGATGTTTAAGCGGATGTTGCGGGCGGTTTCTTCGTTAACAAACCGGGAAGCCGTTCCGGTAAAGTCACGTATTTTAATGAACATCGTAAGGTTGGAGGTTTCGGTGAGCTTACGGGAAAAGGTTCTGAAATTTTCGTTCAAGTCAAGTGTTTTACCCGTTTCGTAGTTTCTGAGCCAGTTAATCAGCTCATCCGGATTATTGCCGAAGATAATGTAATCATCAAGGATTACATAGTAGTTTTGGGTTATGTTACCGTACATGCTGCCGAAGGTTTTTTCAATAAAATCACCTTTTTTCAGCTTGTTGATTTTATAGCGGCCATAACTTTTAACAGCAATTTTACCCGACTGTTTTGCCGATTGAAGCAACATGCTTCCGGCCCTTTCAATATCGTTGAACTGCACCACGACAAAGCTTTTTTTGTTGAACTCCTGCGAAGTACGTGCAGTGGAAACAAACACTATTTCGCTTCCCGTAAGGGCGGTAAACTTTTTATTGTCCAAAAGTTTGTTTTCGTTTTTAGTATCCGGTTTCCAGCGGTTAAAGTCCGACAATCCCTGAAAAAGGAACAGTGTGGTGTTAGAAGGCAAAATATTGATGTATTCCTGATTTTGCGGGATTTGGCTTAACAGTCGTAAATATCCTTTTCCGTTAACATCGCCTGTTGAAAGTCCGTTCAGGATAAGTTCATCTTTTTTAATAAACATATCGGCTTCGGTCCATTCCAGCAGGTTGCCAATTTCGTTAAGTGCCTGCTGTTCGTTTTGGGGAATAAAGGGTGTTAGCAGGTTTTTTAAACCGCCGCCTTTTATGTAAAGATGCGTGTTGATTTTTTTACCGGCGGTTTTTTTCAGTTTTCGGAACGAATCTTTGTTTGTAAAATGTTGCAGCCCCTGTTTGTTATATTGATTTAGGCCTTTAACCACCAGCGATTCGGAAGCGGAGGCAATCATCATTCCTTCGGCAAATCCCAGCGAAAGGGTGAACCCCGTTTTTCCGTTTATCATGCGCAACAGGTCATATCCGTTTTCCTGCCTTGAAACGATACCGAAGGAAGAGCCGGTTTTTTGGCTTAAAAAGAGTTTTAGCTTTTCGATGTCGGGGGTAAAGCCTGCCGCCGAAACAAAAACGGTTTCAATGCGATTGCTGTCGGTGTAAAATGCGGTTAACAGGGGTTTTGAAAAAAGAGCTTCGTGGTATTTTTTATTGTCGGAAAGCAGTGAGTCGAGGCGGATGATCTCAATTTCCAGTTTTTTAAAGTTGTCTGTTTCCGTAAGGCTTTTCCAAATGCTGTTGCCATATTTCAGTTTATCGTAAAGTTGTCCGGGGTTGTTGGTTTCCAACACCATGTCGGGGGTGTTGGGAAGGAGTTTCCACGGGTGAAGTTCTTTGGGCCGGGTGTTTTTAAAAAACAGCGCCACCACTGCAATAACAATTATTCCAACTAAAATTCCGCCTGTTATTGTTTTGTTCATTCCTTTACGATTTCGATAGACAAATCTACAATTATTTAAAACTCCAGTTTCAGTTGAATGTTTGAATTAAATGTTTTACGGTGAAACGGGGTTAAACCGTGTTCCCGAATGGCCAGTTTGTGTTGCATGGTGGGGTATCCTTTGTTTTTATCCCAGAAATATTGGGGGTGCCGTTTGTGCAGCGCTTTCATAAATGCGTCGCGATGGGTTTTGGC
The DNA here is from genome assembly GCA_964400655.1 of uncultured Lentimicrobiaceae bacterium. GTDB lineage: Bacteria > Bacteroidota > Bacteroidia > Bacteroidales > F082 > B16-G9. Next base: position 16,478 of record CAYNVN010000177.1, read on the forward strand.
CAGTATGGAAGCTGCTGCAATGGAGAGGTATTTGCCGTCGCCTTTAACAATGCAATGATGCGGAAGGTTTTTGTACGGCTTAAAGCGGTTCCCGTCAATAAGCAGATATTGTGGGGTGACCCTGAGTTTTTGGATGGCGCGGTGCATTGCCAGAAATGAGGCGTTCAGGATGTTTATGTCGTCTATTTCGCCGGCATCAACGGTGGCGACGGCCCATGCAACTGCCTCTTTTTCTATTGTTACCCGTAATATATCGCGATGTTTTTCGCTGAGCTTTTTCGAGTCGTTGAGCAGTTGGTTTTGGTAACCGCGGGGTAAAATTACGGCAGCGGCAAAAACAGGGCCTGCCAAACAGCCGCGTCCGGCCTCGTCGCAGCCGGCTTCAATTTTGTCGGGATATAAGTTATTGAGTAACATCAAAAATTTTTATCCATGAATTAATTATTACAACGGCAATAAAAACCCACAGGGAAATATTTATCCATTTGGTTTTGGTACTGCCTGTAAACAGGTGATAAAGGGTTACGGATGCCGCAGGCGGCAATAATAAGAATGTAATTTCAAGTGAATTAAAAAAACTGAAGAGTATCAGAGAAAGCATAATATAAAACCCTGTTACCGAAAGAAAACTGCGTTGTTTGATGCTCAGGTCTTTTTGCTTGTTCATTATTGATAATGCCGAGATAAAAATAAGGATGGTAACTGATATTATGAGTGCGTTATCAGGTGTAAAGCGGTTAAATATTGTGTTGAGACGGTAAAAAGGTATCTCCGATATTTTATCAAACAAAACCGATTCGTTACCGGTAAAAAAGAGCCAGGCATAAATTAAAAATACCGGAAACAGCAAACCTGTTATGCTTGCAACAAAGTTACGCCACGAAATTCCCTTAATGGAGATGAGTGCAAACCAGATTAAAAAGACGAGCAGCAGCAGCGGATAGTAAAAAAGTGTTAACAAACCGGTTATCAATCCGGCATCAAACGAGTGCATGATGTTATCCTCTTTGTCGTCGTGCCTGAACAAAGTTAAAAAGAGAAGAATAACCAGCCAGACAATAATAATAAACGGCGATGCTGTTGTTAAAGCAGGGGTAAACGAGGCGAGTAAAACAAACAGGAAGAGGGGCAGCGTGCCCGCTTTGTCCGACAGGTTAAAATTGCCTGCCATAGTGTTGACCGTAATACCGGTAAAAAAGGTGAGAAGAAAGGCGAGTATGGTTCCCGTTGTGCCCGCAACCATTACAACACGATTCAGTAAAAGGGCAAAAGGGCCCCAATAAACGTTTTGCAGGGGCGGTGCAGGCGATTGCATAAATGCCGGAAACCATAATGCCAGTCCCAATACAAAAACCGTTGCATATTGAGGAAAAAATCCTTTGGCAAAGAATTTAATCATAAGCAGGTTATTATTTCAGGTCGAAACCAATATCGGTACGAAAGTTTTTTCCTTCAAACCCGATGATGTCAACATTTTCGTAAGCGGTTTTCAGGGCTTCGTCCATGGTTGTGCCAAGTGCGGTAACCGCCAAAACCCGTCCTCCATTGGTTTTAACGGTATTGTTTTCAACATCGGTACTTGTTCCGGCATGAAAAACAATGCAGTTGTTCACATTATCGAGCCCGCTTACGGGGTTACCTTTTTTGTAGCTTCCGGGATATCCGCCCGCAACCAGCATAACGGTGGCGGCATACCGTTCGTCGATTTCAATGGTTTGCCCGCTGAGGGTTCCCTCGGCGGTGGCAACGAGCAGTTCCACCAAATCCGATTTAATTCTCGGTATTACCGATTCGGTTTCGGGATCGCCCATGCGGCAGTTGTATTCAATAACATAGGGTTCATCGCCCACTTTTATCAGCCCGAAAAAAATAAAACCCTGATAGGGGATGTTATCGGTTTTAAGTCCTTCCACGGTAGGTTTAATAATTTTCGACTCGATTTTATCCATAAACTCCTTTGTTACAAAAGGTACCGGCGATATGGAACCCATGCCTCCGGTGTTGAGGCCGGTATCGCCTTCGCCAATACGTTTGTAATCTTTTGCTTCGGGCAGGATGATGTACGAATCGCCGTCGGTTAAAATAAAAACCGACAGTTCAATGCCCGACAAAAACTCTTCGATGACCACTTTGGCCGAGGCATCACCAAATTTCGCCTCTTCAATCATCGACTTTAACTCGGCTTTTGCCTCTTCTATATTATTAACAATTACCACTCCCTTTCCGGCTGCCAGTCCGTCGGCCTTTAAAACATACGGTGCATTAAGCGTTTCGAGGAATGCGTAACCCTCTTCAATGTTTTGATGGTTAAACGACCGGTAGCGGGCAGTGGGTATGTTGTGTTTTTCCATAAACCGCTTGGCAAAATCCTTTGAGCCTTCAAGCATGGCACCGGCTTTTTGCGGGCCTACAATTTTTATGTGTTTCAGATAATCATCTTCCAGAAAATAATCGTGAATACCTTGTACAAGCGGTGCTTCGGGGCCCACCACCACGAGGTCGATATCGTTTTCAACCACGGCTTTTTTTATGGAATCAAACTCGGACACTTCAATGGGCAGATTGATGCCGAGGTTACCTGTTCCCGCATTTCCCGGAGCAATAAACAACCCGTCGGTGTTTTTGCTCTGTTTTATTTTCCAGGCCAGTGCATATTCACGGCCTCCCGATCCCAAAATAAGTATGTTCATATTGCTTTAATTTATGGTTTGTCGTTAATTATTTATGGTCTTTTCAATTGAACTCCAAACATTTTCGGCGGTTTTATCCCAGCTGAACAATGTTTTTCTTTTTCTTCCTTTTTCAATCAGTTGTTTGCGCAGGGCTTTGTTGTTTGCAATGTTGGTCATGGCCTCTGCAATGGATTGCGGATTGAACGGGTCAACAATTAAAGCGGCATCTCCGGCAATTTCGGGCATGGAACTGGTGTTGGAAGTGATAACGGGGGTTTCGGCGTTAAAGGCTTCGATTATGGGAATTCCGAACCCTTCGAAAACCGATGCGTAGGTAATGGCAACGGCCGAACCCAGCAGATGTCCCAGTTGTTCGGGCTCGAGCCTGCCGGTGAAAATAACATCGTTTTTGAATTTCATATTGTTAAATGCCTCTTTGATATCGTTGCTCCAATACATTTTTTCGCCCACAATAACGTATTTAATGTTGCTTGCCGTTTCCTGCTTAAAGCGGTCGAAGGCATTAAAAAGACGTGCCAGGTTTTTACGGGGGTTGAGTGCCCCTATGAAAATAAAAAAGTCGTTTCCTCCGGTATATTGTGCTTTTATTTTGTTTTTAACAGACTCGTTAACAGGTTTAAAATTGCTGTTTGAGCCGTTATAAACCACATCTATTTTGCTTGCATCAATATTATAATGGTTGATGAGGTCGGTTTTTGAAAATTCGGAAACGGTGGCAATCCGCCGGGAGGTTTTGGCGATGCGCGGAGTGTAATACTTGTAGAGTTTTGTATTGAGTACCGACATCTGTTGGGGATAATGTTCAAAGTTGATGTCGTGAATAACGGTGAGCTTTTTAATGTGCGCCCTTAACGAAGTAAAAGCGTCGGGGGAGACCAGTATGTCGGCGTTCAGTTTTTTTAAAAGGGCGGGCAGGGCGTATTCGTACCAGGCATAGATAAGGAAAGGATGGCGTGCAGGGGGTGATATTTTGTGAGGTATCACATTTTGTGCAAAGATAAAATCGTTGTTCCACTGCCGGTCGAAAATAAAATGAAACTCGTGTTCGGGATGTGCCGTTACAATTCGTTTAAACGATTCGTAGGTAAACCATCCGATACCTTCCAGTTTGTTTTTTAATAACAGCCGCGTGTTAACCGCAATTCTCAATTTTTTCCTTTTTTTATATAGGGAGCAAATATAAGGCTTCCTGTTAAATGACCGGTAAAACGGTTAAACAGTTTTAATGAACCGCGAAGGAACTTTTTTGGCTGCTGGTTGCTTGATGCTTGATGCTTGTTG
>CAYNVN010000178.1:0-17719 GCA_964400655.1 uncultured Lentimicrobiaceae bacterium
GGTTCAACAACAGGATTGTTAAAGTATGCACGTGAAAGTGATGCTGAAAAATTTATAGTAGCCACCGAAACCGGTATTTTACATCAAATGCACAAGGAGTCGCCCGGTAAGGAATTTTTGATTGTTTCAACCGACGAAACCTGTGCCTGTAACGACTGCCCCTATATGAAACTCAATACCATGGAAAAACTTTATCTTGCTTTAAAAAATGAACAGCCTGAAATATTGATGGATGAAACATTGATGGAACAGGCCCGTAAACCGATTGAAAAAATGCTGGATATTTCAAGAAAACTTAAGCTGATTTAGTTTTATATAACTTGTATTTAATGAAGTTGTTTAAAGTTAACTTATTGATTATAACTGTATAATATTTAAAGAGTCTGTTCAAAAAGTAATTTTAAGTTATATTATCAGTTTAAGCAGTAGTTGTCACACTGAGCGCCTGCCTTGCCGACAGGCAGGAAGTCGAAGTGTGACACGCTCTTCTACGGTAGAATATTAATATTTTCAAGTTGTTAACTTTAAACAACTTCTATTCTAAAATTACAAATTGTTTTTGTGTTAAGAAACTGATTTTTTCAATATTGACAACATTAAACGTGTTGTTAACACCCGTTGTATATGCTTGCTAAAATTTATTAATTTAGCCCTATGAAAAACAGTATTCGGCTTATACTTATTTTGTTTTTATCCGGTGTTGCATTAACATCGTGTTCCGATAAGGTTTTATTTACCCGTCAGATGCAACAGGTTTTGTATAAAAATGAAATTAACATGGGTCATGTTCAGTTTTATAACTCAAAAAAAATAGTGTTAAAACGAAATTTAAGTTCGGAAGAAACCAAAGTTGCCAGCGGTAAAATACGATTTGAAAACGGAAAATTTGTTGAAGAAATCATCATACCTAAACACACTCCGGGAATTGCCGTTAAAAGCGGAAAAAATTATTTGAACATTGCTTTTGAACGCGATAAACACAAGAATCTTAAATTTTTACTTAACTACAATGATAACTATCAGCTCTCGGCCAAAGAGTGGGATAAAAATTACGGTAAAGTAAATTACGATACACTTACTTACTATATTTTACCGGGCGGTGCCAAGGCATTACTGGAAGTGGGTAAGGATAACGTAAATAAATTTACCAAAAAGAAAAGAAAACTTAAAGGGGTAAGGATCGACCGTTGAACATAATGTTTAAAACCATATTACTTGTTATTTTATTTGTTGGATTTGGTTTTGTTGACGGCTATTCGCAGCAAAATAAAATCAATCCCGACGGTTACAACGTATTTTATTACGGTAACGGTGTTAAGTCAAGCGAAGGTACCATGCGTAACGGCAAACCCGACGGTTACTGGAAAAACTACTATGAAACCGGTATTTTAAAATCGGAAGGAAACCGTAAAAATTATCAATTGGACAGCTTGTGGCGGTTTTATAACGAAGAGGGTAAACTTACGCTTGAAATAAATTATAAAAACGGTAAAAAAAACGGTTTCAGAATAACTTACAATCCAACCGATATTTCAAAAGAGCATTTTGTTGACGATGTAAAACAGGGTTATTCCTATGTTTTGGATACCACCGGCCGCATAAAAATGGAAATTCCTTTTGTTGACGGTTTGGAAAACGGCATTGCCCGCGAATTTGATAAGGAGGGTAATATCATTCAGCTTATACAATACAAAAAGGGTTATGTGGTAAACCGTGAGCGTATCAATCGTTACGATGCCGACCACCGGCCCCATGGTAAATGGAAATGGTTTTACAAAGACGGTAACCTTAAAGCGGAAGGAACTTTTTCTCACGGACTTAAAAACGGATATTTTAAAGAGTACGATGAAAAGGGTAATTTATTAACCGTTTCAAAATATGTAAACGGCGAAAAGGAACAACAAGTCGAGGAACTTACCAAACTTGATGTAAAAACCGATTACTGGCCCAACGGAAAGCGTAAAATAACCGCATCTTATAAAAACGGTGTTCCCGAAGGTGTACGTCGTGAATACAACAAAGAAGGAAAAATAGAGAAATCTTACATTTTTCATAACGGTAAAATTATTGCAGAGGGTATTTTTACCGATTCGGGCGAACACGAAGGATTATGGAAAGAGTATTACGACGATCACAGTCTTAAATCGGAGGGGAACTACAGTAAGGATAAAAAAACCGGCCGGTGGAAATATTATTATCCTAACGGACAACTGCAGGAGACCGGCGAATATGAAAACGGAAATCCGGAAGGAAAATGGTTGTGGTATTATCCGTCGGGTAAGCTACTTCGCGAAATGTCGTATTACGAAGGAAAACGTGATGGTGTAATTACCGAATACGATGAAGATGGAAATGTTGTGTTGCAGGGCGAATATCTTGAAGACAAACGTGATGGAAAATGGATATATCAAACCGGTGATGCTAAAGAAGTGGCTCAATACAGTGACGGTTTTAAAAACGGATGGGACAGAATTTATTCAAACGACGGCACTTTATTGTTTGAAGGCAAGTTTATTGACGATAATCCAAACGGTGTTCATAAATGGTATTGGCCCAATGGCAAACTTAAAAAAGAGGGTCGTTATGTGATGGGCATAAAAACCGGCGACTGGAAAACATATACCGAAACGGGTGAACTATTTCTGGTCATTACTTATCAAAATGGCAAGGAGTTAAAATACGACGGCATTAATATTGGTGATTGATTGGTTGGTTGCTTGTTGCTGGTTACTTGATGCTCGTTGCCCCTCCCACACGCCCCCTGTGTCATCCCGAAGGAGGTACGACTGAGGGATCTCCTGAGGATTGGCCTGTCCTTCAGACAAAAGATAATTCGGACGTTCATATTAGGGGATTTCTCGGTCGTGCCTCCCTCGAAATGACGGGGGGTAATAAAGGAGTGACTTGATTTAACTCTAAGTACTCCAGGCACTTTAGGCACTCTACACTTCAAGTACTTTAGTGCATTCCAGACACTTTAAAGACACACCGTCTCTGTTTAACGGAAACAGAGATAGACGGCGTGTCTCAAAAATCTAAAACTCTTTTACAAAACATCTTCTGCGTTTGTGCTGAATATGGTCGTAGCTTTTCCAGGTGGTAATGCCCTTTTGATTGGTTTCAAACATTCCGGTGGTTTCGGTAAATTTGATGTTATATTTTTGAATAACCTGTTGTAATTCGTTAATAAGGATGGCGGGTAACCCGAGTTTTTGATATTTGGGATCGACACCGGTAAGCAGTAAATCCATCACTTCGGGATGTTTTATGGCTTTCATCAGGTGGATAAATCCAAAGGGAAAAAGTTTTCCTTTAGCTTTTTGCATGGCTTCCGATAAACTGGGCATTCCTACTATAAATGCAACCACCGCTCCCTCTTTTTTAATCACTTTAACAAATTCAGGACTTAAAACCTTAAAATATTTATCGGCATAATAGTTTATCATTTTTTGTGAAAACGGTGCCACATACGGAAGTTCGTCGAAAGCTTTGTTCAGCAAACCGAATACATCGCGCATTACAACTTTAAGATCGTTTTTTGTTTTAAAATGTAATACTTCCAGATTATTTCTCTCTTTGATGATATTGGCGAGGCGTGTGGCTTTTGCAGGAATTTCTTTTCCCATTTTCAGGCGAAACTCCACCCAGTCTATCTCTTTTTGATAACCCAGGGCTTCAATGTGTTTTTGATAATAGGGAAAGTGCATAACCGATGCAATGGAGGGTAAATAATCGAAACCTTCAATAAGCAATCCCTGATTGTCGAAATTGGTAAAGCCGAGCGGTCCGTGAACCGCTTCCATCCCGTTTTGTTTCAGCCAGTCTTCGGCGGTTTCATAAAGTTTTTTCGACACCTCTGTATCATCAATAAATTCCATTCTACTGAAACGGCCCATCTTTTTTCCAATCTTTTCGTTGTAGGTGTGATTAATGATGGCACCTATTCTGCCAACACATTTACCCTCTTTCCATGCTGTCCAGAACTTAGCATTGCAAAATTCAAATGCGGGATTGGTATCTTTACTTAAGGCTTTACGTTCGTCGGTTTTTAAAGGGGGAACCCAAAACGGATGATCTTTATAAAGGTCAAATTGAAAATCAACAAATTGTTTTATCTCTTTGGGACTGTTAACTTCTTTTATTTCAATCATAATTGATTATTTTTTTACAAATGTACTTTTTTTAAACGTGGTTTCAAAAGTGGTGCTTTAACCTTTTTTCAATTCATCATCAAGTTTTGATATAAAACCGTTGATGTCTTCTTCGGTAGTGTCCCACGAACACATAAGGCGAACCTCATTAATTTCATAATTCCAATAGTGGAAATAGTAATGTTTTTGTAAGCGGGGAATGATTTGGGACGGTAAAATAGCAAAAACACCGTTTGCCGTAACAGGATGGGTAATGGTAACTTCGGGAAACCGTTTTAGTGCGGCAGATAATTTTTTTGCCATTTGGTTGGCAACAGCAGCATTTTTTTGCCACAGGTTGTTTGTCAGATAACGGTCGAACTGAGCGGCAATGTATCGCATTTTTGAATGAAGCTGCATGTTTTGTTTACGGCTGTATTGAAAATTTTTGGCAAGTTCGGGCTTTAAAAAAACCACCGCTTCGCCAAACATTAAACCGTTTTTGGTTCCGCCAAACGAAAGCACATCCACACCGGTATCGGTAATCATCTCTTTAAACGAAACACCGAGGGCAACGGCTGCGTTGGCAATACGTGCTCCGTCAACATGCAAAAACATATTGTTTTCATGGGCAAAACCGGCAAGCGTTGCAATTTCATCGGGATAATAAACAGTTCCCGATTCGGTAACCTGCGAAATGGAGATGATGCGGGGTTGTGAATGGTGCTGAAAGCCGATGCTTTGTAAAAAGGGCTTTACATCACGGGGTGTTATTTTCCCGTTTGTGGTTTTTACGGAATAAATTTTACTTCCGGTAATTTTTTCGGGCGCACCGCACTCGTCTTCGTTCATATGTGCCGTATGTGCCGAAACAATGGCCTCGTAAGGTTTAATCAAATGCTGAACACCAAGCACGTTGGCCGCTGTACCGTTATATACAAAAAACACCTTTACCTCTTTACCGAAATGATCACGGAATTTGCCGATTGCCGATTGTGTAACAAGGTCTTCAGGTTCTCCGTAGGCAGGATTATGGCCCGTGTTGTTTGCCTGTTGCAGGGCTTCCATTATTTCGGGGCAAACCCCCGACCAATTATCGCTGGCAAAACTTTTCATAAGGTAAAAATAAAATAAAACAGGGTTGTAACAGCATTTTATGTGTGATTTTAAGTTTTTGAAATTTAATGTTAAATTTGATGTGTAATAACCGATTATCATGAGCTGGAAATACGGAATAGAAAATTTATTATCAACCAAACTGAACAAGCGGATTGAAATTATTAACGACAGTTATGTGGGCGGTGGTTCCATAAACGATACGAGAAAAATTAAAACAACGGCAGGCGATTTTTTTGTTAAAATCAATTCGGCTTCAAAATTTCCGTCAATGTTTGAAAAAGAGGCCAAAGGTCTTGATGTTTTGGGCAAAACCGCAGAAATTGATGTACCCGAAACAATAGGTTTCGGAGAAGAAGACAATATTGCCTTTCTTGTTCTAAAATTGATTAAAAGTGCTCCGATGGTGAATAATTTTTGGGAAATATTTGGAAAAAGGCTTGCCGCATTGCATCGTAATACCCATCAATATTTTGGGTTTGATCATGATAATTACATCGGATCGTTGCCACAAAGCAACCGGCAGCACAATACATGGGAGGATTTTTTCAGGGAGGAGCGGCTGGAACCTCAAATTGCCATGGCTTTTAACAACGGTTCGGTTGACAGATCAACGGTAACCATGTTCGATCGGTTTTTTTCAAAACTTGACGGGCTCTTTCCCGATGAGCCGCCGGCCTTGATTCATGGCGACCTGTGGGGCGGCAATTTCATGGTGAACGAAAAGGGTGAACCGGTTATCATCGATCCTGCCGTTTATTACGGACATCGCGAAATGGATTTGGGTATGTCGCAACTGTTCGGCGGCTTTGATAACAGGTTTTACGAAGCTTATCATAAAAATTATCCCCTGGAACCGGGCTGGCAGGAGCGTATGGACTACTGCAACCTCTATCCGTTGATGGTTCATGTTAACTTATTCGGTGGCGGATATGCCGGTTCGGTAAAAAGTATTTTAAGGAGGTTTTAATTTTATAAATATTAAACCTATTTTTAACGATTATCAATTTATTATCCGTTGGAACCGGATTGTTTTACCGTGGTAAAAAAAGGTAATTATTTAAAAACCTCGAAACTTACTGACTTTTCTAAAATAACCGAATCGCCTTTGTAAACATACGATTTTGCCGTTCCGGTTAATTTATATTGAGGAGTTTTTTGAAACAGTGATACATGAATTGAGCGATCGGTGGCCGACAAATCAAAGTAATAATCGGTATTCTCTTTTTTCCCCATATAGGATTTGTAAAATTTGTCGGGCGACTTTACCAAAAACTTTATTTTATTATCCGGCAACGCGGTGACTGTAACAAAAACCGTAACTTCTTCGGTAACTTCCGGATTGTTCATGCTGTAATAATTTCCGGTTCCTTCATATTCGCCGGCCCAGGTACTGTTGGGACATTCGTTGCAGTAATTCCAATCGTTTTGATCATCATCAGTTTTGCAGGCTGACATAAAACAAACCACACCGAATAAACACAAACTTAAAATAACCGTTTTCATATTTTATTTAGTAGTATTTAACTATAACACATTTAATCTGTTGGCATCTTGTTTAATAAAAATAAAAAGCAGGATGGTAAATGCCCATAACGATGAACCGCCGTAACTAAAAAACGGCAGCGGAATTCCTACCACCGGCATTAAACCTATGGTCATACCTATGTTTACCATAAAATGGAAAAATAATACCGAAGCCACCCCGTAACCGTAAATACGACTAAAGGCCGATCGTTGCCGTTCGGCAAGCAAAACCAGCCGAATCAACAATATCATAAACGTTAAAACCAGCAGCGAACTTCCTATAAATCCACCTTCTTCACCCATGGTACAAAAAATAAAGTCGGTACTTTGTTCCGGAACAAAATGGTATCGGGTAAGCATTCCCTGTTTAAATCCTTTTCCCGTAAGGCCTCCCGAGCCAATGGCAATTTTCGACTGATTAACATTGTAACCCACTCCCCGCGGGTCGTGCATCATACCAAGTAAAACTTTAATACGGTTTCGCTGGTGTGGCTGCAACACCTCTTCAAAAGCATAATTAACACTGAAGACAAAAAGAGAAGCCAAAATAAAGATACCCACTACTGTTTTGGCGTTTTTCCGCAATTTACGCGAAAGCCATATTCCCAAAACGGTTATTATGGCCATGCCGGCAATCAAATATAACTTTCCAAACAACAGGGTTAAAACGAACAAAGTACCTGTAACCAATCCTAAAACAATAAATATTCCCGAAAACCCTTCGCGATATAAAACCAAAATAAATGAAAAATATACCAGTGCCGAACCGGTATCGTTTTGTAGTAATATTAACACCGAAGGCAACATAATAATGGCAATGGCTCTTAATTTTGTTTTAAGTTCGTTAATGTTAATGTTTAATTTTCCAAGATATCGTGCCAGAGCCAGGGCTGTTGCAAATTTGGCAAATTCGGCCGGCTGAATGGCAAAGCTGCCTATTTGAAACCACGATTTGGAACCGGCCACCGTTTTTCCGAAAAGCAGCACACCTATTAGAACAAGCATTACAAGCAGATATATCCAAAAGGCAAAAGCTGAAAAAAACTTAGCATCAATTATCATAATAGTAACGGCCAACAACAGAGCTAATCCTATCCACATGGCCTGTTTTCCGAATCGTTGGGTTATATCGAACATGGAGGCATCGGGATTGTCGAACGAAGCCGAATAAATGGTAAACCAGCCTGCTATTACCAGTATCAAATAAAGTAAAACCGTAAACCAATCGGTGTTTGCAATTATGTTATCTCTTTTTCTCACTGTTAATGTTTATGAATTAAATCGCCTTCCATAATCCTTTTCTCCAGTCGTTTGCGTTTTATTTTCCCCGTGAGATATTTTTCTATCATCAAGCTTGCTATGGGGGCGGCCCAACGTGAGCCGAAACCGCCGTTTTCAACAATTACCGAAATGGCAATTTTAGGGTTATCCATGGGAGCAAAAGCAATAAACAGCGAATGGTCTTCACCGTGCGGGTTTTGCACGGTTCCCGTTTTTCCGCATTGTTGTAGTGTATCAACCTCGTAATAGTGTGCCGTGCCGTGTTGTTTTGAAAACACTTCGCGCATGGCATGTTGTACTACACTAAAATATTTGGGTTTGACGGTTGTGTTTATTTTGGTTTTAAATTTATTCATCAGGCTGTCCGACCCTTCGGTATGTTTTAAAAAGTGCGGCGGAAAATAATATCCTTTATTGGCAATAACAGCCGCAAGGTTGGCAAGCTGAATGGGGGTAATCAATATTTCGCCCTGACCGATGGCCAGTGAGCGTACGGTAAGTGCATTCCAGCTGCCCCGGTAAACTTTATCAAAATATGATTTTGAAGGGATGTTTCCCTTTACTTCAAACGGAATATCGGTATTGAATTTTTGGCCGAAACCGAAACTTCTGATATCGTTATACCATTTTTCGTAAGCCTTGTGCACACCTCCAAGCGAAGGTTTGTTCATAATGCTTTTAAAAGTATTCCAAAAATAAGGATTGCACGACTGTTTGATGGCTTCGTTAAGATCCAGCGGTGTAATGTGATGGTGAGTACACCGGATAGGTTTCGATTCGGGTCCCTGACAACTGAATTTTGTTTTTGGTGTGATGGCTCTCTCCTGAAGCGCCACCAGCGCATTGATCATTTTAAACGTAGAACCCGGAGGATAAGTTCCTGATACCGCACGGTTCATCAAGGGTTTTAACGAATCATGTAGCAATGCGTTGTAGTTTTTCGACCGCTGCCGGCCAACCAGCAGGTTCAGGTCAAATGTCGGACTACTGACCATAGCAAGTATTTCGCCCGTTTTGGGCTCAATAACCACAATGCTGCCTGTTTTATTTTGCATTAATTTTTCGCCGTAGGCCTGTAATTCGGCATCAATACTCAATGTTATGTTTTTACCCGATACCGCCAGCGTATCATATTTTCCGTTTTGATAGCTTCCTTTATTTCGGTTATGAACATCAACCTGAATTATTTTAGAGCCCTTGGTACCCCTTAGTTGTTTTTCGTAAAATCGTTCAATTCCCGATTTTCCGATATAATCTCCCCTGGTATAATAGCTGTCGCGTTTAAGGTCGCGATGGTTGACCTCGCCAACACTGCCCAGCAAATGTCCCGCTATGGGTATATTGTATTTACGAAGCGCACGTCGTTGCACAAAAAAGCCTTTAAACTTGTACATTTTATCTTCAATACGTGCATACTCTTCTTTTGAGAGCTGTTTTATAAATACCGATGGTTTATAGCGTGAATAATGAATGGCTTTTTTCATTTGTTTTTTAAAAAAAGCGGTATCTATGCCGAGCAGCGAACAAAATTCGGCAGTATCAATGTTTGTTACCTGCCGGGGGATAACCATTAAATCGTAAACCGCATCGTTATAAACAATAAGCTTTCCGTTTCTGTCGTATATCTTGCCGCGTTGCGGATATTCCGTAATGGTACGAAGCACCAGATTGTTGGCCGAGGTGCTGTATTTGTTATCGGAAATTTGAAGAAAATATAATTTTATCAAAAATAAAAGGGCAACAAAAACAAAAATAGAAATGATAACATATTTACGTGAACTGTAATTTTTTTTGTACATATCCCTCTGTTCCGCCTTTTATAAATATATAAACCGTTGAAGCCTTTTTTGTTTTCCGTCTTTTGCCGAATGTTTTTTTCTGAAAAACCGATAATACAAAAGTAGTACAAATATCAGAAGCGGATTAATACATTAAATATTTATTGAAGCATTTATGCTTCAATAAATATTTATATAAACACAAATGAATTTATCGTACAATTTTAAAAAGATAATTGTTAGCGGCCCGATATAACAATTTACCGTACTTTTGTTTTTTAAAAAGAGAGTTTTATGAAAAGAGTATTAATAGCAACAGGCGGAGGCGATTGCCCGGGTTTGAATGCTGTAATTCGTGCCATTGTGCATCGCGCTTCACAGGAAAAAGAGTGGGAAGTTCTCGGCAGTATTCAGGCATTTAACGGAGTGCTTTGGGAACCCACCGAAATTGTTCCGCTCGACAATAAAAAAGTTGCCGGTATCCATTTTCAGGGAGGTACCATTATTGAAACCACTAACAAGGGCGGCCCGTTTGCCTGGCCTGTTAAAAACAACGACGGTACATGGACAACGGTTGACCGTTCGGATGAAATGATACGAAAATTGCAATACCTGAACATTGATGCGGTAATCAATATTGGCGGCGACGGTTCGCAACGAATATCAAACAGGCTTTATCAAAAAGGGTTGAACATTATAGGTGTTCCGAAAACCATTGATAATGATTTGAGTTCCACCGATTCTACCTTTGGTTTTCAAACGGCGGTACAGGTTGCCACCGAAGCCGTTGATAAACTGGTAACCACCGCCGCCAGTCATAACCGGGTTTTCTTTTTGGAAGTGATGGGACGAGATGCCGGCTGGATAGCCCTTAATGCCGCTGTTGCAGGCGGCGCTGAAGTTTGTTTGATTCCGGAAATTCCTTATGACATTGAAAAAATAAAAGAGGCTCTTGAAAACAGATTCCATCACGACAGAGGATTTGCCGTGGTGGTAGTGGCCGAAGGTGCTTTTCCAAAAGGAGGGATTCCTGTTTTTGAAAAACCCCAGGAGCCCGGATATGAAAATCGTATTCTTGGCGGTATTGCACGTCAGCTGATGAACGATTTGAAGGATATCGGTTTTGAGCGCGAAATGCGCGAAACGGTATTAGGTCATTTGCAACGCGGAGGGGTTCCCAATGCGTACGACAGAGTGTTGTCGGCACAATTTGGTGTTAAAGCTTTTGAAATGGTACTTAATAATGATTTTGGTAAGATGGTAGCCTATCATCATCCCGAATTTGTTGCCGTTCCGTTTGAACAAGCCGTCTCTAAACCAAACCTTGTTACCATGGATACGGCATTGGTAAAAACCGCTTTAGGTCTTGGTATTTGTTTGGGTATATAGTCTTATTTTTATAGTGTTTAAATAAATAGTATTTTTGTCCTGAATTTTAAAACTATATAATTATGAATTTTGATTTTACTAAAATGATGAATGATGTTCAGCCGGTAATTGCTGAATATGGTATTAAATTAATTGGGGCAATAGTTGTCCTTATTTTAGGTCTTTGGATTGTAAAAATACTGACCAATCAACTGGGTAGATTGATGAAATCTAAAAACTACGATCCCTCCTTACAGGGATTTTTACAGAGCATGGTTGGTATTATACTTAAGACATTGGTATTTATCGCAGTACTTGGCATGATGGGCATACAAATGACCTCGTTCATTGCCATTCTCGGTGCTGCCGGTCTTGCTGTTGGTATGGCTCTTTCGGGAACGTTGCAAAACTTTGCCGGCGGGGTTATGATTTTGATTTTTAAACCTTTTAAGGTTGGCGATTTTATTGAAGCCCAGGGGTACATGGGAATTGTAAAGGAAATTCAGATTTTTGTTACCATTATCACTACCGTTGATAACAAAACAATTATTATTCCCAACGGAGGTTTATCAACCGGTTCGCTGATAAATTACAGTACCGAACCTACCCGACGTGTTGACTGGACTGTTGGTTTTGCCTATGGCGATGATTACGACAAAGCCAGAAATGTTGTAATGGACCTGTTAAAAAACGATAAACGTATTTTAGCTGATCCGGAACCTTTTGTTGCTTTGGGTGAACTGGCCGACAGCTCGGTAAACCTTACCGTTAGGGCATGGGTAAAAGCCGAAGATTACTGGGGAGTATTTTTCGATTTCAATGAAAATGTTTACAAGACATTTGCCAAAGAAAATATTGGAATCCCGTTTCCGCAAATGGATGTTCACATTCAAAACCAGTAAAAATAATTTTTGATGAAAAAATTGTTTTTTATTATTTTAACGGCATTTATCGGGTTTAACAACCCGGTAAATGCTCAAAATAAATTTTATTCTACCGCCGGGGGTGAAATGATATTTTCGTTTGCCGCCATTGATAATAACGGCGCTGTTGGTGATAATGTAATGAGATGGTCGCCGGTTTTTAACTTTCAGTTTTTTGGTAATTACGATTTTTCGAAAAATGCCGGATTGATTTTTGGTGCCGCCATCAGAAATGTGGGATATATTGATAATTATCCCGATCCGCTTAACAGCAATATTAAGAGGAAATACCGGAATTATGATTTTGGTATTCCTGTGGGTATTAAAGTCGGTAATCTTGATAAATTGTTTTTTTATACCGGATATGAAATTGAGTTTCCGTTCCATTATAAGGAAAAGACCTTTATTAACGGTGATAAACAGGATAGTAAGATAAGCGTATGGTTCACAAAACGAACTCCCGCGCTGTATCATACTGTTTTTGCAGGAATTCAATTACCATACGGTTTAAACGTTAAAGTAAAATATTATTTTTCAAACTTTTTTAACGAAGATTTTACCGAAACGGTTGACGGCGTTGAAACGCAACCCTATCTTGGTAAAAAAGCCAATATAATTTACTTTTCATTTAGTTTCGATCTCTTCAAAAATTACTCAATAGATTATCACGAATTTGAAAAAAGCCAAGGTAATAATAAGGACGTTTATTAGTTAATAACGTGAGAAAAAGTAAAAACAGTTCCTCTTCCCGAAGACAAATAGGAGCCTCCTATGTAACAACCATCATCAGTATTACACTGGTTTTGTTTACATTGGGTTTTTTGGGACTGATTTTGATGCAGGCACGTACTCTTTCAAGATACATTAAGGAAAATATCGGTTTTGAGATTGTAATAAAAAAAGGCATAAAAGAGGCCGATATTTTTCGTTTGGAAAAATTGCTTGATGCCCGCCCTTATGTTAAATCTACCGAATATATTACCAAAGAGGAAGCGGCTTCGCGTTTAAAAGAGACGCTGGGCGATGATTTCATCAGTTTTCTCGGAGAAGAAAACAATCCTTTGTTACCCTCTCTTGAAGTTCGTTTTTATGCCGACTGGGCCAGCCCCGACAGTTTGAAGATTATTGAAAGAAATGTTTTAAAAAATAAAATCGTAAAGGAGGTTTATTATCACAAGTCGCTGGTTCATGTTATCAATAAAAACATCCGGCGCATAGGTTTTATTTTGCTTGCCATTACACTGGTGCTTATTATCATATCGGTGGCGTTGATTAACAATACCATCCGGCTTGCCGTTTATTCAAAGCGTCATACCATAAAAAGCATGCAGCTTGTTGGTGCAACCAACAGCTTTATCAGGCGGCCTTTTGTGCAACGCGGGGTTTTACACGGCGCATTAAGCGCGCTTTTTGCCCTGTTGCTGTTAAGCGGATTAACCACACTGCTTAAAGAAAACATACCCGAGTTAAAACTTCTGGAAGACCGTTTTACCATGCTTTTGCTTTACCTCATGGTGGTTTTATCGGGAGTTGCTATTTCGGGCATTTCCACATGGCTGGCGGTAACCCGGTATTTAAAAACCGGTTCCGATAAATTGTACGGATAGTTTGTAAAGCACCGGGAATACCCGGTTATCCTGAAAACCGTAAGAAGAGAAGTTATAAAATATTTTACTTTATTTCGCTGCCGTTGCTAACCGTTTGTTCTGGGGCAACAAACACCAGTTTCCCGTCTTTATCCTCCGCCATCAGTATCATTCCCTGCGATTCAATACCACGTAATTTACGGGGTTTAAGGTTTACCAGTATCGAAACCTGCTTACCCTTAATATCTTCCGGATCATAATATTCGGCAATACCCGAAACCACGGTACGCTTGTCAATTCCCGTATCAATTGTGAGCTTGAGCAGCTTTTTGGTTTTGGCAACTTTTTCGGCTTCTAAAATGGTTCCTGTACGGATGTCCATCTTCATAAAATCGTCAAACTCAATTTCCTCTTTTGCAGGAGCCGCCTTCACCTCTGCCATTTTGTTTTGCTTTTTGGTGTTTAACAGTTTTTGAACCTGTGCCTCCACTTCGCTGTCTTCCACTTTGGTAAACAGAAACTCAGGTTTGTTTAACTGATGGCCGCTTTTTAAAAATTCAGGATCGCCAGCTTCTTCCCATGTTTTGTTGTCGAGGTTTAGCATGCGATAAAGCTTTTGTGAAGTAAAAGGCAGAAACGGTTCCGATAAAACCGCAAGATTGGCTGCTATTTGTAACGAAATGTTCATTACGGTTTTTACCCTGTCGGGATCGGTTTTAAAAATTTTCCAGGGTTCGTTTTCGGTAAGATATTTATTGCCGAGGCGGGCAAGGTTCATCAGTTCACTCAAAGCTTCTCTGAAGCGGTAAAGCTCAATGCTTTTCGCAATGGTGGACGGATAGCCGGCCAGGGCTTCCAAAGTCTCTTTGTCTTCGGTTGTTAATTCGCCGCGTTGGGGTACTTTTCCGTCGAAATATTTTTTTGTAAGTACCAGTGTGCGGTTCACAAAATTTCCGAAAACAGCCAGTAGCTCATTGTTGTTGCGTGCCTGAAAATCTTTCCATGTAAAGTCGTTGTCTTTGGTTTCGGGGGCGTTGGCAGTAAGAACATAACGCAGTACATCCTGTCTGCCCGGAAACTCTTCGAGATATTCATGCAGCCATACGGCCCAGTTACGTGAGGTGGATATTTTATCGTTTTCAAGGTTCATAAATTCATTGGCCGGAACGTTATCGGGAACAATGTAGCTTCCTTCGGCTTTAAGCATCACCGGAAAGATAATACAATGAAATACGATGTTGTCTTTTCCTATAAAATGAACCAGTTTGCTGTCGGATGATTTCCAGTAAGGTTCCCACTCTTTACCTGTTTTTTTACTCCACTCACGGGAAGCCGATATGTAACCGATGGGTGCGTCAAACCAAACATAAAGTACTTTTCCGTCGGCACCTTCCACCGGAACATGCACGCCCCAGCTCAGGTCGCGGGTAACGGCACGAGGTTGCAGCCCCTGATCAATCCACGATTTAACCTGGCCGTAAACGTTGGGCTTCCAGTCGTTTTTATGGCCTTCCAAAATCCAATCGGTCAGCCACTTTTCGTATTCATTCAAAGGTAAATACCAGTGTTTGGTCTCTTTTAGTACGGGAACGTTTCCGCTCAAAGCCGATTTAGGGTTGATAAGTTCAAGGGGGCTAAGCGATGTGCCGCAGCTTTCGCACTGGTCGCCATAGGCTTTTTCGTAACCACAATGGGGACAGGTTCCGGTAATATAACGGTCGGCTAAAAACTGACGGTTCTCTTCATCGTAATATTGCTCGCTGCTTTTCTCGATAAATTTACCATCATCGTAAAGTTTCTTAAAAAATGCCGAAGCGGTTTCGTGATGTATGGGAGCCGAAGTGCGTGAGTAAACATCAAACGATATTCCGAAATCTTCAAACGATTTTTTAATAATGCCGTGATATTTATCCACAATATCCTGCGGAGTAACTCCCTGTTGGCGGGCTTTGATGGTGATGGGTACTCCGTGCTCGTCGGAGCCGCCGATAAATAGTACATCTTCGCCTTTAAGGCGCAAGTAGCGCGCATAGATGTCGGCGGGAACATAAACACCCGCAAGGTGTCCGATGTGAATGGGGCCGTTGGCGTAAGGAAGCGCCGAAGTGATGGTATATCGTGCCGGTTTGTTATTATTCATGTTATGTGGTTTTGAAAGGCTGCAAAGTTAAGTAAATATGAGTTTTATAACAGAATGTTGATTTAATTCTTATTTTTCGTTTTGAATGCAAAAAATATGGATATGAATGCTTTTGTTTCAAACATTGAGGCCCAATTTGAAAAACATGCCGATAAAGAGAATGCTGCCGGACAAAAAGCCTATATGCGCAACCGTTTTGAATTTTTCGGTATTAAGTCGCCCATACGAAAAGAGATTCAGCGGCCCTTTTTGAAAAAGGAAAACCTGCCGCCAAAAGCAGCATTGGAAAGCGTTGTTAAAACACTGTGGAACAAACCCCAACGTGAGTTTCAGTATTTTACCATGGAGCTGGTTAACAAATATTCAAAGCAATTTAGTATTAATGATATTGTTTTGTTTGAATGGATGATTACACACAAATCGTGGTGGGATACGGTTGATTACATTGCTCCGCATTTAGCGGGGGATTACTTTAAAATTTTTCCCGGACAACGAGATGAAAGGACAGAAAGCTGGATTCAGTCGGAAAACATCTGGTTAAAGCGGTCGGCAATATTGTTTCAGCTTAAATACAAATCTGCTGTGGATACAGCGTTTCTTTCCCATGTAATCAATTCCTTGTCGGGAACGGATGAGTTTTTTATCAATAAGGCCATTGGCTGGATGTTGCGTCAATACAGCAAATTTGACCCGCAGTGGGTTATTGATTTTGTGGATAAAACGGCGTTACACCCGTTAAGCAGGCGCGAGGCTTTAAAGGTTATTGAACGGAAGTGATATAAACTTTTAGGATTTGATATTATGGGTGGGCCATAAAAAACCCCTTAAAATGGTGGTTTTAAGGGGTTTGAGAGGTACCGAGCGGATTCGAACCGCTGTCTAAGGTTTTGCAGACCTCCGCCTAGCCACTCGGCCACGGTACCTTTTGATTTTGGGACTGCAAATTTACAAAATATTTTAATATCATTTTAATAACATGATACAAATCTCTGTCCCTTTATCCGGTTCGCTTTTTATTTGAATTTTACCCTTATTTAACTGTACGAACTCCTTTATAACTATCATTCCCAATCCTGTTCCTCTTTCGTTATTGGTGCCGATTGTTGATTTAATATTACCGCTGTTTGAGAGAATATGATCTATCTGTTCTTTATCCATACCCACTCCGTTATCTTTAATACAAATTTCAACCACTCCGTTTTTATCTTTGCAAACAATTTGAATATTTCCCCCGATATGGGTAAATTTAATGGAGTTTCTGATAAGGTTTCTGAAAATTATCTGCAGTTGATTTGAGTCGGCCATAACTTTGGTAGTATGGTCGCAGTGAAAATGTAACTCGATGGATTTGTTTTGCAACTGTTCTTTATACAACCGAATTGATTTTTCGATAACCGGGAACAACAGAATGGTTTCTCTTTCGGTATTAATGGTGTTCATTTGTATTCTTGCCCACGAAAGCAGGTTGGTAACCAGTGTGTTGGTAGAGTCGAGCGAATCGGTTACCGAGCCGATTATTTTTTTTATGGTTTTGTTGTCGAGTTCATCAAATTCATCATTTAAAAGTTTCATCAGTTCCGAATTGGTACCTATGAGGCCTATTAAATCGTGGCTAATGATGGAAAAGAGTTTCTCCTTGGTTTTATTGGATGTTTCAAGTTCGTTTTCTCTTTTTTGAATAATCTGTTCTGTTTCCTTTAAATGTGTAACATCCCATAAATTAACAATAATACCTTTGATAACATCATCATCAAAAAAGTTTTGAGCAACACCGGTAAGGAATTTTTCTTCGGATTTAATGTTTCGGATTTTAAACTCAAATTTAACTTTTCTTTTACCTTTTGTTATCATCTTAAACAGCTCTTCACAC
>CAYNVN010000179.1:0-26246 GCA_964400655.1 uncultured Lentimicrobiaceae bacterium
GAGGTACGACTGAGGGATCTCCTGAGAACCCGCCTGCCCCTTAGGCAAAAGGGAATTCTGTCGTTCAAAGTGGGGGATTCCCGCCCGTACCGAACGGTACGTTCGGGCGGGTCTCGGTCGTGCCTCCCTCGAAATGACGAACTAATAAATGAACGACGTAGTTTTGGATTTTTATTTTTTGATATTGGGATTTGCCCGCCTGCCGGACGGGCAGGATTGTGATTTGGTGCTTGCAATTTGTAATTTACTCCAAGTACTCCAAACTTTAGCGCACTCCAAACTTCAAGTACTTTAGCCACTTTTGATTTTATCCCCTATTGTCCGGTTTGGGTTGAATAACTTGTTACTTTTGCCTGCAAAAGAGTATTATGGTGTTAAATTATATTGTTTGGAATGTCTCTCCGGTGGCATTTACCATTCCCGCGAGTATGCCGTTTCTGGGCGGCCACGAAATACGCTGGTACGGAATGCTGTTTGCCCTGGCATTTATTGCCGGGTATTACATCATGCAGCGGATATTAAAAAAAGAGGGCGAAAGCGAAAAACTGCTTGACAGTATTTTTACTTATATGATTATTTTTACGGTTTTAGGAGCACGACTGGGGCATTGCTTTTTTTATGAACCGGGATATTACCTCGCCCATCCTTTGGATATTTTTAAAATTTGGGAAGGCGGGCTTGCAAGTCACGGGGCTTCCATAGGAATATTGATCGGGCTTTACTTTTTTTCGAAGCAAAATCACAAACCGTTTTTGTGGACCATGGACAGGGTGGTAATTCCGGTGGCTTTGGGCGGTGCTTTTATCAGACTTGGAAATTTGATGAATTCCGAAATTTTCGGCCATATTACACAAATGCCCTGGGGATTTTATTTCAAAAACTATTACGATCCGGCATTTACCACCGATCCGCGGCACCCCACTCAAATTTACGAAGCATTAAGCTATTTGATAATATTTATCGTTACGTACCGTATGTATCTTAAAGCCGACGGACATCCGCGCAGGGGATCCGTTTTCGGCTGGTTTCTTATTATGCTTTTTACCGTCAGGTTTTTTATTGAGTTTTTAAAAGAACCTCAGGTTGGCTTTGAAGAACACATGCTGCTTAATATGGGGCAATTGCTCAGCATACCCTTTATCATCGGAGGTATTGTTATCCTTTGGTTTTCAAAAAAGGGCAGGTTCGACACAAAACATACTTAACCGGTTTGCCAAACCAATTAGCGGAAAACAACACCGGCAATAATCTTACAATTCATCCAAAAACAGTCCGGCCAGCTTCATCAACTCCAGTTCTGCAATTTTGGCATTGTACAGGGCTTCGTTATAACGGTCAACCGATTTTTGCAAATTAACCTGTGCATTTCTGAAATCAATGGAGGTGAGCTGTCCCAATTTATATTGCTCCACCGATCTTTCAAAATTAAGCTGATTGATCTTTTTATTGGTCTCTTCCGTTTTAAGGATAAACAGCATGTTGGTATAATTGCTGTACGCATCAGCCACCTTTCGTTCCAGGTCGGTTTTTATTTTATCAACCTGAATTTGTGCATTTTCAACCTGAATTTTGGCATTGAGTTCACGGGTGCGGGTTTTCCCTCCGTCAAAGATGTTCCAGTTTAACGAGGCACCGATATTGTAACCCAGGCTTTGCTGAAAAGTAAGGCTGCCCACATCGCTTTCCATTTGGCTGAATGAATATTTTCCCGACAGGTCGATGGTTGGAATGTATCCAGTATGAGATTGTTTTAGCTGCAGTTCCGAAATGCCTTTACTCTGTTTGGCAATCATATAGTCAACGTTTTTGCTGCGGGCTGCAACCCACATATCATTCAGATTTACTTTCGGCCCGAAACGAACCATTGTGTCGATTGCAAACTCCAGGGTCATATCTGTTCCCATAACCACTTTCATATCGTTTTGAGCAATTTCAAGCTCTCTTACGGTATTAATATAGTTTACGCTGTCGTTGTTGCGGTCAACTTCGGCATTCAGTAAATCCAGCTCGGTTGCCTGTCCGTACCTGTATTTGTCGTGCATATATTCCAATCGCGTGTTTGAAATATGAAGGGTACGTTTGAGGTTTTCCAGTTTTGATGTCAGTTTGGCCACCTGATAATAGGAGCGGATTAACCTGATGAGCGAATTTTCGATAACCGCCCTTGCCTGAAGTTCCGAAAGGGTATAACTTTCGTTAAGGACTTTGTAATTATAGTGACGGCTCATTCCGTCAAAAAGACGGTAATTCAAACCCAGCGAAGCGCTGTAATTGGTTGACGAGGCACCGTCTTTTGAAACCTTGTCGCCCGAGATAAAGGTAATATCGGAGTTGTTGTTTGAATAGCTTGCCCCTGCCGAACCGTTTAAAACAGGCAGATATCCCGAGTTCATTGCACTTTTGTTTACTTCGGCGATGCGTACATTGTTTTTGGCAATCAGTATGTCCTGATTTTTATCCATGGCAATGGCAATGGCATCCGATAGTTTCAGGGTTGAATCGGCTTGTTGCGACAGCAACAGTGCCGGTGTTATCCATAGCAGGATAAACAATAACGCTTTATTTTTCAAGTTCATCATTTTCAAATTTTAATTCTTTAATGGCATGTTCAACCTCTTCGGGAGTAACTTTTTTGCCTTCCCACAAATAGATTAGGGAACGCTTGAGTTTGTTAACCGAAACCAGTAAAACCGGAAGCAACAACAATGTTAATATGGTTGCAATGGTGATTCCGTATGCAATGGAAATGGCCATGGGAATAAGGAACTGGGCCTGAAAACTTTTTTCGAGGATAAGCGGTGCCAGACCGGCTACTGTTGTAGCCGAAGTTAAAAAGATGGCCCGGAACCTTGAAATTCCCGCTTCGTAAACGGCATCCGTTACTTTAACGCCTTGTTTTAACAAACGGTTGTATGAACTTATTAACACCAGCCCGTCGTTTACCAGAATCCCGATAAGGGCGATGATGCCCAGCATGGAAAGCACATTAATGGATTGTCCGTGTATCCAGTGCCCCCAGGCAACGCCAACAAAGCTGAACGGGATAAGAACAAACAGTAAAATGGTTTGACTGAACGAGCGAAAAGTGAAAACAATCATGGCAATGATAAGGAACAAAATTACCGGCACCACTTTTTTGGCTGAATCGGAAGTTTTGTTGGCTTCGCGGTTTTGACCTTCGTAAAGAACACCCACCGTGGGATATTTGGCAAGAATATCGGGTAATATTGAAGATTTTACATACTCCATAACGTCGGTGGCCGAAGCATTTTCGTCAACCAGGTCGGCTTCCACTTTTATTTGCCGTTTACCGTCGAGGTGGCTGATAGACACAATACCTCTTTTGATGGAGTAGGATGCGATTTCGTCGAACGGAACTTTTTTACGTGAAGGAGTTGTAATATACATTTCGGAAAGGTTGCTGATAGAAGAGCGTTCCCGCTCGTTATATCTTACCCAAACCTTTACCTCATCTCTTCCGCGTTGCAGGCGTTGTACCTCTTTTCCAAAAAATCCCGAACGTATCTGCCCCAGCACATCCTGCAGGGTAAGTCCCAGCATATAAGCCTTATCTTTTAAAACAATGTTGATCTCCTTGATTCCCTGGCGGTCGTTATCGTTGATATCTTTCAATCCCGAAAGTTTCGATAATTCAAATTTCAGTTCGTTTTTTGCAAGGGTAAGTTCCTCAAGGTTGTTTCCAAGAAAAGCAACCGATACCGGTTTTCCGAATGTACCTCCCGCACCGTACGACAATAATTCGGCTCCGATAACCGGGCCTGCTTCTTTAGCAATTGCATTGGCAATTTCAAAGCTGATGATGTTACGGGTTTCGCCGTTCAGTAAGATAATGTTCAAACTTCCGTCGGCGGTTGTGGGGCCTATTTTCTTTTCAATATGTGTGATAATATCCAAGCTGTCGGCTCTTTTGGCTTTGTAGTCGGCATTTACTTTCCATGCCGCTTCCTGTATTTTATCAATCCATGCTTCGGTAATTTTTTCGTTGGTTCCGGCGGGCATTTTCAGTGTTACATTAATGTTGTCTCTTTCAATAAAAGGAAAAAAGGTGCTGCGAATAACTCCTCCTTTCATTGCACCGACGGTTAACAGCAACATAACCACTGCAATGGAAATGATAAGAAACCTGTTACGAATGGCAAAATGAAGTGTTGGAGCATAAGTTTTGTCGCGCATCCAATACATAATGCTGTCCATTGCTTTTACCACCCGGTTTTGACTTTTTTGACCTTTCAGTGCCTTGGAATGAGCGAGGTGGGCGGGCAAAATAATAACGGCCTCAATAAGCGAAATAAACAGTGTGGCAACAACCACAAATGCCAGTTCGCTAAAAAAGTCACCCATTCTCCCATCAATAAAAAAGAAAGTTGAAAAGGCAATAATAGTGGTAATTACAGCTGTAAAAATTGACGGAAGCACCTCCAAGGTACCGTCGATGGCCGCTCGTATGGCGTTTTTACCTTTTTCGTAATGACTGTAAATGTTTTCGCCGATAACAATACCGTCGTCCACCAATATTCCCACCACTACAATCATTCCAAACAGCGAAATAACATTGATGGTAATCCCGAAAATGTTGGCAAGAATAAACATACCCCAAAACGAAACAGGCAATCCGGCAGCCACCCAAAGTGCCATGCGGGGATTAAGAAACATGGAAAGGAACAGCAACACCAGCAACATACCCATCATACCGTTTCTTATGAGCAGGTCTTTACGCTCGTTGAGGTTAACCGACCGGTCTTGTACAATAACAACATCCAAATCGGGATTTTTCAGTTTAAAGGTTTCAATATATTTTTTCAACTTATCCGAAGCGCTTAAAAAATCTTCGCTGTTGGTAGTTTGTACTTCAATTTCAACAGAGGCTTCCCCGTCGATTTCAATGCGATTGGGGTTTTCCGACCAACGATCGTAAACGGTGGCCACATCTCCCACCCTAACGGTTCTTCCGTCGGCATCCGATTTAATGATGATGGAGTTCAGTTGGTGCCCCTGATACTTTTTGTAACGTCCTCGAATAAGGTACTCCTCCTCGCTGGTACGTATCTTTCCTCCGGTGATGTCGATATTGGCACGTCGCACGGCATTGGCAACGTCATCAAAGGTAAGATTATATGCTCTGAGCGTATTTTCATTAACTGCCACTTCAATCTCTTCGTCGGGGAAACCGTGAAGTACCACCTTTGAGATACCATCCATTCCGCGGATGTCATCTTCAATTTTATAGGCAATATCTTTTAACGCTTTTAGCGAAATGTTATGTCCGCTAACAGAGAATATAATTACCCTGTTTAAATTTTCTTTTTTAAAAATTACGGGAGGTTCCATATCAACGGGGAAAGAATTGATACGGTTCACGGCATTTTTTACATCTTCCAAAACCACATCGGTTTTGTAATTTTTATCCACTTCAACCGTAATATTGGCACTGTTTTCCGACGATACGGAGGTTACCCTTTCAATTCCCGAAACACCTTTCAGGTTATCTTCGATTTTTAAAACGATTCCCTCCTCCACCTCCTGGGGTGAAGCACCCGGATAGATAAGCTGTATGGAGATGATACGACTTTCCACCAACGGAAAAAAAGATGATTTCATGTTGAACATGGCCACCGTTCCGAAGATGGCAAATGTGAGGATAAACACATTGGCGGCAACCGGATATTTTATAAAATATGAGAGTATTTTTTTCATAACAAACTGTTTAACCGGTTAGTTGTCCGAAGGTTGCGGAATCACTTTCATTCCCGGAAAAATTCCGGGGATATTTCTGGAGACAATGCGGGTTCCGTTGGGCAGATCTTTTACAATGACCGATTTATTAAGGAAGCGTACCGGATTTATTTCAGTTTTTGCAAGTGAGCTATCGGAATTTATGATAAAAACCCAACGATTTTCCACAAGAATGTTTCGTGGAATTTCAAAAACATCGTTAATGGTTCCGCCTGCTATAACGGCTTTTACAAACATACCTTCACGCAAGCCCCTGCCTGATGATTCGATAAATACCTGAATGGTTTGAGTGTTTATATCAATGGCAGGATTAATTCGTACCACTTTGCCTTCCCACTCCTGTCCGTTTTCCGAAGAAATAATTGTTGCCCGGTCGCCTCTGTTAATTAATCCGGCATCAGTAGCTTTTATCGATAGTTCAAGCTCGAACAAACCGTTATTACTAAAAGTTCCGATTTTTTGTCCGGCACGTATAAGCGTACCCGTATTTACATTTGACTCGGTTACCACACCGTCAAACGGGGCACGTATGTTGTATTTCTCTAATCTTGTTTCCAGGTTGCGGATGGAGTAAAATGAGCTGTAAACCTTTTTTCCGGTGATAAAAAATTTCTCTTTTTGCGATTTAATCTCAGGAAGCGGTTTCAGGTTTTTATCTACGTCCAGTGATGTAAGGTATTGATACCATTTATCAAATTCCTCAGGAAATTCCAGTTTAATATCGGGTAACAGAGAAGTAATCAGGTTTTCAAAATCGCTCCGTTTGGCATAGAGGTTTGCCCTAAATTCGGAATCATCAATTTTTATCATTAATTCTCCTTTTTTAAATGAAACTCCGGCCCGGAACTCTTTTTTTTGTTTTTGTAAAACACCGTTCACTTCCGAGTAGATTTCAATCCGGTCTTTTGCCCGCACCTGCCCCGAACCTTCGATGATTAATGGCAGGGTTTTGTTCTTTACCACAATGTAAGGCGCAATTACCTTTGATTTTACCACCTGTTTTTTAGGTGCTTTTTTCATTTTGGAGAGGTAAACGAAACCGATAACTCCGGCAATTAGTACAAGTACTGCAATAATCCACGTTTTTCTTAATGTCATTTTATTTGTATTAAGTAATTTTAAATTTAATTTTTACCAAAAAGTTGTATTTACAACTGTTTTTCCAGCTGGTTGGTACGCTCAATTATTTTTTTTATGGTAGCAATGGTTTGCTCAAGTTCGTTATCGGAAAAACCTTTTTCAAGTTCTTTCCGTATTTGGATAAAACGGGGCATAACCTGTGCCAAATGTTCTTTTCCTTCTTTGGTTAAATAAAGGCCTTTTTTGCGTTTATCATCTTTTGCATTGATGCGTACCACTTTATGATTATCTTCCAAAACGCTGATGGCTCTTGTTATAGAGGTTTTGTCCTTGCTCATGATTGTGGCAAGTTCTTTTTGACTTACTCCTTCATGGGCATTAATTATCTTTAATAAAATAAATTGCTCAAAGGTTAAATCGAATCCCTCTTTATGAAGAACCCTGGTTAACAAATTGAACAACTTGAGGTGAGCCAGCGCCAGCCACTTTCCTAAAAATTCATCCTGATTGTTTTGCATATTGACAAATAGATGTAGATACAACTAAACGACGGCAAAAGTAATTTATTATTACAGTAAGGTGATGTTTTTTTTGGGGGGATTTACTGGTTGCTCGTTGCCGGTTGCTGGTAGGTTCAAGGTTTGGAGGTTCAAGGTTTGAAAATTTAAGGTTTTAGGAACCGCAAAGACGCAAAGGCACAAAGTAAACCTTTTCGGTCGAACATCCCGATAGTTATCGGGAGAGTCCGGAAAGGTTGAGAAGTTGAGCTTGTTGCTTGTTGCATGATGCTCGTTTGACCTTTCCGCAAGCCCCAACGTCATCCCGAAGGAAGCGAACCCGAAAGCTTTCGGGGAGCGACGAGGCCCGCCCGAACGTACCGTTCGGTACGGGCGGGGATCTCCTGAGTGGCAGCCTGCCTCTCAAGCAAAAGGGGGTTCAGTCGATAATAGTAGGGGATTCCCGCCTGCCGGCAGGGCAGGCTTCCTCCCTACGGTCGTCAGAATGACGAAGAAAGAAAAGGTCGTTCTTCCCTCGAAATGACGGGGTT
The DNA here is from genome assembly GCA_964400655.1 of uncultured Lentimicrobiaceae bacterium. Classification (GTDB taxonomy): domain Bacteria; phylum Bacteroidota; class Bacteroidia; order Bacteroidales; family F082; genus B16-G9. The sequence goes on from CAYNVN010000179.1 coordinate 7,883, forward strand.
ATGAATGAACGCCGTAGTTTTAACTCTAGGCACTCCAAACTCTAGCGCACTTTAGGCACTCTGATTTATGATTGCAAATTTTTGATTTATGATTTTTGATTGGCCTGCCCGTCCGGCAGGCGGGCCTGCCCAAACGCCAAACGCTGAATCCCAAACTTTAGGCACTCCAAACTTTAGCTCACTTTAGGCACTTTCTCTGCTATCCTTCTCCATAGCCGAAGCGATTTAACAGTTTGTCGCTGTCACGCCAGTCTTTGTTTACCTTTACCCTTAATTCAAGAAATACTTTTTTATCGATAAATTGCTCAATGTCTTCGCGTGCCTGCATGCCCACTCTTTTAATACGCTCGCCTCTATGACCAAGAATAATGGCTTTTTGCGATTCGCGAATAACATAAATATAGGCGTAAATCCTCACAATGTTTTCTTCTTCTTTGTAGGATTCAACAGCCACCTCAACGGAATAGGGAATCTCTTTTTTGTAGTTGACAAATATTTTTTCGCGAATAATCTCCGAAACAAAAAAGCGCATCGATTTGTCGGTAAGCTCATCTTTGGGAAAGTAGGGCGGGTTTTCAGGCAACAACTCCAATATTTTATCAAAAACCTTTTCGACATTAAATTTGTGTAATGCCGAAACGGGAATAATATCAGCAGCCGGAATCTTTTCTTTCCAGTATATCATCTCCTGATTAATTCTTTCCTGTTCCGACAAATCCACTTTGTTGATTAAGAGCAAAACCGGGGTGTTTGACTCTATGATTTTATCAATGATTTCGTTTTCTTCAAATTGCATTCCCGTTTCGGTCATTAGCAAAATAATATCAGCATCAATCAGTGCCGACTCAACGAACTTGTTCATGTATTCGTGCATTTTGTATGCAGGCCTGCGGACGATGCCGGGCGTATCGGAATAAATTATTTGGAAGTCGTCACCATTAACAATACCCATTATTCGGTGGCGGGTGGTTTGTGCTTTGGAAGTGATGATAGAAAGTTTTTCGCCCACAAGGGCATTCATCAGTGTGGATTTTCCCACATTGGGATATCCCATAATATTTACGAAACCGGCTTTGTGCATGAAAAGTGTTTTTTTTGAAAAAAAATTTGTTTTGCAAAGAAACAAAATATATTTTTGCACTCCCAATTAAAACAATATTGCGGGGTGGAGCAGTGGTAGCTCGTCGGGCTCATAACCCGAAGGTCGTAGGTTCGAGTCCTGCCCCCGCTACAAGGGAAAAGCCGGTGAATTTTTCATCGGCTTTTTTATTTTGCATTTGAATGCTGAAAAGTTTTTAACCTGTTGTTTAAAGCGTAAGCAAAACAAGCATTTAGTGCCGGGCCAAGCCTTTGACACCTCTAATACCGGTAATAAGGAAACTTACCTGAATTTAAAATTTAAGCCTTAAAACCTTTAAAACCAGAACTGCTCCCACAATAATCGAAATTGATTTACCATCATTTTCAATTTGTCTATGGTGTTTTACCCATTTTATTGTAATTAAACCGCAGGCATAACAACCTGTTTTAAATATTTTAACCCAATAAAAAAAGGCTGCTAAAATACTTTTTAGTCAGCCTCCGTTTTTTTGTGTTTGAATACAACTACATCTTCAGTTTTCTGTCGATATCATCCACATAAACCCTGAATTGTTTGTCGGTTTCCATCAGGTTGTTTATGGTTTTAACGGCATGTAACACTGTGGCATGATCTTTATTTCCACAATGGATACCGATGGTTGCCAGTGAGTTTTTTGTGTGTTTTTTAGAAAAAAACATGGCCAGTTGACGTGCCTGCACAATCTCTCGTTTCCTTGTTTTTGAATTGATGGCTTCCACCGGCAGGCTGAAATAATCGCAAACCACCTTTTGTATGTAATCTATTGAAATTTCGCGTGCCGTGCTTTTTACAAATTTATCAATCATCTGGCGGGCAAGATCGAGGGTGATTTTCTTTTTATTGAGCGACGATTGCGCCATAATGGAAATTAATGCTCCCTCCATTTCGCGAATATTGGTGGTAATGCTGTATGCCAGATATTCAATAACTTCATAGGGCATTTCTATGCCGTCGGCGTACAGTTTTTTCTGAAGAATGGCAATGCGTGTTTCCAGATCGGGAACCTGTAAATCGGCTGCCAGCCCCCATTTAAAGCGCGAAAGCAACCGGGGTTCCATTCCTTTTAATTCAACCGGCGGTTTGTCGGATGTAATAATAATTTGTTTGTTGTTTTGATGCAGGTGATTAAACACATGGAAAAATACATCCTGGGTTTTCTCTTTTCCTGCCAAAAATTGGATATCATCCAAAATCAAAACATCTATCATTTGATAAAAGTGAACGAAGTCGTTTTGATTATTGTTACGTACCGAATCGATAAACTGATTGATGAACTGCTCGGTTTGGACATACAACACCACTTTTTCGGGAAAATTATTTTTCACCTGTAATCCGATGGCATGCCCGAGGTGTGTTTTTCCGAGTCCTGTCTGGCTGTAAATAAACAAAGGATTAAATGCCGTTTTACCCGGATTTTCGGCAACAGCCCATCCTGCCGAACGTGCCAGGCGGTTACAGTCGCCTTCAACAAAATTATCAAACGAGTAAGTATCTACCAGTTGCGATTCTACTTTTATTTTTTTCAATCCGGGGATGATAAACGGGTTGGGAATTTCTTTAGTGCCTCCCAGATTAACCGGCATATTTACCGGACGGTTTTTAACGGCCCTTTTATCAGAGGTGGGGTACTTAACGGAGTGACCGCTTCTTCCGTAATTTGAGTTTTCCACAATAATGCTGTATTCGAGTCTTCCGGCAGGCCCCAGTTCTTTTTTTATTGTTTTTTTCAGCAAATTGATATAATGTTCTTCAAGCCATTCGTAAAAAAAGTGGCTCGGCACCTGAATAGTAAGAACATTATTCTCCAGTTTTAACGGAACAATGGGAACAAACCATGTTTGAAAACTTTGAAGCGGGATATTATCTTTAATTACAACCAGTATTCTGTCCCAAACTTCTACATGCTTCTTTTTCATCAACTGTAAATCTTTTTTTCAGCCTTGTAAATTATTTTATTTCTACTACAATTATCTTAATCCTTTGCGAGGAAATTTTGAGTTAACAAAAGTGTATCAATAAAAGTTTAAAAAAAAGAACTCCGGGTATTGATTTTTCACTTTTTTTATTGTAAAATTAACCCAAACCAAGTACGAACAGATAAGTTATTGCCTTACAGCTTTTTTAATTTTACACCCACAATCCTGCTCAATCGGTTTGTCGATTTATTAATCGTTGACAACTTTATCTCCAGTTTAATTAAACAGAGGTTGTCGTATTGTTGTTCTTTTATTGTTAAACCCTCCTCTTTAATAACACGCATAACCTTGTTCATCAAAGGGTATTCAAACTCAATCAGATACAAATCACGAATCTCTTTATTAACAATTACCGCATTATTCAGGGCTTCGCGTGTAGAAGTTTTATAGGCATTAATCAGGCCGCTAACCCCGAGTTTTGTTCCTCCAAAATAGCGTATTACCACCACCAGCACATCAAACAGCTCAAACGAATACAATTGATTTAATATGGGTTTACCGGCCGAGCCCGACGGTTCTCCGTCATCGTTGCTTCGTATTTTCTCATTCCTTGCATCAATACGCCAGGCATAACAGTGGTGACGGGCATCGTAAAACTCTTTTCTCAACAACTGTAACGTTTCTTTTATTTCATCTTCCGACTTTACATGATATGCCCTTGCAATGAACTTGCTCCCCTTTTCCTTATATACACCTTCCGAAACGCCTTCAACCGTTTTATAAATATCTTCCATTATCCTGCACTTATCAAAAAGATGGCAATTACGGCCATCACCATTCCTGCTAAATTGATTTTTCCGGGTCTTTCGTTAAAAAACAACATTCCCGATAGCGAACTAAGTAATACCACGCTCACATTAACCACAGGAAATAAAAACGAGGCCTGATACAGTCCCATGCTTTTTAAAAAGAACCATGCACCAAAAAAGTTTACAGCCCCGAGCAGCAACCCGAAAAGAACACTTTTCAAATTTAGTGATTCTTTTCCTGACAGCATCCCGATCAGCAAATAAATTCCGCCGAAAATTAGTGAAATGGAAAAGACCGTTTCAATAAACACGGCTTCATCCCCGTTTAAAAAATAAAACTGAATGTATTTAACCAGTGTGTCGTTCAGTCCGTTGCCAATTAATAACAACAGGGGGAGCAAAACATATTTGTAGTTAATACGGAATTTTTCGCCGGTATTGAAGATAAAGTAAAACGATGCCAGACCCAAAACAATTCCGGTTAGTTTGGTAATGGTTAAGGTGTCGTGAAACCAGATAAAACCCGCCGTAACAGGCAGTATTACCGACATTTTACCGGAAACCGCCGTAACCGAAACACCTGCTTTAAGGGTTGACTGCGCAAAAAGAAAAAAGGTTATGATAAACATGGCTCCCGTGATAAACGACATGTAAAACCATGGTTTTTGTGATATTTCGGAAAAAACTGCTCCACTGTCCGTCATAAAATAACCGGTTACGGCGGCAAACAAATAATTAAAGGTTATGGCCTGTAATGTGTTTACCTTATAAACACCCATTACCTTAAATAAAATAATGATTAGGGTTGAGAGCAGAACGGTTAATATAAGGTATTGCATTACAGACTGCTAAATATCGTAATTGTTTAATGATGGCCGTTGGGATATTTCAACCGAAAAGTCGGCTGACAAAGATAGATTATTAAATAAAACCCGACAAAAAGAATGGTCAGATCTTAGTTTAACGCACCTAAAAAAACCATTATGCAACGAAAATAATTCACAACCCGGCTTACCTCCGGTTTTACATTAAAATTCATTCAAAGCAATAAAGTACCCGGCTCTTTATACTAATGCAAACAGGTATGATGATATTTTAAATTACTTATTTGGGCACAAACGAGATCAGCCCTTTTTTATCAAGATAAACTATTATGGAACCAACAACTATTTTGGCTTTAGCTTTTGCCAGCCATCGTTGCCGATTATTGGTAATCCATACAACAACGGCATCGTCACCTCTAAAAAATGTACTATTTTCAATAATTGCTCCCAGTTTAAATGCTTCAATTTCATTTCCGTCGGCTGTTTTTAACATATCTTTTCCCAAATATACCATTGACTGGTCAAATATCCGGCCGTCCAAAATGGTTTTAAACGTCAGGGTATCTCCTTCAGTAAAACCGTTAAAGTTCAGGGAACGGATATAATAGATTGCCGATAAGGCATCCGTAATAAATCCGTTAAAAGTTTCTGTTTTTTTTATCGGATGCTTTTTTGAAGCCTCCATAAACATATCTATTTTATGTTCATCAGGATAAAAATTGTAAATATTATGCACCCAAATTCCTTTTTCCGTATTATCCTTTTCAAAGCGCAGGGGCTGTAATGTATTGTAATCCGCAATAGATTCGTAATGATCCTCCAAACTGTATATCCATTGGTATTTGTTTAAGGTAAATCCGTCTGCCGTAAAACGATAAAGCAGTGTATCATTATTTATTAACGTGTCGGTTTTAAAATTTGCCACGCCGGCATTTATCCATATTTTACTCAATTTATAATAAATCTTATAATGAAGTTTTTCCTTTGCCGGCAACCTGTATGTTGTATCTGTTTGTACCTGCGCTACGGCAAAAATTACCAAAAAACCGAATGTAAGCGTTAATAAATATTTTTTCATTTTAATATTGCGATATAATATACGGATAACTCCTTTTTTTCTTATTTGTTGTTGCTTTGTCTATCTTGTTTTTATTAATACCATATACAAAGGGTGCTACAAAAGATTAAACCAATCTCAGAAACCAAATAAAAAAAGCCTCACATTTCTGTAAGGCTCTCATTTTCAGTGTCGGGGTAGTAGGATTCGAACCTACGACCACCTGCTCCCAAAGCAGGTACGCTAACCGGACTGCGCTATACCCCGTTTTTCAGGTACGCTAACCTCCCGATTGATATCGGGAGCGCTATACCAGCGTGCTTGTTTAAAGCGGCTGCAAAAATAGATATTTTTACAACACCTCCAAATATGTTGCTCTTTTTTCAGGAAATTTTTACTTCCGTACGCATTCTCTAATCCTGTTTGCCGCCTTCCTTCTTTTTTTATCTTTGCAGCTCATTTTATTTGCAATGATTGAAGTTAAAGGTATTCACAAGTCTTTTGGCAAACTGGAAGTTTTAAAGGGAATCAACCTTTCGGTTAAACGCGGCGAAGTTGTTGCCATTGTCGGGGCATCGGGTGCCGGAAAATCCACATTGCTGCATATTATCGGCACCATCGACAAAGCCGACAGCGGAACGGTTGTTATTGATAACACGGAGGTATTGAAACTAAAGGACAAACAACTGGCAACATTCCGTAACCGGAAAATCGGTTTTGTATTTCAGTTCCACCATTTACTACCCGAATTCGATGCGCTGGAAAATGTTTGTATTCCCGCCTTTATTTCGGGGCAAAGCAGAAAAAGTGCCGAAAAGCAGGCTTTGGAAATCCTGGATTTTATGGGGCTGTCGGAAAGAGCACACCACAAACCCGGCGAACTTTCGGGAGGCGAACAGCAACGCGTGGCCATTGCAAGGGCTCTTATTAATAGCCCCGCGGTGGTTTTGATGGATGAACCTTCGGGCAACCTCGATTCCAAATCGTCGCAAACCCTGCACAAACTCTTTTTTGATTTAAGGGATAAATTCGGTCAAACATTTGTGATTGTTACGCATAACAAGGAGCTTGCTGAAATGACCGACAGAATTTTAACCATTAAAGACGGAATTATTTCAGCGTAAAATATTGAAGCACTTATTTCGTTACACATTAAATACAAGCATATCATATTAAAGATGATCATATTAAAAAAATATATACTTCCTTTATTTATTGCCGTAGTCTTAATTACATTACCTGCTGCTGCCGTTGCCCAAAATGCAACCACTTACGAGCAGGCAATTAAGCTGGCCGACAAGCAGTTTGATGCCGGCAACTACATGGATGCCAAAGGCTATTATCAGCTGGCTTTAAAATATAAAAAAGAGGATGCCTACTCAAAAAAGAGAATCAACGAGATTATCGACATGATGAGCCGGCAAATGGAAAAGGAGGATGAATATTACGATATCATTGATAAAGCCGACCTGTACTACGATCAAAACGCCTTTGAACAGGCATTGAAATATTACCGCGATGCGTTAAATGTTATTCCCAACGACGACTATGCCAAAAGCCGTGTTAATAAAATATTGGATATGCAGGCCAACGAAAGGGCCCGTCTGGAGAATTTTAAAAAACTGATGGCGGATGGTAACAACCTGTTGGAACAAAACAGGTTTGACGAGGCACTGGCTGCTTTTACCACTGCCAAACAGCTCTTTCCAAACAATCCCGACCCTGCCGAAAAAATAAAAGCAACCAAAGAGCTTAAAGCCGAATACGAAAACAAGACATTGGTTTTTAATGAAAAAACAACAGAGGCAGGTCGTTATTTGCTGATAAAAAAATACTCCAACGCCCTGAAGCTTTATCAGGAAGCGCAAAAGTTATTTCCCGACAACAAAGAGGTAGCGGACAAAATTGCAGAAATAACACCGTTGGCCAAAACGCAACTTGCCTACGACGAACGTGTTGAGGTTGCCGACCAACTCTATATCAACAAAAACTACGCAGCAGCCAAAGCAAAATATCAGGAAGCATCAAAACTATGGCCCGACAACAGTTACCCCGGTGAAATGATTGCCAAAATCGACCGGCAGCTGACAGAGCAGATGAAAGACCTTGAAAACAATTACAAAAAAGCCGTTGCACGGGCCGACAGCCTTTTCAACAAAGAGGATTACGAATCGGCCATTGCCGAATACAACCTTGCACTCACCTTAAAACCGGCTGAACAATATCCCAAAAGCAAAATCGACATCATCAACGGTATTTACGAAAAACGCAGGCAGGAACTGCAAGCGCAATACAGCAGTATTTTAATAACGGCCGACAGTTTGTTTAAGGCTCTACAAATTGACGATGCCCGGAAACAGTACGAACTGGCACTGAGCATCCGTCCCGACGACCAATATCCCAAAGATCAATTAAAGGCCATTGAAGCAAAAGCAGCCCAACTGGCTGCCGAGCAGGAAACCAAACGGCAATACGATGCCATTGTTGCCGAGGCCGACCGGCTTTATAAACAGGGGCATTTTGAGCTGGCCATTAACAAGTTTAAAGAGGCACAGTTACTGGGCTCCATTTCGGATTATCCGGCTGAAAGGATAAAAGAGATACAGCTGGTAATGGAAAACGCACAAAAAGCTAAAGAGATTAACGAAAACTACAACAAACAAATATTGTTGGGAACACGGCTTAAACAGCAGGAAAATTATGCAGAAGCACGCAAAGCCTTTGAAGCTGCCGCCAAATTAAAACCTGCCGAACCGATGCCCAAACAGCAAATTGCCGAAATCGACAACCTGATACTGGCAAAAGAAAACCGGGCTTTAACAGAAGCAAGATACAAAGCCAAAATGAAAACCGCCGACTCGCTGTTTACCCTGAAAATGTATGAATCGGCAAAACCGGTTTACAAGGAAGCTGCCGCCATAAAACCCAACGAAACGGAACCCAATAAAAAGATAACCAAAATTGAAACCATCCTTGCAAGCCTTGCACGCGAAGCCAGTCAGAAAAAAGCGTACAATGCAGCAATAACATCAGCCGATGATTTGTTTGCCAACAAACGTTACGACGAGGCCAAAGCAAACTACGAAAAGGCGCTTACTATAAAACCCAACGAAGATTATCCAAGACAAAAAATTGTTGAAATAGATAAAAAGCTGAAAGAACTGGCTGCCGAACGGGCGAGAAAATACAGGGAAACAATTGTAAAAGCTGATAATTATTTTGAACAGGGCAACTATCAGGATGCTTTGTTGCAATACAAAATCGCCTCTTCCTTAAAGCCGGGCGACACCCATTGTGAGGAACGCATAAAAACCTGTAATACCGAAATAGAGGCCAAACTTCGTAAGATTAAAGGAGCGTACGACCTTGCCGTTGCCGATGCCGACAAACTGTATGCTTCAAAAATTTACGACAAAGCCATAAAAGGATATCGCAAAGCCGAAAAAATTAAACCTGACGAAACCTATCCGCAGGAGATGATTGATAAAATCACCAAATTTATCGAGGAAAACTCGGTGGTGGATATTATCAACAATCCCACAACCATTAATGCCGGAGAAACCAAAAAATTCACCTTTGAGCCGGTACGAATCAATGTTCGTAAATACAATTACATTTTGGTAAGGGCGGTTAATACGGAAGGTAACCCGGCAAAACTGCTGTTTACTTATGGTAGCGACAAAGGAAAAAACGGAGGCTTCGTAATTAATTTGGTTGAAAACAACGAAAGCAACGACTACCTGATTCGTATTGGCAATCAGTATAAATGGTTTTCGGAAGATAACAACTGGATTACCATTTTGCCGCAAAACGGCAATGTTAAAATAACGCTGATACGGATTTCGAAAACAAATTAACCGGGCTGTAAACAAAAACAGGCAAATCGCGGAACTGCCAGTTGCTGCTAACCGATGATACCGGTCACTTTGTCAAGTTTGTCAACAACAACGTTGTGGGCTGCTTTCAACCTCTTTTCCGAATTATGGCCGGTACTTACAAGTATCAAATCAACATTTAACATGTCGGCCACCTGCTTGTCGTGCAACGTATCGCCAACAATAACAGCCTCTTCAGGTCTTGTTTCAAGTTTTTTTAGCAACCTTTTTCCCGTCTCCTCTTTACTGCTTCCGTAATGATCGCCCACACCGGTAACCTCATCAAAATAGTTAAGAATACCCTTTTTGTCAAGTGTGTTAATTAAACTGTCGTGCTCCATGGCCGAAAGCACCACCTGACGAAATCCCCGTTTTTGAAAATCGCCTAACACCTGCTTTACGCAGGGAAAAAGTGTTGTTTTACCAAAATTACCATAATAAAGCCCGATGAACTCCATGGCGGGTTTTTCAAAGCCTTCCGACCGGAGGTCGAAACCTACGGCTTTATAATAATCAATAACCGGAAAGGTAAAAACCTCCCGGTAAAGCAGCGGGGTAACCTTTGGCAGACCTCGTTTTGTCAGCAAAACATTAATACATTCAACACAATAATCAACATCATTGAGCAATGTACCGTTCCAGTCCCAAATAATTACCTTTTTGTTTTTAAAAATGGTCATAAGCCGTTTAAGGTTTTTAATCCCTGCTAATCTTTTACCGGCGGCAAACCAAACACCGGCAATTGGGCCGAAATAAAATCGTCTTTATGTATTCCGCGGCTGAAAAGCAGTTTCAGCGGGTGGGTGGGATGGGCAATAAATGCAATCAAATCAATATCGTTATTTGTAGTAACCGTGTTGATGGTTGATTCATGGTCGGCATCATTAACAATCATAAACCTAATCTTTTCTTTCAGCCGCTCTTTTTCAAAGGTGTTTTCCAACACCTCCATTGTAACAGTCTCTTTATCCGATTTCCGGAAATGGGTAACAAAAATGGTAAAGTTATGATGTTTAAACAGTTCCAGTAATTTCTTTATGGCTGAAATGTCGTGGGCATCATTATCAAGTTTGGTTGCATACAAAACATTGTTAAATCGATATTTTGTGTATTGATACGGAACCGCGATAACAGGAACCGGGGCTTTACCCATTATTTTCATGGCCATGCTTCCTTCCAAAGGGCCTTTGTTTCCGGTACCCGAAGTTGACATAATGATGCCGTCGGTATCAAGTTCTTTACAAATATCCTCAACCATCCATTCCGGATCGCCTGAAACCAGAAACTTATTAACCGTAAAATTGGTGTAGTTACGTTCTTTAATGTAGTGTTCAACCTCTTCTTTAAGATGAGCCATATTGTTTTCGGCAATTTTTTTTATCTCTTCCGAAAACTCCGTTGAAATTACGGGATCGGTCATCATGCTATCGGGATCGGCAGTGGGCATATAGAGCATCTGGTCGGCATAAACATGAAACAACCAAAGGGTTACCGGTTCTGCCCTGGTGGCAATTTCAACGGCATATTTACAAGAGTTTAACGAACCCTGACTAAAATCGACCGGAATAAGTACTCGTTTCATTTTTGTTGTATTAATTGTTAAGATGTAAATTCTTTAAGGGAACCCAGATTTTTACTGGTACGAATTTACTTATTTATATCCTAAAAACAAAAAGGCCGCTTAAAAAGCCCTGAAAACCAATTTCCGGAACTTTTTAAACAGCCTTTTTACAGCTTAAAGAGGGTACCTTATTTCAGAATGCTCTTTCCGATTACCAAACGCTGAACCTGGTTGGTTCCTTCATAAATCTGGCAGAGTTTGGCATCACGCATCATTTTTTCAACCAGATAATCGGTTGAATAACCGTCGCCTGCCATTACCTGAACGGCATCGGTAGTTACTTTCATGGCTACGTCGGAGGCATACAGTTTTGCCATGGCCGAAAGCATATTTTTCTGACGGTTGCCGGTATCGTACATCCATGCCGAGTACCAGGTAACCAAACGGGCAGCTTCAATTTCGGTGGCCATATCAGCCAGCATAAAGCTTACACCCTGATTTACCGTAACCGGTTTTCCGAACTGAATACGGTTTTTACCCCAGTTCAAAGCCGTTTCGTAAGCGGCACGTGCATTACCCACACTTAATGCGGCAACACCCGTACGTGTACGCTCAAAGGTTTTCATGGCCAAAACAAATCCCTGACCTTCTCCGCCAATAAGATTTTCTTTGGGAACTTCCACATCTTCAAAAATAAATTCGGTTTGCATGGAAGCACGTTGACCCATTTTGCTCAGGTTTTTAACGATTTTTACTCCCGGAGCGTTGGTGGGCACTACAAAAGCCGATAAACTACGGGCACCTCTTTCGGGGTCAACCAAAGCAAAAACGGTAATAAATTCCGAAACACCGCCATTGGTAATGAATCGTTTATGACCGTTCATAACATATTTATCGCCTTTAAGAATGGCTGTGGTTTTAATGCCTGCTACATCCGACCCTGCATTGGGCTCGGTAAGGGCGTAAGCGGCAACACCTTTCGACTCAACAATTTGTCCGAAAAAACGTTTTTTCTGTTCAGGGCTGGCACCCAGCATCAACGGAGTTAAAGCCAGTGTGTTGGCATCCATACAAATTCCGATACCCACACAACCTGCACCCAGCTCTTCCGACGCAAGTGCACTTTCAAAAATGCCATGACCGTGTCCGCCATACTCTTTTTCAATGGGTCCGTTCATCAACCCCTCATCGTATGCTTTTTTCACCACATCCCAGGGGAATTCTGCCGACTCATCGTATTTTCTGGCATTGGGAATCATTTCTCTTTGTGCAAAGTCTCTGACCTTTTCCTGCAGTTCAATTTGCTCTTTTGTTAATGAAAAATCAATCATTGTTTAAATATTTTGTATTAATTATTTGGATTTGTGTGTCTTATCGCTTTTGAATAATTTCAAGTGCTAACAAAAATAATCCTTTATATTTATCTTTCTTATTTTTAATGGAAAATTATGATTATTTAAACCTTTGTACAAATAACAAAAAGAATGAATTACCTGCCTTTTCAAAAGGGATTTAAAACCTATCTTCAGCTTGAAAGGGGTTTGTCGGAAAACACAATAACCGCCTATCTTCATGATGTTTCGCTGTTGTTCGATTTTTTGAACGGTCAAAAAGAGGGGAAAAGTCTCAACAGGGTTACGTATGACGATCTCAACGATTTTATTGCTTTTACCGACGAGCTGGGCCTTGGAGTTTATTCAAGGGCAAGGATTATTTCGGGCATCAAGGCATTTTTTAAATATCTTGAGCTGGAAAAAGCGATTGAAACCGATCCTTCCGAACTGCTGGAATCACCTAAACTGGGCAGAAAGCTGCCGGATGTCCTGGATATTGAGGAGATTGACAGGATTATTTCGGTCATCGATCTTTCGCTTCCCGAAGGGCAACGCAACAGGGCCATTATCGAAACTCTTTACGGATGCGGATTGCGGGTGTCGGAACTGGTAAACCTTAAGTTATCGGAACTCTATTTTAACGAAGGTATTATTTCGGTTACCGGAAAAGGTAACAAGCAGCGGCTTATTCCGGTGGGTGATGAAGCCAAAAAAAGCATTTTACTTTACCTGCATCACGACCGCGTTAAAATTGAACCTTCAAAGGGAAACGAAGACATTCTTTTTTTGAACCGGCGGGGCGGAAAACTAAGCCGGCAAATGATTTTTATTATGATTAAGCGTTTGGTTGAAAAGGCAGGAATTCATAAAAAGATAAGTCCTCATACTTTCCGGCATTCATTTGCCACCCACCTTGTACAAAACGGTGCCGACCTGCGTGCCGTACAAGACTTGCTGGGACACGCCTCCATCATCACAACCGAGATTTACACACACCTTAACCGCGAAGATTTGCGAAAGGCCATTTTAAAATTCCATCCGAGAAACAGCAAAAGCTGATACCGGGCACTTTGTTAACTTTTGGTCTGTTTTCTGGTCATCACCTTTTCGGCCGCATCCACAATATTTTTGTCCTTTAAGCCGTAAAACGTCATCAGTTCATCCGGTGTGCCGCTTTGTCCGAAGGTATCTTTAACGGCAATCATCTCCATGGGTGCCGGTAACTTTTCAGCAAGAAGTCCCGCAATACTTTCGCCCAGTCCGCCCATTACATTATGTTCTTCGGCCGTAACCACGCAGCCGGTTTTTTTAACCGACTTTAAAACAGCCTGCTCATCCAGCGGTTTAATGGTATGAATATTTACCACTTCGGCGTTAATGCCTTTTGCTTCCAAAATATCGGCTGCCAGCAGCGCCTCCCAAACCAAATGGCCGGTGGCAACAATCGTTACATCGGTACCCTCCTTTAAAACAATGGCTTTACCGATTTCAAAGGGCATATCTTCGGGAATGAATGTTGCCACTTTAGGCCTTCCAAAGCGAAGGTAAACCGGCCCGTTAAATCCGGCAATGGCTTTGGTTGCCTGTTTTGTCTGATTAAAATCGCAGGGGTTAATAACGGTCATGCCCGGCAGTGCTTTCATCATGGCAATATCTTCCAGCACCTGATGGGTGGCACCGTCTTCACCCAGTGTAATTCCAGCGTGCGATGCACATATCTTAACATTTTTACCCGAATAGGCCACTGCCTGACGTATCTGATCGTAAACCCTGCTTGTTGAAAAATTGGCAAAAGTTCCGGTAAAAGGAATTTTACCGCCAATGGTTAGTCCGGCCGCCATACCAATCATATTGGCTTCGGCAATACCAACCTGAAAAAACCTTTCGGGAAAAGCCTCGGCAAAAGCATTCATTTTCAACGATCCCGTAAGGTCGGCACACAAAGCCACAATATTTTCATTTTCTTTTCCCAGTTCGTAAAGGGCTTCGCCAAATCCCGAACGGGTATCTTTATAATTTAAAACTTCGTATTTCATATTTCCGTTATTGCCAATTTTTTAATAGTCACCAAGCGTTTCTTCAAGCTGAGCCAGCGCTTTTTCCGCCTGCTCATCGTTGGGAGCATTGCCGTGCCACTTGTGGGTGTGCATCATAAAATCAACCCCCATGCCCATAATTGTGTGTAACAATATCATTACGGGTTTTCCTTTGCCGGTATGCGCTTTAGCCTTTTTTAGCACCGAAACCACCTCTTCCATGTTGTTACCGTTGCATTCCAGTACATCCCAGCCAAACGCTTCAAATTTTGCCCGCAAGTCCAACAGCGGCATTACATCATCGGTATCACCGTCGATTTGTTTATGATTGTAATCAACAGCGGCAATCAGGTTGTCAACTTTTTTTGATCCGCAATAGGCAATGGCTTCCCACGGCTGACCTTCGTCGAGTTCGCCGTCACCCATCAGGCAGTAAACAAGTTTATTGTCGTTATTGAGTTTTTTGGCACGGCTAACGCCCACGGCTACCGATAAACCCTGCCCCAGCGAACCGCTTGCAATGCGTACTCCGGGGAGTTTTTCCATGGTAGCCGGATGTCCCTGTAAACGGGTATGCAGTTTTCTGAAAGTTCCCAGCTCCGAAACCGGAAAATATCCGCTACGGGCCAACACACTGTAATAAGCAGGGCTGATATGTCCGTTCGACAGGATAAACAAATCCTGACCAATGCCATCCATATCGAATGGCCGGGGAGTATGATCCATAATTTCAAAGTAAAGGGCAACAAGATAGTCGGTTGCACTAAGCGAACCGCCCGGATGCCCCGATGCCGCACCATGTACCATGCGGATAATATCGCGCCTTACCTGTGTGGCTGTTTTTTCTAATTGGTTGATAGTTGGCATTTTTTAATTTTATAAATCCTGTTTGTAAAGGATGCAAAAGTAATCTTTTTAAACGAAATCGTTAATGTACCCTTATGATTTTAATATGCCATCAGGTTAATAAAACAGAGGTCGAATATTTTCAGTTTATCAACCGAAATACCAGATAAATAGGCAGGTTTGGAGGGTTGAAAAAAAATTAAGAAAACTTTTCCTTAAACTTTGCTTTTTGTTTTAAGAAATAGATGTATATTTGCACTCATTTTTGAAAAACCACTCCAAATCTGTAATAAAATGGGTAAGAACGAATTAATCAAGTTAGTAGAAGAAAGTGTTGAGGTAAAAGATTTCCCGGCATTTAAAGCAGGTGACACCATTACCGTTGCTTATAAAATTAAAGAAGGAAATAAAGAACGTTTACAGAAATTTACCGGCGTTGTTTTACAGCGTGCCGGCAGTGGCCCTACCGCCACCTTTACTGTAAGAAAAATTTCGAACAACATTGGCGTTGAAAGAATTTTCCCCATCTCCTCTCCTTTTATCGAAGAGATTACCGTTAATAAGGTAGGTGTTGTACGCAGAGCCCGTATCTTCTACTTCAGAAACCTCAGAGGTAAAAAAGCAAGAATCAAAGAGAAAAGAATGTAATCTTTTATTCAAAGAATATAAAAAAACCCGGTTCGTTGGAATCGGGTTTTTTTGTTTATAACCGCCACAAGTAAAAGCAGTGCGATAAAACGATTACTCTTTGTTTTTGGTATCGATAATAATGGTAACCGGACCCGAATTGATAAGGGCTATATCCATCTCCGCACCAAATTCACCGGTAGCAACAGGTTTACCGAGCAACACCGAAAGCTCCTTAACAAAACTCCGGTAAAGCGGTATGGCCGTTTCGGGACGGGCAGCCTTTATGTAAGAGGGCCTGTTTCCCTTTTTGGTGCTTGCATGCAATGTAAACTGACTTACCACCAATACTTCGCCGCCAACATCCTGCACCGAAAGATTCATCACCCCGTTTTCATCGTCAAAAATACGAAGTCGTGTGATTTTTCCGGCAAGCCATTTAATATCTTCCTGCATATCGGTTTCTTCAATTCCCAAAAGTACCATCAATCCGTTACCAACAGACGACTTAATATGTCCGTCGATTGTAACGGATGCTTTTTTTACACGCTGAAGTACTGCTCTCATAATTCAATTTTTTAGCAAATATCCTAAAATCACAAACATCAAATTACAAAACCCAAATAAATTTCAAATTACCAAATCCAAAACTAAAAACCACCTTAAATATATTACCTTTGTCTGCCTAAAACAAAGCTTATTATGACACGCTTAAGTGTAAACATTAATAAAATAGCCACCTTACGAAATGCCCGCGGCGGCAATATGCCCGATGTTCAAAAAACCGCGCAGGATTGTGAGCGGTTCGGGGCACAGGGTATTACGGTTCATCCGAGGCCCGATGAACGACACATCACCAGAAAAGATGTTGAATTGCTCAAACCTTTAATTACTACCGAATTTAACATTGAGGGCAACCCTACACCGGAGTTCATTGAACTGGTGCTAAAACACAAACCCCATCAGGTTACACTGGTTCCCGACGACCCCGGACAGCTTACCTCCGACCACGGTTGGGACACTGTGAAACACAAAGATTTTTTGGTTGATGTAATCGGCCGTTTTAAAAAAGCCGGAATAAGAACATCAATTTTTGTTGACCCTGACCCTGAAATGGTTAAAAACGCCGTTCATACAGGTACCGACAGGGTTGAGCTTTATACCGAAAGCTATGCTTCGGGATTTAACGCCCATAAAGAAAAAGCCATAGCCCCTTTTCGTGAAGCTGCCGAAGTTGCAAAAAACGAAGGACTCGGACTCAATGCCGGCCACGACCTGAACCTTCACAACCTCCCCTACTTTATCCGAACCATCCCGTGGGTTGACGAAGTTTCCATAGGTCATGCCCTCATCTGCGATGCACTGTATCTCGGACTTGAAAATACCATTCAGTTATATTTACGGGCATTAAGGAGCTGACCATGCCAACCGACAGCAAAACCATAATGTTTAAACCCATTGGTTATATCAAAACCCCTTTTGATGACAAAGAGTGGATTCCGCGACAGGGGAGCTATGATCGTACAGCAAAGGGTGTGGCCGTATTATATCCCGAATTTGCCGAAGGGTTAAAGTCGCTGGAACAGTTTAATTATTGCTGGTTGCTGTTCCATTTTGACAAAAGCAAATCATTTTCGCTGATTCAACATCCGCCAAAAGACAACCGGCCTCACGGCGTTTTTTCCATCCGCAGCCCTAAACGCCCCAACAGCATCGGGATGACCGTTGTTAAAATTGATAACATCGAAAACAACGAACTCCGTTTTACAGGTGCCGATATGATAAACGGCACACCTCTGCTCGATATCAAACCTTATGTGGAAGATATTGATTCGATACCCGGAGCGGGGAACGGCTGGATGAACAAACATCAGGAAGGCATCGGGTAACCTGCACCCTAAAGCATATGAGTTTGGAGTGCCTGGAGTTGAGCGTTTGGCGTTCAGCGTTTGGGCGGGCAAATCAAAAATCTGCAATCATAAATCAAAAGTGCCTAAAGTGCGCTAAAATTTGGAGTGCCTGGAGTGCCTAAAGTTTGGAGTACTTAGAGTAAATTACAAATATCAAGCAACAAATTCCAAAAAAATCACAAATATTAAAACCAAAAATCCAAAACTACATCGTTCATTCAAATCAGGTCGTCATTTCGACGACGAAGGAGGAGAAATCCCCCCACTATTAACGACCTGAACACCTTTTACTGCAAGGGCAGGCTGCTACTCAGGAGATTCCTCAGTCGTAACTCCCTCGGAATGACGACGGGACTTGCGGGAGGGGAAACAAGCAACAAGCATCCAGCAACGAGTTAAACCTCTCAACTTCAAAACCAAAACAACATCGTTTATTTATTAGTTCGTCA
>CAYNVN010000180.1:0-8399 GCA_964400655.1 uncultured Lentimicrobiaceae bacterium
CCTCTCAACTTTTCACCCCTTCTCCCTACATCCCAATTGCTACAAACGGGTTGTTAATCTTTTCAAATCCGATGGAGGTTTTCGGGCCGTGACCGGGAAAAACCTCAGTTTCGTCAGGTAAAGTAAAAAGTTTATTCCAAATGCTCGCTTGCAGCTTGTCATAGTTTCCGGTCTTAAGATCGGTGCGGCCGATGCTTTGTTTAAAAAGCACATCGCCGGTAATTACATAACGGTCTTTTTCGTTATAAAAACAAACACTGCAGTCGGCATGGCCGGGGGTGTCAAGTACTTTTAGTGTAGTGTTACCAAAAATAACCGGAGTTTCTTCGGTGAGGTATTTATCTGTCTGCTTAACCGCTTCCATTTCAATGCCAAAGGTTTGGGCATATATTTTTGCATGGGTTAAAAAGCCTGTACACCATTCGTGTGCCGCCAGCGGAATGTTATAGGCATTACAAATGGTATAATTGCCGATAATATGATCGATATGAGCATGGGTGTTTACCAGTAATACAGGCTTTAAACCTTCCGATTTTATATAGTCGTTAAGTTTGTTAAACTCGTCCTGTCCGCTGCAGGCACCGTCAACAATAATACATTCTTTGGTTTCGTCGCTAATTACATATGTATTTACCTGATACGGATTAAATACAAATTGTTTTACAATGGTCATGCTTTTGATTTTTGAAACCGCAAAAGTAATAATATTACATTGAAGCCTGTTGTTGTAGGGTGGCTGCCTGCACCATTATTTCTGTTTTCGGTTTGATTTTTGTTTTAATTTAGCCTTTTTTAAACAGGTAAAACCAATGAAGGGTAACGGGTATAAATACAACTTTTTGCAGCTGGTGCTGCTTTTTGTATTTGTGGTTACCTTTTCTCCGGTAAGCGCTCAGTTTTACAACGGTTCAAACATGACGTTTGGAAAAAACAGGGTTCAGTATAACGAGTTTTTATGGACCTATTACAAATTTGATGATTTTGATACCTATTTTTATCTGAACGGAAAAGAGCTGGCCGTTTATCTTTCAAAATATGCCACCGAAGAGATTCCCATTATTGAAAAAAAGATGGGTGCCCCGCTGGATAATAAAATCCAGTTTCTGGTTTTTAACAATCTTACCGATTTAAAACAGAGCAATATCGGATTAACTCAAAACAGCGATTATAATACGGGCGGAATTACAAGAATCATCGGTTCGCGGGTGATGGTTTATTTTGACGGCAACTACAAACATTTTGAACAACAGATAAGGGCAGCCATTACCGAAGTACTGTTTAATGAAATGATGTTTGGAGGCAGTTTGGGGCGGCAAATTAAAACTTCGGCACTCTTTTCAATGCCCGACTGGTACAAAGAGGGCTTTATTTCGTATATGAGTCGTGACTGGGATGTGGAAATCGACAACCGTGTCAGAGACGGTATCCTTTCGGGACAGTTTAAAAAACTGAACAACCTTTCGGGCGACGATGCCGTAATTGCCGGTCACTCGTTTTGGAATTTTATCGCCAAAAAATACAGCAAAGGAGCCATTACCAATATTATTTTAATGACCAGTGCAAGCAATAATCTTAAAAAGGGATTTTTGTATGTTCTGGGTGTTTCGTACGACCTGTTGCTTAAAGAGTGGTATAGCTATTACGAGCAGCAATATTTACCTTTTGTAAAACATGATGACGAGCCTTCCGGATTGTTGCCCGTAAAATATAAACAGGAGGTTGTTTACGGTCAGCCGCGCATCAACCCGCAGGGCAATTTGCTGGCCTATACCACCAACGAAAGGGGTAAATACAAAATATTTTTGTACGATTTGAACCGTCGAAAAAAAGAACGTATTTTCAAAAGCGGTGTAATGATTGATACCAAAACCGATTACAGCTATCCGCTGCTTGCATGGCATCCGGGCGGTTTGTTGCTGGCTTTTATCATCGAGCGGAAAGGTATGACCTGGCTTTACCTTTATAACCTTGAAGAAAAAAAGATGATGAAGCAAATTTTATACGGTGTTCAGAAGGTAACCGGCTTTTCCTATTCCGATGACGGACGGTTTTTGGTTATGTCGGCTGTTGAAAGCGGAAAGCCCGATATATTTGTATTCAATATTGCCGCTTCCTCTTTTCAGCGCATCACCAACGATTTTTACACCGACCTTGACCCGCACTTTTTAAACCATTCATCAAAAATTATTTTCAGCTCAAACCGCCTGAATGATACCCTGGGAATTAAACCTCCCGAAAATATGATAGAGCAACCTTCAAATTTCGACCTGTTTGTTTACGATTACAGCAAAAAAAGCAAGGTGTTGAAACGGATAACCCAAACCCCCCTTGCCAACGAATTTAAACCTCAGCCCCTGGGCTACAATACCATATCCTATTTAAGTGACGAAAACGGTATTTTTAATCAATGTTTGGCACAGGTTGACAGTTCGGTTATGTCGGTAGATACCGTTATCCACTATCGCTATTTCATAAATAACAAGATTATAACCAATTATAACCGGAGTATTCTTGATTTACAAGTCAGTCGGCAATCACACAAACAGGCACTGGCATATTACAAAAACGGAAGAACCCGGCTTTTTGTGGAAGACATGCCCGAATTTGGTTCGGCAAAACAGGTGTCGCTGATTATGACAGGTCACAAAATAAGAATGGTTAAAAAGTATCAAACACAAATGGCCATTGCCAAAAAGAGAGAACAAAAATTAAAGACCAAAGGGGACAACGAAACGAAACAGCCTGTTGTTGAGAAAAAACCGGCAAGAAAATATAAACGGTTTGCTTTGGTTTATACCGACGAAAACGGAAATGAGGTTATCGGTAAACCAGAATCGGAAAAAGTAATAACGATTGGAAAAAACGGACAACTTATTATTGTTGACAACAATCAACAGGAAGATGAAAAGTTCACCATTCCCAAACGTCGTAATTATTACACCGAGTACTACCTCGATCAAATGATCTCTCAGGTCGATTTTAATTATCTGAATTACAGTTATCAGCCTTTTACCGGAGGCAACGGGCCTATTTATCTCAATCCGGGATTTAATCTGTTTTTTCAGTTGGGAATAACCGATTTAATGGAGAACTACCGTATGGTTGGAGGAGTTAGGTTTAATTTTAGTTTTATCAATAACGAATATCTGGCAAGTTTTGCCAACCTAAAACATCGCCTGGATAAAGAGATTGTTTTTCATCGTAATACACTGGAGAGTTACGTTGGTGCATACAATCTGGCAAGGGTTCACACCCACGAGGTGTTTTATATTTTAAAATGGCCCTTTAACGAGGCATTGAGCCTGCGTGGAACATTCCATTATCGAAACGATGCTTACGTAATGATGGCTACCGATCAGCCAAGCCTTGAACAGCCAAACGTTTACGAAAATTGGGGAGGTATTAAAGCCGAACTGGTTTACGACGGAACCCGGAATTTGGGATTAAACCTATACAGGGGCTGGCGCTGGAAAATTTTTGCCGAATACAATCAGCGGGTCAACAAACAGTTTGATAATCTGGTGGTGCTTGGTTTCGATTTCAGGAACTATCAACGTATTCATCGTAACTTTATCTGGGCAAATCGCTTTGCAGGCAGTACGTCATTTGGAAATCACAAGCTCATCTACTATATGGGCGGGGTTGATAACTGGATTTCCCCCTCCTTTAATTACGATACCCCCATCGATTATGCCCAAAATTACGGTTACCAAACCCTGGCAACCAACATGCGCGGCTTTAACCAAAACATACGTAACGGTAACAGTTTTGTCGTTATTAATAGTGAATTGAGGTTTCCGGTATTTCAGTATTTTTCAAAAACTCCCCTTAGTTCGGGGTTTTTAAGGAATTTTCAACTGGTTGCATTCGGCGATATAGGTACCGCATGGACCGGACCTTCACCCTACTCAGAAAAAAATGCCATCTTTACCAATTACGTTAACAGCGGCCCGTTTCACATATCGGTTCAGGTACAAAAAGAACCCGTTGTTGCCGGATTTGGACTGGGAGCAAGAGTACACCTTTTCGGGTACTTTATCAGGGGTGACGTTTCGTGGGGTGCAGAAGACTATCATATTAACAAACCCGTTTATTATCTGTCGTTTAGCCTCGATTTTTAACAAATTCAATTATGAAAATGAGTATTACCGTCTTTATTATTCTTGTACTGATAGGATTGGTTGCCGGTACGCTGAGCGGCCTAATCGGTATAGGTGGTGCCATTATTATTATCCCTTCTTTGATTCTGTTTCTCGGAATGAACCAATACGATGCACAAGGTACCAGTCTTGCCACCATGTTACTCCCAATCGGCCTGTTGGCGGCTTTAAATTATTATAAAGAAGGAGCTTTAAATATTAAATATGCAGTCATTATTGCCGTGGCGTTTTTTGTGGGAGGCTGGCTGGGGTCGAAAATAGCACTTGATATACCTCAAACGGTTCTGCGTAAGGTGTTTGCAATAACTCTTCTTGTAATTGCCGTTAAAATGTTTCTGGGAAAATAATCACAGTAAATTCATATTTAAAACTGTGCCAAAAAATAAATTTCATTAAAAAAATATTTTTTTCAATAGTTAAACGGTTAGGTTACTGTTAAATATTACTTATTCACATACCCCTTGTTGATAAAATCTTAAGGCAACTACTATTTTCTTGTATTATATTGCGGAACTTTTTAGAGGCAAAAGGACATTTTTTACATGTCAGTAGTTCAGGATGTTACACCAAATTTAAAACAATATTTTCATATGGAACACAATTTATTCTCCGGATTAGAAGGTGTGAATGATGTAAAAACCGTGGTACAGGATACGGAAACAAAAAAAGAACAGGGATTTTATGAAAAACTAAAAGAAGAAAGAAAACAACCCGAAATGAAAGGAGAAGGTGTTAAAGATGTCCTGCCCTTGCAAGAGGTTTCTTTTAACAGTGAAACGGTTACCGGTAAACAGATATCCGTTGAAGATAATGAGCAAAAAACTGTTGCTGAAACCGTAACGGAAGAGGTAAAAACAGAAGACGGATTAATGAATAAATTTGAAGCGCCTGCACGTGAGCCCATCGATCACGATACTATTTTAGAAGCCGCTACTGAATATTTTAACGGTGATACACTGGCGGCTAACGTATGGATGAATAAGTATGCCCTTAAGGATAGCGACGGAAACATCTACGAAAAAAGCCCCGATGAGATGCACCATCGCATTGCACGTGAGTTTGCCCGTATCGAAGCAAAATATCCTAATCCTTTAAGTGAAGAAGAAATTTACGATGTTATTAAACAGTTTAAATACATTGTTCCGCAGGGAAGCCCCATGGCAGGAATCGGGAACAATCATCAGGTATCTTCCTTATCTAACTGCTTTGTAATTGGCAACGATGGTAACTCCGATTCGTATGGCGGTATCATGAAGATTGATGAAGAACAGGTTCAGTTGATGAAACGACGCGGTGGCGTGGGTCACGACCTGTCGCACATCCGCCCCAAAGGAAGCCCCGTTAAAAATACGGCACTTACCTCAACAGGCGTTGTACCCTTTATGGAGCGTTACTCAAACTCAACCCGCGAAGTGGCACAGGATGGTCGCCGTGGCGCGCTGATGCTCTCCATCAGCATCAAACATCCCGACTCGGAACATTTTATTGATGCCAAAATGGAATCGGGAAAAGTTACCGGAGCCAATGTTTCCATTAAGCTTGATGATGAGTTTATGCAAGCCGTTAAAGAGGGAAAAACATATAAACAACAATATCCCATCGATTCGGATAATCCGAAATATGTAAAAGAGGTTGATGCCCGTAAATTGTGGGATAAAATTATCCATAATGCCTGGTCTTCAGCCGAACCGGGTGTGTTGTTTTGGGATACGGTAATTCGCGAATCCATTGCCGACAATTATGCCGAATACGGGTTTAAAACGGTATCGACCAACCCTTGCGGTGAAATTCCTCTGTGCCCTTACGACAGTTGTCGGTTGCTGGCCATAAACCTTTACAGTTACGTAAAAAATCCGTTTACCCCCGAAGCAAAATTCGACGGTTCCCTGTTCAAAAAACATGTTCATATTGCCCAACGCATTATGGACGATTTGGTTGATCTCGAAATTGAAAAAATCGACCGGATTTTGGAAAAAATTAACAGCGACCCCGAACCGGAAGAGATAAAACATGTTGAAAAAAGACTTTGGGAGAAGATACGCGACAAAGCATTACAGGGCAGACGCACCGGCATTGGTATTACAGCTGAAGGCGATATGCTGGCGGCACTCGGCCTGCGTTACGGATCGGAAGATGCCATTGAATTTTCTACCGAGGTGCATAAATTGCTGGCCATTGAGGCATACCGTTCGTCGGTTGACCTTGCACAGGAGCGGGGAACATTCGGGGTATTTGATTTTGAAAAGGAGAAAAACAACCCCTTCCTTTTACGCATTAAGGAAAATGCTCCCGAAGTGTACGAAAAAATGCAGCGGGTAGGCCGCCGTAATATCTCAATGCTGACCATCGCCCCAACAGGCAGCGTAAGTATTTGTACACAAACTTCATCGGGTATTGAACCGGTATTTATGGTTGCTTATAAACGTCGCCGGAAAGTTAATCCCAACGATAAAAATGTGGTGGTTTCGTTTGTTGATGAGGTAGGCGACGCATGGGAAGAATACAATGTTTTCCATCCTAAATTCGAAGTGTGGTTAAGCAAAAACGGATACGATATTGAAGAGGTAAAACATATGGATGACGAGGCGTTTGACGAAATCGTTAAAAAATCGCCGTACCATAAAGCCACTTCGGCCGATATTAACTGGGTTAACAAAGTACACATGCAGGGTAAAATCCAAAAGTGGGTTGATCACTCCATCAGTGTTACCGTAAATGTTCCCAAAGATGTGGATGAAAAACTGGTTAGCGATATATATCTTACTGCATGGGAGGGTGGTTGCAAAGGAATGACCATCTACCGTGAAGGTTCGCGCGACGGGGTACTTATCAGTAAAGATAAAAAACCTAAAAAAGAAGAAAAAGAGGATGAAAATGTTTTTAAAGAAACAAAAGCCCCTCGTCGTCCTGCCGTTTTGGAAGCCGATATCATCCGTTTTCAGAATAATTATGAAAAATGGATTGCCGTTATCGGAAAATTAAACGATAAACCTTACGAAATATTTACCGGAAAAGCCGACGACTTTTATCTGCCGCCGTGGGTGGAAAAAGGCTGGGTGTTAAAGGTTAGAAACGCTTCGGAAAAAGGAGATACCCGTTACGACTTCCAGTTCGCCGACAAACAGGGATACAAAGTTACCATTGAAGGGTTGTCGCGTTCGTTCGACCAGGTTTACTGGAACTATGCCAAGCTGATTTCGGGGGTGTTGCGTCATGGTATGCCGTTGCCCTATGTAATTGAACTGGTTGGTAACCTTAACACCAACGACGACACCATCAATACCTGGAAAAACGGTGTTGTCCGTTCGCTTAAACGTTATATTCCCGACGGTACCAAAGCCATCGGAACCAAGTGTCCGGAGTGTGGCGAAGAAACGGTTATCTACCAGGATGGCTGTCTTACCTGTAAAAGTTGCGGCTATTCAAAATGCGGATAGTTATTTTTCTCGTTAATTTATTGAAACATGATTTGTCATACTATTTGCAATCATTAAACCTTTAATAATGTTATGCAAATTGTTTGCAAATAAAAAAGGTTACAACTTTTTATAGTTGTAACCTTTTAATGGTTAGTGGGCCCACCCCCCGAAAGCTTTCGGGGTGGGCCTCATTATCATTTATACTTTTCTAAAAGTCGTTGTGTAATTTGAGGAAACTTAACAAGGTTCTCAATGTATTTTTTACTTTTCATTCTTTTAATATGACTTTCTATTCTTTTAGCCTGTTCAATAGAAATACATTCGATTACAAAGAAAATCTTCCAGTCATTTGCTTTAGCAGTAAATTTTTTTGTACCGTAATACTTTTCCTGATGTCTTTTTAACCTTTCCTCAGGAGATAAAACAGTTGAGCCGGTGTAATACCGGTTTAAAGAATTGCTATGCAGAATATAACAATAAGCCATTGTAATAAAAAAAACCATAAGGCCTAAAGCCTTATGGTTTTAATGGTTAGTGGGCCCACCAGGACTTGAACCTGGGACAACCTGATTATGAGTCAGGGACTCTAACCAACTGAGCTATAGGCCCTTTTTGTTTTGGTCTACGGCTTAGTTAATTATGTCATAATCTACACCTGATTATGAGTCATCCCGATAATTATCGGGAAACTGAGCTATAGGCCCGGTCTTTTTAGCTTGCGCTGAAAAGGGCTGCAAATTTACAAATTCATCGGCAATTTGCAATGAGATTGAAAAAAAATATTTTTCTCATACTTCACACCGTTTATTTTCGTTTTTTT
>CAYNVN010000181.1:0-20348 GCA_964400655.1 uncultured Lentimicrobiaceae bacterium
ACCTTAAACTGATTGAAAATGCTGCCGAAGGTTCGGAAGAACTAATGGAAAAATATTTTGAACACGATACTCTTTCATTGGAAGAAATGCGTGAAGGGTTGCGTTTAGGCATGATTACCAGAGCGATCTTCCCTGTTATGGTAACTTCTGCTAAACACGGTATCGGTATTGCCCGTTTGCTCGACTTTATCGTAAAAAGCTGTCCGGCTCCTAACGACCGTCCCGGTAAACTTACCACCGACGGCAAAGAGATTAAAGTGGATGCAGGTCAGCCAACTTCCATGTTTATCTGGAAAACTTCCATTGAGCAGCATCTTGGTGAGGTAAGCTTTTTTAAAGTTTACGGCGGCGAGGTTGTTGAAGGTCAGGATTTGATAAACCCGAGAACCAGCAACAAAGAGAGAATTACACAGCTGTTTGTTTTGAACGGTAAAAATCGCGATAAAGTTGATAAAGTGGTTGCCGGTGATATTGCCGTAACCATTAAACTTAAAGATGTAAGAACCGGCGATTCGTTAATGGATCCGAAAATAGCCGATAACGGTTTTGAAACCTTCCCCGTACCCGATCCGTTGTACACCGTTGCCATTAAAGCCGTTAACTCTTCGGATGATGAAAAAATGGCGGCCGTGCTGAACGAAATGCACAAAACCGACCCTACCATCATTATGGAGTTTTCGCGCGAGCTGAAACAGCAGTTGGTTAAAACACAGGGAGATATTCACCTGAACACCATAAAATGGTATTTGGATAATGAATATAAAATTGAAATTGAAACTTTTGTTCCCAAAGTTCCTTATCGCGAAACCATTACTAAAATTGCCAATGCTTCGTATCGCCATAAAAAGCAGTCGGGTGGTTCGGGTCAGTTTGGTGAAGTTCACCTGAGGATTCAACCCTACGTTGAAAATTACGAAAAACCCACCGACATCCCTGTTCGCGGTACCGAGGAACACGATTTGCCGTGGGGTGGTAAACTGGTATTTCATAACTGTATAGTAGGTGGTGCCATTGATGCACGGTTTATGCCTGCCATTATGAAAGGTTTGATGGAAAGAATGACCGAAGGCCCGCTTACCGGTTCGTATGCCCGCGATATTGTTGTTTATGTTTACGACGGTAAAATGCACCCTGTTGATTCAAACGAAATTTCGTTTAAACTGGCAGGACGTAATGCCTTTAGCGATGCCTTTAAACAGGCCGGACCTAAAATTATGGAGCCCGTTTACGACGTTGAGGTTACCATTCCCGAAGATATGATGGGTTCGGTAATGACCGACCTTCAGGGACGACGTGCCATGATTATGGGTATGGATGCCAAAGGAAAAAATCAGGTTATTCGTGCACGCGTACCGTTGGCTGAAATGCAGCGCTATTCAACTTCGTTAAGCTCCATTACATCGGGACGTGGTGTGTTTTCCATGAAGTTTGCCGAATATGTTCAGGTACCCGGCGATATTCAGGATAAACTGCTTAAAGAGTACGAAGAACAACAAAAAGAAGAAGATTAATCTTTTATTAATATTTAATAGAAAATCCCGCCGGATTATCCGGCGGGATTTTTTTTATCTTTTAAGTGTTCAAATTATAAAGAACAACCCGGATTATATTTTGAAATTTCTGTCAAATTCAGCTAATTGATAAGCAAACCTCCTGCTAATAATAAATTACTTTTGCAATAAATTTTGATTGACCATGAACAGAATCACCTCATTATTTAAAATAAAATATCCCGTCATTCAGGGGGGTATGATATGGTGTAGCGGATGGGAGCTTGCCTCGGCGGTAAGCAATGCCGGCGGACTTGGGCTTATCGGTGCCGGCAGCATGCACCCCGAAACACTGTTAACCCACATCAAAAAATGTAAAGCAGCCACCGGCAAACCTTTTGGAGTTAATGTGCCCCTGCTTTATCCTCAAACGGATGAGTTGATGGAGATAATAATAAACGAAGGGGTAAAAATTGTTTTTACTTCGGCGGGCAACCCGAAAAAATATACCGGCATGCTGAAGGAAAAAGGTATTACCGTTGTACATGTGGTGGCCAATAAAAAGTTTGCACTAAAGGCCGCCGAAGCTGGTGTTGATGCCATTGTTGCCGAAGGTTTTGAAGCGGGAGGCCACAACGGTTACGAAGAAACCACAACCATGGTTATGATTCCCATGATTCGTGAAGTTACCGGTATTCCGTTAATTGCCGCAGGAGGCATCGGATCGGGAAAGGCCATGTTTGCCGCCATGGCACTCGGTGCCGACGGCATTCAGGCAGGTTCGGTGTTTGCTGCTGCACAGGAATCGTCGGCACACCTTAATTTTAAAAATAAAATTGTAGAGAGCGGTGACGGAAACACACATCTTGTTTTAAAAAAACTGGTTCCGGTGCGCTTAATTGAAAATCCTTTTTATGAAAAGGTAAAAGAGGCCGAAGCTGCCGGTGCCGATAAAGATACCCTGGCCAGGCTACTGGGAAAAGGACGCGCCAAAAAAGGAATGTTTGAAGGCGATACAGCGGAAGGAGAACTGGAAGCGGGTCAGGTTTCGGTTTTGATACGGCAAATTAAGCCGGTAGCCGAAATTATGAACAACCTGATTACGGACTTCAACCGTACCGCCCAAAAAGTTTCTGGATGGCGGTTTTAACCTGAAAAGTTAAAAAAAGATATTGAAAAATACCGGCTTACTTTAACGTAAAGGTGGTATGTCCTATTTCATGATTTCCTTCAAAAAGGTCAACATGATAAAGTCCCGGTTTTAACTCCAGTGTGGAACGGCGGTTCCAGTAAACACACATATCCAACGATTCGTTTTCGTAATCAAAATCCTGTTTAATGGAATACTGAAGTTTTTCACCGTTGAAAATAAATGAATACTGGTCGCCACGGCCTTTAACCAGAATTTCTTTATTGGGTCGGGCAATTCGAACGTAAAGGGTTTTCTTTCCCGGTTCAATAATAGCATTTTTCCCCAGCGTAAAACAAACCTTAACCCTGTCAACACGTTTTATTTTATCGGTTGGCCGCTCTTTACCACTGCCCTTTTTATGCACCGGTATGGCTTTAAGATTAAACACCTGTAAAACGGCTGCTTTATCAACTTTTCCTTTCAGCTCTTCCTGCGTTTGCTGAAGCTGCCGGTTCTTTCGTTTTTCAACTTTTATCTCCTCTTTTATCTTTTGGTTTTCTTCCGTCAGTTGATGGTTTACCTGATACAGAGAATCCATCTGGCGTACATAACCCTGCGAAATAACCTGAAGGCGGCTTAGCTTTTTCTTGATTTTATAATATTCCCATTTGGTGTTTAAAAGCTTTTTAATTTCCACGGCATTTGCCTGAATGATGCTGTCTTTTATCGAAAGCGAATCGGATAACTCTCCGTATGCCTCCTTAATTTGCTCATGCTGCACCACCAGCGAATCAAGCTCTTTTTCCAGTTCAATACGCTGGGTCTCTTTTTCGGCCAGCAATCCTTTCATCTCTTTTTTAACCGAAATTAGTTTAATGGAAAGGCCGATAATTCCCAAGGCCAGCACTACCAAAATAATATACATCCACAAATTGGAGTTTTTGGGCATCTCTTTATCATGAATTTCGTAATTGCTGTTTTCGTTCTCCATAATATGCTGTTTTTATTATTTGCTGCAAAAGTACCAACAAACAGTACTAAAAACAAATAAGTTCTGTTATACGGTGTTAAAACGAAAAATCCGGATTTTTATTGAATATTTTAAAGGATTTTAACGGAAAAAACCTTTTTTGTTTTATCGTTGATTTTAAAGGGGCCGGCAATACGGTGCCCTGCTACCCAAACAATGGTTCCACCTGAAACCAAAAGCCAGATGTTATCTTTTTCAAACCTATTTAATTTCAAATCGATAAAAAAATCGCTGAGCAATTTGGTTCCCTTCATGCCGTAAGGATGAAAACGGTCGCCTTTTTTCCATTTTCTCAGTAAAAGCGGAAAGGTAAGTTTTTCAAAATCCAAAAAGGCAAAACGGCTGTTTTTAAGATCAGTCAAATTCACCTCCTCCTTGTTTATCACGGCTATTGATGCTTTAAAAGGCTCCGTTAATAAAGTTTGGTGCTGGTCAATTGTAAACTTCCTGTTTGTTTCAACCTCTTTTTTTTGTATTAATAGTTTGTTTCTGTCAACCAGCAATTCATGGTTTTCCGAAAAAAACCGTTTTCCGGTTGAGCGGTTTTTTACAGCCTCAAAAATATTATCGCTCTCCTTTCGCAAAAAACCGAAATCCTTTATCAGATAAAAAAGCCAAAGGTTGCCCGGCAATGCTCCGTCCAATTTATCAAAAGAGATTGTTATCAATCCCTTATCCTTTTTAAAGATGCGTCTCTTTTCGCTGTTTAACAATGTTTCAAAAACCAGTGCGTCCTCCTTGAGGAAGGTGAGCGACTGATATATTTTATCAACGGAAGCGGCGGTTTTTTTAAACTGCGGTATTACATGATGACGGATGTTGTTTCGCAGGTATTTGTCGGAATCATTTGACGAATCGTTTCGCCATAACAGGTTGTTATCTTTAGCATACTTTTCTATTTCGGAACGGTTTGCATACATCAGCGGGCGGATAATGCCGTCGCGATAAACAGGCATTCCTTTTAAGCCCGTAATGCCGCTTCCCCGTGCCATATTGATAAAAAAGGTTTCCAGATCATCGTCGGCGTGATGGGCCACTGCAATTTTATCGAAATGCTTTTCAGTAAGCAGGGTTTTAAAAAAATCGTACCTTAAATTACGGGCAGCTTCCTGAATGGTAATTTTATGTTTGTTTGCATATGAGGCTGCCGGACAAACTTTAACAAAACAATCCACCCCGTAATCTTTTGCCAGATTTCTTACAAATTGTTCGTCTTCATCCGATTCGTTTCCCCGTAATTTAAAATTGCAATGTGCTACGGCAACCTTGTAACCTGCCTTAATAAACAAATCGAGCAGCACAACCGAGTCCATTCCGCCGCTTACGGCAATAAGAATTTTGTCGTTATGCCTGCAAAGTGTGTTTTTGGCAATAAACCGGTTAAAAGCAGTTAGCATAATGCAAAAGTAGCGAAGTTTATATTTTAAATTCAACCGGTTATCATTTTTTACTTTTTCCTTGCATTATGAACATATGTTCATTATATTTGCATCTGAAATTAAAAAAATATAAGGTATGGCACTATTTGGAAACAGAGACGGCAGTGGCCCCGGCAAGGGGTTGGGCCGTGGTGGCGGACATGGCCGCAACAACGGCGGCGGTTTTGGCATCGGTGGTTATTGCGTTTGCACCAAATGCGGGCACAAGCAACCTCATCAACAAGGTGTAAAATGTACCACCATAAAATGTCCCCAATGCGGACACACCATGATCCGGGAGGAAATGGTAAAAAAGTAAAGGCACTGGAAAACAGCAGGCTGTTTTTTTTCAATTAATCCATTAATCCGGTTTTTTTGCTTGTTGTACAATGTGGTAAATGGTACAGGATTGTTTACCCTGAATTATTACAATAAAAATTTTTATCTTGCACCATCAAACCAGTTTTTTAAAACCAACAAGCTATGAAAAAATCCGGATTTATTTTTCTGTTGCTGATGATTTATGCTGCAACAGGGATGGGTCAAAATTATGCACTGCAATTTTTCAATTCTTCGCAAACCGTTAATACCGGAAGGGATGAAGTTCCCGGTGAATGGACCTTGGAAGCGTGGGTTAAAAAAACCGCTGCTTCGGGCTATTCTACCATGTTTGACGGACAATCCGGGAAGATTATGCTGGAATCGTGGGGCAATAACGGCAAAGTAGGAATTACCAAAAAGGGGGTGGCCGATTGGGCCTTCAACTATGTGGTTCCTGCCGGAGAGTGGACTCATCTGGCATTTGTTTGTAACGGAAGCGATGTCAGGCTTTATGTTAACGGCATCTATACCGATCAGTTAAATCAAACCATCGCCATGCCTTTTTCAACCATGGGCATGAACGGCGAAACGCCGAAAATGATTTTGGATGAAATTCGCTATTGGAACAAAGCCCGAACGGCCCAACAAATCGCCGATTATGTTTATCAGTCGGCAGACCCGTCATCCGACGGTTTGATCGGTTATTTTTATCTTGATGATCAGGCTGACGAGGCAACCGACATTTCACCCGTGCATCAAAACGGACAGATTTCCGGCCCTTTGTATGTGATAAACGACAATTCCGGTTTTACCACTACCCTGCCCGAAATGGAAGTAAGCAAACTGGTTGCCGACAACTATAATGAATATTTTGTAAAACCCGGCAGTCAAAATCAGGATGTGCTCAGAATCACGGTTTTTACCCGGGGAGTTACCGATGCCCTTCACCTTACATCGCTAACGGTTTCAACGGAAGGTACAGATAACATCGGTGATATTTCTGCCGTAAAAATGTTTTATACCGGTACAAAAAATGTTTTTGAACCGCAAGAATTGTTTGGCGATTCCGTTGCCCCCGTTGCCGGTGAAATGACCTTTTCGGGTGATATAACCCTGAAATCGGGCAGCAACTATTTTTGGCTTGTTTATGATGTTCCGGAAAATGCCACCATCGAAAACCGGTTGGATGCCACTTTCTCGGAAGCAATTATTGAAGGTGATGTTTACACTGCCGACACCTTATTACAAAAAGGATATCGTATCATCAAAAACGGGATACCTCTTGTTCCCGAAGCCCGTAATGCCGTTGTTCCCAAACCGCAATCCATGAGTATTGACACCTCCCGTTGGTTTGAGCTTACCAGCACAACCAAAATTGTGGTAACCGACAGCACCTTACCGGAAGGAAACAGATTGTCGGCTTTTCTGCAAACAGCAACCGGCTATCCCTTTGAAGTTTCTTTACAGGCCGACCCGCAGGGAAATATCAAACTGGAAATTCTTGATAATTACAATCAGGATATCGGTGATGAAGGGTATTTACTTACCTGCGACAGCAACGGTATTAAAATTAAAGCCAACACGCTTGACGGTATATTTTACGGAACACAAACCCTGCGTCAGTTGTTACCCAATGCGATAGAATCACCTGAACCGGTTACCGGTACCGACTGGAATATGGCTTATGTGGATATTACCGATTACCCGCGATTTAGCTGGAGGGGTTTACACCTTGATGTTTCGCGCCATTTTTTTACTGTGGATTTTATTAAAAAATACCTCGACATCATGGCTTTAAATAAACTCAATCGTTTTCACTGGCATTTAACCGATGATCAGGGATGGCGTATAGAGATTGTTGGAAAGCCCGAATTGCAAACCGTTTCGGCATGGCGCAATTGCAACGGACAACAGTACGGTGGCTATTACACGCAGCAAGAAATCACCGATATTGTGAATTATGCCGCCGAAAAACACATTATGGTTATCCCCGAAATGGAAATGCCGGGTCACACGGTGGAGGTGCTGGCGGCTTATCCCGAACTTTCGTGTGCAACCAGCAGTGCGCCACACGGCGGTCCGTTTAGTGTAAGATGTGCCTGGGGAACTTCAAGCGATATTTTTTGCGCCGGAAAAGAAGAAACATTTGAGTTTATTGAAGATGTACTGGATGAAATTGTTCAACTTTTCCCGGGACCGTACATTCATCTCGGAGGCGACGAAGCTTTTAAAGAAAAATGGAAACAGTGCCCCGATTGTCAGGCACGAATGCAGGCAGAAGGATTGCAAAACGAAGAAGAACTTCAACGTTATTTTATGGAACGGGTAGGAAATTATCTTGCTACCAAAAACAAACAATGGATAGGGTGGAGTGAAATCACATACGGAGGGGTTCCTGAAAATGCCACCGTAATGTCGTGGCTGGGCGAAAGCAGTGCCATTCTTGCCGCTCAACAAGGCCATGATGCCATCCTTACACCCTATGATGTGCTTTACCTCGATGCCCTCAATTCAAACGACCCCAACGAACCGCCTGCTATCGGTTATTCGCCCAACACCATTGAAGAAATCTTTTTTTACGACCCTATGCCTTCAGGGCTTTCCGGCGATGAACAACAATACATTCTCGGGCCGCAAAGTTGCCTTTGGACAGAATATATATGGGAAGAATCTCATGCGGAATATATGATTCTGCCTCGCATTTTTGCGCTGGCCGATATAGGCTGGTACGGAAACAGCGGTGATTTCGATGAGTTCAGAAAACGAATTTATCCCAAATTTCACCGGCTTGACCTGATGGATTACAATTACCGTCCGTTGGATTTTCCGGATGACCTTTTACCCGAAGAGCTGAGTACATGCGAAGACAGTGCAATACTGGAAGTGGATATACCCGCCACTTCGTTTTATTGGAACGACCCTGACAATACCACAAACAACAGGTTAGTGGTACATCAAAGCGGAACTTATAAATGTTATGTAAATTATCTCGGTTCCGTAAAACAGGTTACCTCGCATGTGATTTTAAAAGAGCCGGTAACAAAACCCGAAGTGGATACTACCGTGTCGGGCTGGGAAGCTGAGGGTAATGCCGATATGTGGCTGTGGTTTGACGAAAACGACAATTTAGTGTATGCAGGCAACCCGTTTGACCCGCCTGCCGGAGCCAATCCGTGGGATTATAAAATTGCAGGCACCAATCTCGTTAATAAAGCCGGAAATATTTATTTAACCGGAAGCGACGATTATGTTAAACTGGAAAATTCTGACTTTTTAAACAACGCTTCGGCATTTACCATCGAAGGATGGATAAATATTCATAATGCTGATATTTGGGACAGATTGTTTACCAAGCGTGTAGGATTAACCAACAGGATTGCGGTTGAACTGGCCGACGGTAAGATATATTTTGAAGTAGGTAACGGCATGAACAGCTTTGGATATACGCAGTCTGCTGTGGTTACCCGCGATGAATGGCACTATCTGGCTTTTGTGTTCAACGGTGAAGGTAACGGCAACGATGAACGAATGAAAATCTATTTGGACGGTGAATCGGTAAATATGGAATATTACGGTACAATACCATCGCAAACCGCCGTTAACGACACTTCGTTTACCATCGGATATTTTACGGCAAATCCGGAATTTGAGTTTACCGAGATACGTTTATGGGACAGGGCATTGTCGCCTGAAGAGATTATGATGAGAAGAAATATGCAACTGACAGGCCTGGAAAAAGGTTTACAATATTATCTTAAAACCGAAGAAGAGCAGGGAGATACATTGGTAAATTCGGCATCAGCTAACGCTTATCAGGCCACCATCATCAACTCAAATGCCGCCAGCCGGAAAACGGGAATGACGGGTTTTATGGTGTATGGTTGTGAAAGTCCGCACTGGAATGTGTGGTGGCTGATTACCGGAGAAACGGAAAATAACGATCCTTTTGATTTAGTAATTATGCCCAATCCCAATGATGGAAATTTCAGGCTGTCTATGGAGTTACCTGCAACAGAAAATGTTCTGTTGAACATATATAACATGTCGGGCAAAAAGGTATTCAAAAAACAATATAACAATGTTGTTTCGGTGTACGATAAATTAAACCTTACCTCTTTACCGGCGGGCGTTTACCTGTTGGAAGCCGGCACACGGGAACAAAAGCATAAACAACTGTTTATTATACGGTAGTTTGATGCAGCCGTTTTAAAGGATTTGGTTTTTACAGATAAATTGTAAAACAGACATTCGATTTAAAATATCATTTGTTTTTTGGCAGGCGATTAAAATAAAAAGTACGAACCAATATAAACACCAAGAGGAGTACCGTCCTGAGGATTAAAGGCCTTTGCAAAGTCGGCGGCAATGGTAATGTTATGGTTAAGGACAACATGAATACCTGCTCCGGCGGTATTGTGAAATTTTTCGGTACCTAAGTTAAAATAATCGGCTTTGGTATCGCCTTCATGCTTATAATCAATATCTTCGTCTGTTAAGCCGTTTATAATATCATCGATATCAACATTTTTTACTACCCTGCCGGTATCAAAAAAGCCGCTCAGCACAATACCGATATTTTGTTTAAAAAGCACAAAATCGATCACATCCCATCTAAATTCAAAGTTTCCCATAACAATACCATCTCCCACGGTACGGTTACGAACCATGCCCCTTACGGTTTTTGCTCCTCCCAGTCCTTCGTTATATAATCCGTTGGCTACCGAGTTAAATGTAAAAACCTGAGCATAAACCGGTGTGAAACCGGCAATGGTTCCCTGATAATTTAAGCGGTAGGCAAAAGACAGCTTTTTTTTAATTATGGGTACATAGTGTCGCCAGTATAGGGCAAGTTTTAAAAAACCATCTTCCATTGAGGAAAGAAATTTCGGGGCAGCAAGCAGGGTGGCTTCTGCCCAGATACCACTCATGGGAACCTGTTCGCTGTCGCGGGTATCAAAAACAAGCCCTGCTTTTAAAATTGAAAATACTCCTCCCTCTTTTTCGCTTTGCTTTATAATTCCCCAATGTATATAACGGTCGTACAAAGGAGGGACACTGTCAATCGACGGCAACATATCTTCTTTATCTTTTCCTTTGTTTAGCTTGTCGATGTTTACCGAACTTGATTTAACACTGTAAAACTCAGCACCAAACAATATCTTAAAATTACTTTTATTAATTCTCTTTAAGAAAGTAGTCCTCACCCGCAACATTTTTCGTTGTTGCTTATAAAACATACGCGAACGATATTCGGAATAGTTATCGTATCTCCATTTTTCGTTGTAAACGGCTTCGTATCCGTTGAAACCGAAAAAATCGTATGCCATGTCCGGAAGATATGCCACATCAAACAGGGTTTTGTAACCTTTTATAAGGTGGTCGGAATCGTAGCTGAATAAAAATGTAGCGCTTCCTTTGGTATAAACAGAACCCGAAATCGACATCATGTGGTAATATTTGGGATATATTTTCCCGTCTCCGAAATTCACCGCCGTACCCGATAATCCCATTTCAATTCCAAGGTCGGTATCAAAAGTAATAATAGGAAAAGGAAGTACTGTCCAGCCGGTTTTACGAACCTCTTTTTTTACTTTTTTACTTCTTAAACTATCCTGAGCAAAAGTTAGCGAAGCAATTAATAATAGCATCGAAAATAATAGTAAATATTTACGCATATAAATATATTTAAGAGTATGAGCGGTAAATGCTGTTTTACCTGCTCAAAAAAAGGAGGTGATAAAAATACAAAAACCGGAGAAACCCTGAAAACAGGAATATTACGGTACTTTTTTTGCCGGTTGTGTTATTCTCTTGCTTCAATAAGCAGTTCCAGCATTTTAATACCGGCTTCGGAAATTTTGGTTCCTGGGCCGAAAATGGCCACCACCCCTGCATCGTACAAAAACTGATAATCCTGGTGCGGAATCACGCCTCCTACTATCACCATAATATCTTCTCTGCCCAGTTTTTTCAGCTCTTCCATAACCTGCGGAACCAGGGTTTTGTGTCCGGCGGCGAGCGACGAAACGCCGAGAATATGCACATCGTTTTCCACTGCCTGGCGGGCTGCTTCGGCGGGTGTTTGAAACAGGGGGCCCATATCCACGTCAAAGCCGATATCGGCATAGCCGGTGGCTACCACTTTGGCTCCGCGGTCGTGACCATCCTGCCCCATTTTGGCAATCATAATACGCGGCCTGCGCCCTTCAAGGGCGGCAAATTTATCGGCCAGTTCACGGGCTTTTTTAAACTCCTTGTCATTGCCCGCTTCGGCCGAATAGACTCCTGAAATTGATTTAATCACTGCTTTATACCTCCCGAAAACTTTTTCACAGGCGTAGGATATTTCACCCAGCGTAGCCCGTTTTTGTGCTGCATCAACGGCCAAAGCTAATAAATTTCCTTCACCTGTTTCGCAGGAACGGGTAATGGCATCCAAACATTTTTGAACGGCATCATTATCACGTTCGGCTTTCAGCTTGTTGAGCCGCTCTATTTGCGACAGCCGTACCGCCGTGTTGTCCACTTCAAGGATATCCAGCGGTTCTTCCTTATCGGGACGATATTTATTTACTCCCACAATTACATCTTTATGGGCATCAATACGTGCCTGTTTACGGGCAGCCGCTTCTTCGATACGCATTTTGGGAAGTCCCGTTTCAATGGCTTTTGCCATGCCGCCCATCTCTTCTACCTCTTCAATCAGTTTCCATGCTTTTTCGGCCAGTTCATGTGTTAAGTACTCCACATAATAGGAGCCGGCCCACGGGTCAACATTTTTTGTAATACCGGTTTCTTCCTGAATATAGATTTGAGTATTACGGGCAATGCGTGCCGAAAAATCGGTGGGCAGTGCAATGGCCTCATCCAGGGCATTGGTGTGCAGCGACTGGGTTCCGCCCAAAGCGGCACCCATGGCTTCGATACAGGTTCGTGCCACATTATTAAACGGATCTTGTTCCGTAAGACTCCATCCCGAAGTTTGGGTGTGGGTTCTCAGTGCCATTGATTTTGGATTTTCCGGATTGAACTGTTTCACAATTTTAGCCCACAGCATGCGGCCGGCACGTAGTTTGGCAATCTCCATAAAATGGTTCATTCCCAATCCCCAAAAAAAGCTGAGTCGCGGAGCAAACTGATCGATTTTAAGTCCTGCTTTCAAACCGGTACGGATGTAGTCAAGCCCGTCGGCCAGCGTATATGCCAGTTCAATATCGGCCGTGGCTCCCGCCTCCTGGATATGATAACCCGAGATGGAAATGCTGTTGAACCTGGGCATATTTTGCGAAGTATATTCAAAAATATCGGAGATAATACGCATGGAAGGTGCCGGCGGATAAATGTAAGTATTACGAACCATAAACTCTTTTAAAATATCGTTTTGGATGGTTCCTGCCAGTTCTTCCATTTTGGCTCCCTGCTCCAGGGCCGTAACAATGTAAAAGGCCATTACCGGCAACACGGCTCCGTTCATGGTCATGGATACTGAAATTTTGTTCAGCGGAATCTGGTTAAAAAGCACTTTCATATCGAGGACGGAATCGATGGCCACACCTGCTTTTCCCACATCGCCCACCACTCGCTCATGATCGGAATCGTAGCCGCGATGGGTTGCCAGGTCGAAAGCAACCGAAAGGCCTTTTTGTCCTGCAGCCAGATTGCGCCGGTAAAAAGCATTGGATTCTTCAGCCGTTGAGAAACCGGCATACTGGCGGATTGTCCACGGACGGGTAACATACATGGTAGAGTAGGGGCCGCGCAAAAAAGGCGGCAGTCCGGCGGCAAATTCAAGATGTTTCATGTTTTTTTTCACCTCCGGAGTAAAAACCGGTTTTACCTTTATGTGTTCCGGAGTCTCCCATCCGGAATTTACCTGATGTTGCTTTTCCCATTCATCCAACGGCAAATTATCCGAAGGAATGTTGGTCAAATCTATATTGTTAAAGTTTGGTTTCATTTTATTTTATTTAAGCTGCTAATTGTTACTCTTGTGCTGTTATATTTTAAACAACTGTAAATTTTTATCGTAAATTATTAATGCTGTTTTTCAATTCCAATCATCTGCCGGTACCGGTTCAATTCATCTAAAACATTGCTTTTAACATGAATAAAGTTTTCCATTCCCATGTTTTTTAATGTTTCAACAAGCTCTGCCGGATAACCTGCCAGTACAACAATAAACTCATCTTTTAAAGCGGCAAAAGCCTCTTTGGCCCATAGCTTGTAATCTTCATCCGATGCACATAGCACAACAATATCAGGTTTATCTTTTTTGGCGGCGGCAATACCGTCGGCCACCGTGTTAAATCCGGGGTTATCAATAATTTCAAATCCCGCCACTCCGAAAAAGTTGCCTGCAAACTGGCTTCTTGCCCTTCGCATGGCAAGATTTCCGAAAGTAAACATCCACACTTTCGGACGGGGATTGTTTTTGGCATACTGGTCGGTTTTATACCTCATCTGCTCAAAGGCCATGGCTCCGCGATATTGCAAAAGCGGTTCGGCAACGGTATTGTTAACGGTTTTTGTTGCATACAGAACAGATTCGTCATTCAACCGCTCCAATCGTTCGGTAATGTTCGGATATTGATTAACACCCAAAACCGATTGTTTCCGCAAGGCAATGTTTCTGTCTTTTGCAGCCGCTTCGTCTTTAATTCTGTTTTGAATCAATCCTTTTTTAAAACTTTGTAAATATCCCCCCTGCCCATCCGTTTCCAAAAACAGTTTCCAGGCATGACGAATCAGTTCAAGGGTAAGGTTTTCAATATAATACGATCCTGCAGCCGGGTCGGTAACTTTGTCGAAATAAGACTCTTCCTTTAATATTAACTGTTGATTACGGGCAAAACGTTCCGAAAAATCATCAGGCATATTGTAGGTTGCATCAAACGGGAGCACGGTTAAACTGTCAACTCCTGCAATAAGTGCCGACATGGTTTCGGTAGTGGTTCGCAGCATGTTAACATAAGGATCGTAAACCGTTTTATTCCAAACCGAGTTGGAAGCATGAATGTAAGCCGAAGCATATTTTGCATTGTTAAGACCGTAAGCGTTAACCACTTTTGCCCATAAAAGTTTAAAAGCCCTGAATTTGGCAATTTCCATAAAATATTCCGAACCAATGGCAAAATGGAATCTGATTTTAGGCGCAACCTCATCTACGGAGAGGCCATTATCGGTAAGATAGGTGAGGTATCCGGCACCCATGGCCAGGGCATAGGCCAGTTCGCTAACAACCCCTCCGCCACTATTGTGGAAAATGTGTGCATTTACGGTTATTAAGTGAAAACCGGGCAGATGTTTGCCCGCTTTAAAAAGCGCGGTTAGTTTTTGAAAATCCTCTGTTTCATTATTTTGAAAACGGCCTGTTAGCGAAAGGGTTCCCAGCGGGTCGTAATTTATCGAGCCTTTAACTTTTTGCAGGTCGCGGTTATATTTTTTGGCCAGTTTATCAAATGCGGTAACTATTTTTAATTCATCTCCTCCCGAAAAATTAATTTCCATAATATCGGAACGGATGTTTTCCATCAGGTTTTCCAAATCCTTTTCATCCGGATTTAGTCCTTTCTGAAAAATAAATCCTAACGCATCAACCCCGCGCATCCTTATATCAAGGGCTTTAACGTTGGCTTTATAGATATCATTTACTTTAATATCCTGACGTACCAGCCAGCGGTTTTTGGTTCTGTTTTTTCCCCGCACAAAGGGAAAAGTACCCGGCCGGTTATGCAGATAAGGTATGTTGCTTAAATCTTCTTCGCGATAAAACGGTTTTATTTGAAACCCTTCGGCTGTTTTTCTAATCAGCTTTTCGTAAGGTTTACCTTTTAAATCTTTAATGATTTTCGCTTCCCATTGTTGGGTTGTAACAGGCGGAAACTCATTAAATAAGCTGTTTTCTTTTTTCATTTGTTTTCTCTTTCATCAGTTGTGAAATAATAAACAAAAGTAATAATTCTTTAAAACCACATATCTGAAATCAAACTAAATTAACAGATTATCAGGATTTGAAAATATAATAATTTGATTTGGCCAATTCCGGTTCTGTGTTTTACAAAATCACCGTTAATAACCGCTTTTTTAATACTTTTACCTTTTTATCAAAATCAACAAATTATGAAACTCCGATCAATCGTTTTTAGCCTTCTTTTGTCGCTGTTAATCAGTAATATTACAATTGCCGGCGAAGGTATGTGGATACCCATGCTGCTGAAACAGCTTAACGAAAAACAGATGAAAGCCATGGGCATGAACATCACTGCCGATGATATTTATTCCATAAACCACTCCAGCCTTAAAGATGCCATTTTGCTTTTCGGGCGCGGATGCACTTCGGAGATTATATCGAAAGACGGGCTGTTGTTAACCAACCACCATTGCGGTTTCGGTGCCATTCAAAAACACAGTTCGCTTGAACACGACTACCTTACCAACGGCTTTTGGGCCATGAACAAAAGTGAAGAGCTGGTTAATCCCGGGCTTACCGCCACCCTGATGATAAAAATGGAAGAGGTTACCGCACAGGTTCTGGAAGGTGTTACCGACGATATGACCGAAAAGCAGCGTGAAGCCAAAATAGCCGAAAACAGCAAAAATATTGTTGAAACATTTGAAGCCGGGTCGGAATATCAGGCAAAAATCAAATCCTTTTTCAAAGGAAACCAATATTATATGATTGTTACCGAAACCTTTAAAGATATACGTCTGGTGGGTGCTCCACCTTCAAACATTGGTAAATTCGGCGGCGATACCGACAACTGGATGTGGCCCCGTCATACCGGCGATTTTTCGCTTTTCAGAATATATGTGGGCACTGACGGCAAACCGGCCGAATATTCGGAAGACAATATACCCTATCAGCCAAAGTTTTATTTCCCCATTTCGCTTAAAGGTATTGATGAAAATGATTTCACCTTTGTATTCGGATATCCGGCACGCACCAACGAGTACCTGCCCTCTTACGCACTCAGGCTGATTACCGAAATCGAAAATCCTCAAAAAATAAAACTGCGCCAAACACGTCTGGATATTTTTAATAAATATTCAACCGGCGACCCGAAAGTACGTATTCAGTATGCTTCAAAAGATGCACGCGTTGCCAACTACTGGAAAAAGATGATTGGCGAAACCCGTGGAATTAAGCGGCTTCACGGAATTGAAAAAAAAGAGAACTTTGAAAAAGCATTTCAAAAATGGGCAAACTCATCGCCCGAACTGCAACGCGATTATGGCGACCTCCTTCCTTCCTTTAAAACCGCCTATTCACAGCTGGAACCTTATAACCTTGCCTATGATTATGTGGTGGAAGCGGGACTTGCCATTGAACTGGTCGGTTTTTCGCGGAGCTTCGAAAAACTGGTAAAAATGAGCCGGGACAAACAAATACCGGAAAAAGATTTAAAAGCGGAAACGGAAAAATTGCAGCGTTATGCAGCTCATTTTTTCAAAGATTATTACAAACCCATCGACAAAGAGGTGATGGCTGCCATGCTGGAACTGTATGATGCAAACATGAGCAGTACTTACAAACCGGCATTTTTTAATACCATCGGTAAAAAATACAAAGATGATTATGAAAAATATGCCGATTTTGTTTTTGAAAAAAGTTTTCTTGACGATGAAGATAAGCTAACCGGCTTTTTAA
This sequence comes from uncultured Lentimicrobiaceae bacterium, assembly GCA_964400655.1. Lineage (GTDB taxonomy): Bacteria > Bacteroidota > Bacteroidia > Bacteroidales > F082 > B16-G9. Next base: position 17,039 of record CAYNVN010000181.1, read on the forward strand.
AAAATTACAAACGTAAAGATTACAAAAAGCTGCTAAAAGATCCCGCATATCAAATGGCACTTGACATAATGGGGTTGTATAAAGAAAAGGTACAGCAACCAAGGGCATCGGTTAACGGAACCATCGACAGTTTGATGCGCCTGTATATGAAAGGACAAATGGAAATGGAATCGGGCAGAACGTTTTACCCCGATGCCAATTTTACCCTTCGTGTTACTTACGGCAAAGTAAACGGCTACTCACCACAAGATGCGGTGGAATACGACTACACCACCACGCTGGAAGGAATCATGGAGAAAGAGAACCCCGATATTTACGATTATGTGGTGGAAGAGCGGTTAAAAGAACTTTACCGAAACAAAGATTACGGACAATATGCCGGAGCCGACGGTAAAATGCACATTTGCTTTATTGCCGGTAATCATACCACCGGCGGCAATTCGGGAAGTCCCGTACTCAATGCCGACGGCCAGCTGATAGGGGTAAATTTCGATCGCTGCTGGGAAGGAACCATGAGCGATTTGATGTACGACCCTAAAATGTGCCGCAACATCACCCTTGATATTCGTTATTTCCTCTTTATCCTCGACAAATATGCCGGAGCCGGCTATCTGCTTGATGAAATGAAGTTGATAAAAAACAACTGACCGTTATTGTTTTATTAACTTTTGGGTTCCCAAATAACAGTGGGTACCCGATACAACGGAAACAAAGTAAATGCCCGGGGGTAAAAACCGTAAATCAAGTTTGTTGCCCGAAACGGAAGCTGCGTTGTTGTGTTCCACCATTTTACCCTGTATATTGTAAACATACAGATTCAGGTTTTGGTTTTCAAACTGCGAATCGACATGCAACGTATAATTTCCGGTTGAAACGGAAGGATATACATTAAACAAACGCTTCTGTTCTTTATGCAAACCGGTTATACCGTTTAATATATCACACGAAGGAACCCAGTAATTTCCCGAAATGGTGATCATGGATAACAGCCTTAACGTATTGTCGTAATAACCGCCGTTAGCCGTATTAGCCAACAATATACGGGCATAAAGTTTATCCAGCCACTGCTGATTGGAGGTGTCGAGCATGGCACCTACTGTAAAAGGAGCCGTAAACGAGTTATCACTCCAGCTTGCCGCAACACTTCCGTCAAGGTAATAGCCTGCATGGATATTGTTGGTGCTGCCTCCGGTTGACTCCAACAGCCAGTTATCGATTTTTAACACGGCCTCTTTTGCCCGTTCATCGCCAAAAATCAGATAATCGGTTGCCAAACGCCACGGATCGCGGCAGGCGTTATAGGAATAATTTCCATCCAAATCACCTTCCAGATAATTGGGGGGTGCCGGTTGAGCATCACCATCCACATCAACAATAAAATCGGGCAACAATCCGGTTTGAGGACTATAGCCTGTTTGCATTTGGTCGATCAGGTTATAACATTTGTCAACAACAAAATTCCAGCCGGAATCTTTAACGGCGCACTCAAATGCCCGGAAATGGTCCATAATAAAATCGGAAGTTCTGGTACCTTTCATATAGTTCCCGCCGTCAACCCAGTCGCCAAGCTTAACCGTATAATAATCCTGATTGATATCGCCTTTTGAAGCATTTTCACCCATCAGGTCTTTAATTACCAGCACAGCCTCTTGAAAATAATTGATGGCACCCCCGCTTCCCCACTGGGCATGGGCAAGCAACAACCCGAAAGCTATGTCGATATCACCGTCGGAGGCAGAATCGGGACCGTCGGAATTAACACATCCGGTAATTTGTTTCCAAGCCATTAAATGAGGAGAAATATGACTTGGATGAGCCTTGAAATATCGAAACAAACCGTCGAAAATGGTTTTTGCTTCCGGATCATAACCGGCCATCAGCGGAACGATCATCATTCCGTATCCCATGGCTTCGGAAACGGTAACGGTGTTTCCCTCATCAAAAAACACATAATATTGATCAGGCTCACAACCGTTGATAAGATATTTTGCTTTCCAGGCATCATAGTACGACCTAACCTGATTGTCAAGCTCGTCCTGTGTAAACTGCCGGGGTTTTATGTGGGTGTGATAGTTTGTATGTTGAGGAAAAGGGAAATGCTGGGCATTAGCTGCCGTAAGCAATAGCCCTAAAAATAAGGTAAATAATATTTTTTTCATTTTAATAAATATAAATTGTCGGGTGATAAAACAATAAAATCATTTATATCGTATTTTTCAGAAAATGATTTTGGTATTGAAGGTTTTCTTTTTGGGTTCCACTTAAATTCATAGGCTGTTATTTTCCCGTCAACCTCTTCAACAAGGTCAATTTCAGCACCATCGTATGTTCTCCAAAAATAGGTATTGCTAAATCGTTCTCTGTAGTCTATAATTTTTTTGATTTCCGAAATGCAGTAATTTTCCCAAATAGCACCCATATCATTTCTTTCATCAGGTGCTGCAAAATTGTTTAATACGGCATTACGAATACCTGTGTCGTAAAAGTATATCTTTTGTCTTTTTTTAAGTTCATTTCGTAAATTTCTATTAAATGAACCAAGCCTGAAAATGATAAAACTTTTTTCCAGCAGTTCAATATAACGCATAACTGTTTCCTTTGATATACCCAGCAATGTTGCCAACTCGGAATATGAAACCAGATTGCCAATTTGTAACGCCAATGCTTTTAACAGCCTTAGAAGTACATCAGGATTTCTGAGATTTTCGAATTTAAAAATATCTTTAAACAGATAATCACCCGTTAATGATAATAATTTCATTCTTTTCTCTTTAAGCGGCAAATCAATTACCCCCGGATAGGAACCGTAAATCAATAATCGTGATAAGTTTTCTAAAACAAATTGCCAGCCGTTGGTTTCATATATCTCTCTTAAGGAAAGGGGATAAAGCGAAAACGAAAAATTACGTCCTGTTAACGGTTCACCTGTTTTATTTGACAGGTCAAAACTACTTGAACCGGTTGCTATCAGTTTTACAGAAAACCTTTTGTCATCGAAAATCAGCTTTAAAATCTTTCCAATTTCAGGAATTACCTGTGCTTCATCAAAAGCAATAATTTTACTGTTATCAAACAATGCTTCAATACCCGGCATATCACGACTGGTTAATATTTGATAATTAGAGGGGTGTTCACAGTTTATTATTTTAAATGCTTTATGCTTTTCCGCCAACATTTCCAATAAAGTAGATTTGCCGGTCTGCCGTGCGCCAAATAATAAAATTACTTCCGGATTGTTAAGATGGCTGTCTATTTTTTTAGCAACTTCCCTGATATACATTTTGATTTTCTTTTTGCAAAGATATGTTTT
>CAYNVN010000182.1:0-9629 GCA_964400655.1 uncultured Lentimicrobiaceae bacterium
AGAATGACGAAGAAAGAAAAGGTCGTTCCTCCCTCGAAATGACGAGTTTATAAATGAACGCCGTAGTTTTAACTTTAGGCACTCCAAACTTTAGCGCACTTTAGGCACTCTGATTTATGATTGCAAATTTTTGATTTATGATTTTGAGGAGTTGAGAAGTTGAGAAGTTGGGAAGTTCAGAGGTTCAGAGGTTCAGAAGTTGAGAAGTTGAGAAGTTCAGAGGTTCAGAAGTTGAGAAGTTAAGAGGGAGGAGATGCGGGGAATTTTTTATTTACATTTCTCCATATTTAAACTGTTTGTTCGGGTGGATTCAATAAATTTGCTCCCGATGATAATAAAGGAGGAGTTAACGGGCATTATTCTTGCCGGAGGCAAAAGCAGCCGCATGGGAAAAGAGAAGGGTCTTTGTGAGTTTAACGGCAGAACCCTTGTTTCGTATGCCATCGAAGCTTTGAAACCTCTTTGTGACAATCTTATTATCAGTGCCAATTATTTTCCCGAAAAATATGCCCGCTTCAATATTCCCGTTATTGCTGATGAAATTAAAGATATTGGCCCGATGGGAGGTATCTATACCTGTTTAAAGCATTCTTCAACACAGCACAATCTGGTATTGTCGTGCGATACGCCTTTTGTAGGAACCATTTTATTGCGTCATCTGCTGCAACAGGTACAGAACGAGCAAATTGTTGCACCTGCCCATCACACCTTTTTAATTGAACCGTTAAGCACCTATTATGCCACCAACGTACTGGGAGACATAAAACAGGCAATCAACAGGGAAGAGTATAAACTCATCAGCTTATTTAAAAAGGTCAGGTTTAAATCGGTTTTGACGGATCATCTGCTGCCTTTTAAAGCCGATTATCTGTTTTTAAATATCAACCGTCCCGAAGATTTGGAAACCGCCGAAAAAATCGTATCGGATGAAAAAAAACGTTAATCCCCAAAATATTTGGTTAAAAGCCTCGGTTGTGGGCGGGTTGTGGGCTTCCATGGAAATTATTGTGGGAAGTTTTTTACATAACACACGATTGCCTTTTGCAGGTTCGGTTTTGGCATTTGCGGGTACGGTACTGCTTATCGGTTTTTATCAGTTGTGGCCGCAAAAAGGACTGATCATCCGGGCGGGATTTATTACTGCCATTATGAAATCGGTTTCACCGAGTGCCATTATTCTCGGCCCGATGACGGGAATTCTTACGGAAGCCGCTTTGATTGAGCTGATCCTGTTAATGGCGGGCAATTCTCTTTTATCGGTTTCTGTTGCCGGAATTTTAAGCCTTTCCAGTGCCCTGCTGCATAAAATAGTAAGCGTCATCATCCTTTACGGTTTTGACATCATCAAAGTATATGTAAATGTTATCAATTTTGCACTGAAGCAGTTTGGGATAAATGAGGCCGATCCTGTTAATATCCTTGTTGCGCTGTTGGCTGTATATACCGTTGCCGGAATTTTGGCCGGCATACTCGGCTATTTACTTGGAAAAAGATCGCTTGCTTTGCGGGCCGACATCCCCGCCGATGTATTTGAGAAAGGCATTAAAGAGAAAGAGTTTTTTGAAATTTCCGGCATATTGAAACCAAATGTTGCGCTGCTGTGGATTCATTTACTGGCCATTCCCACAGGATTGTTTTTGTTTAATTACAAAGGTATTTTAACAGGCTCTCTCTTCTCGGGAGTTTATATTTTATTATTCGGCTATCGTTACCGAAAAGCGATGAGGCGGTTGCGAAAACCGGTTTTTTGGTCGCAGTTGATAATCATCGTATTGTTGTCGGCACTGTTTTGGGAAACCGACAGCACAAAAGGCATCAGCATAAGTTATGACGGATTTATTGTAGGGCTGGAGATGATCATAAGGGCGATGTTTGTGGTAATTGCCTTTTCGGCCTTAAGTGTGGAGTTGAAGAACGAAAGGGTTAAAGCGTTTTTATACAAAGCGGGCGTGGGCAGGTTTTATCAGTCGGTGGGTATGGCTTTTGGAGCATTACCGCAAATGATAGCACTGCTTCCCACGGCAAAAGAGATTGTTAAAAAGCCGGTGGCTTCGTTGTTGAAGCCTATGATTTATGCCGACAGCTGGCTTGAAATCTTTAAGAAAAATTGACAACCGGTTTATGAAGCACATTTTTTTACTGTTGTTGGCAGCCATTATATGGGGAACTGCGTTTGTTGCGCAAAAAGCAGGAATGGAGTATATGGGCCCGTTTGCTTTTAACGGAATAAGGTTTGCTCTGGGTGCTGTTTCGTTATTGCCGCTGCTGATGTTCCAAAAACATATTTTCGGCACAACCACCAAAAACAGCGATATCGGTTTTACGGTTAAAGGAGGGATTTTGCTGGGAGTGGTTGTTTTTGTTGCTGCTGCTTTTCAACAGGTGGGTATTGTAAAAACAACCGCCGGTAATGCAGGATTTATTACGAGTTTGTATATCATTATTGTTCCTTTTCTGGGATTTTTCTTAAAACATAAAATCAACCGTGAGGTGTGGATTGGGGCACTGCTTGCGGTAATCGGGCTTTGGCTGCTCTCCATCAACCGGCGATTTCAAATGGCTCCCGGTGACGGGCTGGTACTTATCAGCGCCCTTTTTTGGGCAATTCATATTATTATCATCGGCCATTATGCACCAAAAACCAACGTATTGCTTCTGTCGGTTGTTCAGTTTGCGGTTGGCTCCGTTTTAAACATGGCGGTGGCCTTTGTGTTTGAAGAGATTAGATGGGTTATGGTGACGGATGCGCTTTATCCGGTTTTATATGGCGGGATAATGTCAATTGGAGTGGCTTATACGTTACAGGTAACGGGGCAGCGCAATGTAGAGCCCTCCAAAGCAGCCATTGTTTTAAGTCTGGAATCGGTATTTGCCGTTTTGGGAGGCTGGCTGCTTTTAAGCGAAACCTTAACCTTTAGAAAAGGGTTAGGTGCAGCCATTATGCTGGCGGGATTAATTGTTTCGCAACTCACTTTTTTACCCGAAAGAAAGAAGCGGGAAGGCTTTTGAAGTTGGGAGTGCGCCAAAGTACTTAGAGTGCCTAAAGTGCGCTAGAGTTTGGAGTACTTGGAGTAAATTCCAAAACACAAGCACCAAATCTCAAACCTGCCCGTCCGGCAGGCGGGTAAATTCCAATTTCAAAATAAATAATACCAAAACTACGTCGTTCATTTATTAGTCCGTCATTTCGAGGGAGGAACGACCTTTCTTTTCTCCGTCATTTCGACGACGAAGGAGGAGACCTGCCCTGCCGGCAGGCGGGAATCCCCCGCTTTGAACGACCGAATTTCCTTTTGCATAAGGGGCAGGATAATACCCGGGAGATTCCTCGTCGCTCCCCGAAAGCTTTCGGGTTCGCTTCCCTCGGAATGACGCAGGGGCTTGCGGCAGGGGCAAACAAGCAACGAGCATCAAGCAACAAGCTAAACCTTCTCAACCTTTCCGGACTCCCCCCGATAACTATCGGGACGCAAGCTTTCATCCGACCGAAAAGGTTTGCTCTGCGCCTTTGCGCCTTTGTGGTAGCTCAAACTTTCAAACTTTAAACCTCCAAACCTTGAACTTACCAGCAACAAGCACCAAGCAACCCCGCCTATTCTTGCCAGAACATTCGGGCAGGCAGCTCTAAGCTTCTCACCCCAAAACTTCCCTACCGCTTAATTATCTTTTTTACAAACGATCCGGTCTCTTGCCGGATTTTCAAAAAATATATTCCTTCGGGCAATTCCGAAATATTCAGCACCATCTTGTTTTCCCTTATATTAACCCGACTCATAATCACCTTGCCCGACACATCCGAAATCTCATAACCATCTATAACTTCTTTGCTGTTGATTGTAATTATATTTTCTGCCGGATTAGGAAAGATTCTAACCGTCTGCATCATATTTTCATCAACTCCCACACTTGTATCGCAACTCAAAACGGCATGCCAGCCCGGCCGTGTTGTCATCCCGTCGGAGTGAAACTTAAAGGTGAGTGCGCCTTCGTCGTTGGTAGCAGTTATTTTACCCGGACTATCCGTACCGCAATAAATTCCCAGCGGCATACTGCTTGTAGAACTGCCATTGTATATTTTTAAGTAATCCCAATCGCAAACCGCATTATATTCAACGTCGAAACCAACAAAATCAGCCACCAACATAGCTCCGGCAGTGGCGGGAAGAAAGGTCATAACAAAATCTTCATTATCGCTGTAATTGGCATAAGCCCCTCCCGAATCGAAAAAATTACCATTGCAAACGGTAAAAGTACCGTTCTGCATAATAAATTCTTCGGAAACCGTAATGTATCCCTGTTTGGTCAGCTCGCTTTGTACGCCACTTGAATCTGTCACCGTCAATGAAACGTCAAATTGCCCCAGCTCATTGTAAACGATACCCTGAGGATTTTGTTCGGTGGATGTTGCGGGATCGCCACCCTGAAAGCTCCATTGCCACGACACAATGCTGTCTCCATACGAAATATCAAAAAAATCAACCGGATTTCCTGCACTGATCATGGTATCGGAAGCATAAAATCCTGCCCACACCACCCCTTTAGGTTGCAGTTGAACATCCTGAACGGTTGCCTGCCCGTCGCTAACCGTTACCGGTATGGTTTGCGGAATAAACCCATATGCCGAACAGGTAATATCATACGTACCTGCTTTCAGCATCCGGTGATAATTTCCGGCCGGCAAAGCCGAATATACTTCCGAGTTATCCATGTCATGACCGGTAATATAAACTTTAGCCTCAATAGGGTTTCCGTTTTTTGCATTGGTAACAACACCCCTTACCCCGAAAGTTGATTCCTCCATATAATTAAGGAACGAACGATAATCATAATCCCAAAAATCGGGAAGCTGTGAAGCAGGCGGTGTCTTTTCGTCCGATAATTCCAACGTTACCTCGCGGCAATACCTGAAATAGTTCATATAATCCTGTCTGCCACCTGTGATGGTGTACCAGGCATATCCGTTGGTAACTCCGTTATTAAGTGCCGTAAAATATCCCGGTGCGGCATACTGGTGTATGGTATCGGCAAACTCCCTCGAAACAAAATACCACCAGTCGTTATCGGCGGTCAGCCTCGACCATGTATCCCACGGGTAGTTAGCCACCTCGCTACCACCATGCAAATTGGCCGACATAACAAAATGGTGTGCTTCGGCAAAATCCATAAAGGCTTTGGTTTCGGGTTGATAAGGGTTCCCGTCGGGATGAGGTCCTGCATCAGGATCAGGATAATTTCTGTTTAAATCAACTCCGTTGGCATTGGCACGGGTGGCTCCGTAAACCGTATTGTTTCCGCCATGATAAGTTCCGTCGGGATTGGCCAGCGGATTGATCCAAATATCAATATTATCCACCAGGTTGGTAATCCGGGTATTGGTACCGTAATTTGATAACAGATAATCGATATAACGTAACATCAACACATATCCTGTAACTTCATCACCGTGCATGGTGGAGGTGTACATAAACTCAGGTTCGTTTTGTGCGGTTGTTAAATCATTATTAATATGAATAAACAATATTTCTCTTCCACTGCTTAGGGTATCGATGCTGACAAGTTCGCACAAACCGGGATAATCGGACACGAAATCCTGCATCATGCTTACATATTGCTCATAGGTTGGATAAAAATCCCAATCATCAATATCTTTAAGAGATTTATCATTTAGCATTTTGGGTTCACGCAACATGGACGGAGGTGTTAATACCCTATATTTTAAACCGGTTTTTACAAACCTGTCAAACTGCTTTTTGTTGGCATACGCCAACATTCCGTCATCGGTAATTTTGTCGATATAAACCAACTTGTCAACTTCAGCGAAAATTTCAGACGAACGGTTTGACAATATTTTTAAAAACACTTCACCGTGACTGTCAAGACAATCCTTTGCTTTATCAAATTCACTGTTTTGAGCAAAACCGATTACCGATAAAAAAAGAATTAAAAAGAGGAAAACATAATGTTTCATAATTACAAAGGTGTTTGATAAGATGAGATGATACGTTGTAACTGAACCTGTAATGCTTTGTTGACTTTTACAAGAGGTAATCGCAAATTGTTTTTCACCAAATCCATCATACTTAAAGCGGCTTTTATGCCGGCAGGATTTCCGTCGGCAAAAATGGCATCAATAAAATCGAGCAGTGAGAAATGTATTTTTAATGCCTGATCATATTTCTTTTTCTTAAGCAACCTAACCATTTCCGAATACTCTTTGGGGTATCCCATGGCAGCCACCGAAATCACACCGTCGGCCCCCATCGTCATCATCGGAAAGGTTAACGCATCGTCACCAGAAAACACTTTAAAACCCTCCGGGCGGTCTCTCAATATTTTCATTACCTGTCCCATGTTACCCGATGCCTCTTTAACCGCCATGATGTTACCAAACTCCTTTGCCAGCCTCAAAGTGGTTTCGGCGGTAATGTTTGAACCGGTACGTCCCGGAACATTGTATAAAATAACCGGTACGGGACTTGCTCCCGCAATCAGTTTAAAATGGTTGTAAATCCCCTTTTGATTGGGTTTATTGTAATAAGGTGCCACCGATAAAATAGCATCAACACCATCAAACTCCAGCTCTTTAATCATATCAACCACGGCATGGGTATTGTTTCCTCCACAACCTACAACAATAGGTACTCTTCCGCTAACCGTTTCCTTAATAAAATTAACAACCGCATATTTTTCATCACGGCTAAGGGTTGCCGCCTCACTTGTTGTTCCCAGTGCCACAATAAAATCAACACCTCCGTTAATGATGTGTTCAATAATTGCTCCCAGCGAAGTAAAATCCACCGTTCCATAATTATGAAAGGGAGTTACAATGGCAACTCCGGTTCCGTCGATAGTTGTTTTCATTAAATGTTGGTTTTGAAAAATGAATTGTAAAATTAAAAAGATTTATTACTTATGTGGTTATTTTATCAATTACCTTTGACGATTATAAAAATTTATCTGTTAGTTTATGAAAATCACCTTTTTAGGAACAGGAACTTCACAGGGAATACCGGTGGTTGCATGCCCGTGCGATGTATGCCGGAGCAACGACATTCACGACAAACGCCTCAGAACCTCAATATTGATAGAAACCGACGATAAATCATTTACCATTGATGCCGGCCCTGATTTCAGGTATCAGATGCTTAAAAACCGTGTTAACCACCTTGATGCCATACTGATTACCCATAGTCACAAAGATCATATCGGCGGACTCGACGACGTACGTTCATACAACTACCTGCAACGAAAAGCCATGGATATTTATGCAGCTCCTGCCCATCAGGAGGAGATCAAAAGAGAGTACTCTTACGCTTTTCAGGAATATCCTTATCCGGGTGTGCCCAGTTTTAATTTAATTGATATAGATGACAAACCGTTCTTTATGGGTGCGACAAAAATAATTCCTGTTCCGGTAATGCACATGAGCATGGAGGTTACAGGTTTCAGGATTGGCGATTTTGCATACATTACCGATGCCAATTACATTCCCGGTAACATGCTGGCCCGGCTGCTCGACTGTAAAGTTATTGTATTAAACGCATTACGAAAAAAACATCACCTCTCTCACTACAACCTCGAAGAAGCGGTTAACGTATTAAACTTTTTGCGTCCTCAAAAAGCATACATCACTCATATCAGCCACCTAATGGGTTTTCATAAGGAAGTAAACAAAGAACTGCCCGGTTTTATCGAAATGGCTTACGACGGATTGAAAATTGAGTTGTAATGCCCTTGCCGGATTAAAATTTATGACATATCCGTTTGTTTACTATTTTTGCACCTCTTAAAATTAAAAATATCGACAGATGGATTTACCCGGCAAATACAACCCTGCCAATACCGAAGAAAAATGGTACAGCTACTGGATGGAAAAAAAATATTTTCATTCGGAGCCCGATGATCGCGAACCATACACCATAGTAATACCTCCGCCCAACGTAACTGGTGTTTTACACATGGGCCACATGCTCAACAACACGTTACAGGATGTAATGATCAGGCGCGCACGCATGCAGGGAAAAAATGCCTGCTGGGTTCCGGGTACCGACCATGCCTCCATTGCCACCGAAGCAAAAGTTGTAAACAAACTTAAAGAAGAGGGAATCAGCAAAGAGGATATTGGTCGTGAAAAATTTTTAGAACACGCCTGGGAATGGAAAGAAAAACATGGCGGTATTATTTTGGAACAACTTAAAAAGCTGGGGGCTTCGTGCGACTGGGACCGGACTAAATTCACCATGGACCCCGATCTTTACGAATCGGTAATTGATGTTTTTATCGACCTTTACAACAAAGGGCTTATTTACCGCGGTGTCCGCATGATAAACTGGGACCCGAGCGCCCAAACGGCCGTTTCCGATGAGGAAGTTATCCATAAAGAGGTTCCCGGAAAATTGTACTATCTGCGTTATCAGGTGGAAGGCGAAAACGACTACATCATTATTGCCACCACCCGCCCCGAAACCATTTTGGGCGATACCGCCGTATGTGTCCATCCCGATGATGAAAGATTTAAAAAGTTTCATGGCAAAAAGGTTATCGTTCCGCTGGTTAACCGGCCCGTACCTGTTATTACCGACGAATATGTTGACAGGGAGTTTGGAACGGGAGCCCTTAAAATTACCCCGGCACACGATATAAACGATTACGAAATCGGTTTAAAGCATAAACTGGAAACCATCGACATTTTTAACGATGACGGAACCTTAAACGAAGCCGCCCGGTTATTTACTGGCAAAGACCGCTTTACGGTTCAAAAAGAGATTGTTCCTGAACTGGAAAAAGCAGGTAATCTTGTTAAAATTGAAGATTATACCCACAATGTCGGTTTTAGCGAACGTACCAACGCGGTTATCGAACCCAAACTTTCGTTGCAGTGGTTCTTAAAAATGAACGAACTTGCAAAACCGGCCCTCGACGTGGTGATGAACGATGAAATCAAATTTCATCCCGCCAAATTTAAAAACACCTACAAACACTGGATGGAAAATGTCCGCGACTGGTGTATATCGCGTCAGTTGTGGTGGGGACAACGTATTCCGGTTTACTATTTGCCCAACGGTGAGATGGTGGTGGCAAAATCAAAAGAGGAAGCAGTTGAAAAAGCAAAAACCGAATTTGATATGCCCCAACTAACTGCCGCCGACCTAAAACAGGACGAAGATGTAATGGACACCTGGTTCTCTTCGTGGCTATGGCCCATCAGCGTTTTCGACGGCATTCGTAACCCCGACAATAAAGAGATTAACTATTACTACCCCACCAACGATTTGGTAACGGGGCCTGACATTATCTTTTTCTGGGTTGCCCGCATGATTATGGCCGGCAAAGAGTACCGTAACGAGGTTCCTTTTAAAAATGTATATTTTACCGGTATTGTTCGCGACAAACTGGGGCGCAAAATGTCAAAAACCCTCGGCAACTCCCCCGACCCCATCAAACTTATTAATCAATACGGTGCCGATGGTGTTCGTGTGGGTATGTTACTTACGGCACCTGCCGGTAACGACCTCCCTTTCGATCCTGCACTTTCGGAACAAGGCCGTAATTTCAGCAATAAAATCTGGAATGCCCTGCGTTTGGTAAAAGGATGGGAGATAGATAAAGATGTTGAACAACCGGAACAT
>CAYNVN010000183.1:0-9163 GCA_964400655.1 uncultured Lentimicrobiaceae bacterium
AATCTGTTTTCAAGTTGTTGTTCAGCATATAAATATCCGTGATGTTCTTCATATTCTTCCCACGAGATTGGGAATAAATGATACTCCCATTTTCGTCCGGTTAGCGGTTCATTTATTTGATTTGATAAATCAAACGAAGAAGAGCCACTTGTAAATAATTGAACATCTTTAAATCTATCCGTAATTATTTTCATTGTAAGCCCAATCCCTTTTATTCTTTGAGCTTCGTCAATAAAAACATATTTATACCTGCCAAGAATCGAACGGATTTGTTCTGTATTGGGTTCTGTTAATAATGTTCTCGTTCCGGGATCATCTCCGTCAAGTAGTAAATACGTTTTGTTTTTAAGAATTGTCTCTATTAAAGTTGTTTTACCAACCTGTCTTGGCCCGATTAAAACAATTGCTTTCCCCGACCCAATTCGCTTTTCTATTATTTTCTCTAAATACCTTAAATACATATTTTTCTTTCAAAGATAATACTTTTTGCTGAAACATTCACCATAAGTTATGTTTTTGTGTGAATATTATCACCGAAAGTTATGTCTCGGCGGAGATGGCTATTGTATTAACTCGCACCCGGCTTCAATTTACAGATACTATTTGCTTAATACAGAAAATCGTTGTAAGGATACCTTACGGCGTGTACTTTTTTTATGTGCTCGTAAAGCAGGTTTTTAAACCGGTCGTAATTGTTTTTTGTTTTGGCCGAAATAAATATACACGGATGATTCTCTTTGGCCATCCAGGTGTTTTTCAGCTCTTCGAGCGTTATGTTTTCGCGTGAAGAAGGAGTCAGGTCATCCTCCTCTTTTTCAACCCACCGGTAAGCATCAATTTTGTTAAACACCATAATCACCGCTTTATCGCCGGCACCGATTTCGGAAAGCGTGTGATTAACCGTTTTTATCTGGTCTTCAAATTCGGGATGCGAAATATCAACCACATGCACCAAAATGTCCGATTCGCGAACCTCATCCAATGTTGATTTAAAAGACTCAACCAGTCCGTGCGGCAACTTACGAATGAACCCAACCGTGTCGGAAAGCAAAAACGGAAGGTTTTCAATCACCACTTTCCTTACGGTGGTATCGAGGGTGGCAAACAGTTTATTTTCTGCAAAAATCTCCGATTTTGAAAGCAGATTCATAATGGTTGATTTGCCAACGTTGGTATAACCCACCAACGCAACCCGCACCATTTTTCCCCTGTTTTTTCGTTGAGTGGCTTTTTGTTTATCTATTTGCTCCAGCTTTTTTTTAAGCAGTGCGATTTTATCTCTGATGATACGGCGGTCGGTTTCAATTTCGGTTTCACCGGGCCCGCGAAGTCCGATACCTCCGCGTTGCCGTTCAAGGTGGGTCCACATACCGGTTAACCGGGGCAACAAATACTGATATTGAGCAAGCTCTACCTGTACTTTAGCGTGTGCTGTTTGTGCCCTTTTGGCAAAAATATCAAGTATCAGGTTGGTACGGTCGAGCACTTTGGCTTCAATGGCTTTTTCAAGATTCCGGATTTGCGAAGGGGTAAGTTCATCGTCAAAAACAACCATATCGATTTCGGCGGCCTTAACGTACCTGACAATTTCATCCAGCTTACCGGTTCCTACATATGTTTTCGGGTTCGGGAAGTCGAGATTCTGGACAAACCTGGCCTCAACCACTCCGCCGGCAGTATCCACCAAAAATTCAAGTTCATCAAGGTACTCGGTAACCTTATCTTTACCATCTTTTCCCATAGAGATACCAACCAAAACCGTTTTTTCGGGTTCGGTTTTAATGGAAGAGGCTTTTTTTTCAATCATGGGAAAAGGATAAAAACAATTGATATTTATTCATTACAAAATAGCAACAACGCTTAAGGCAGGTTTTGGAGCTCACTAATAATACTTTCTGAACCCGATGATTGACCTTACATCGTTTACCGTTTTACGGGCACTTTCGCCGGCTTTTTCGGCTCCCGTTTTCATCACTTTATCGATATAATCCTGATTGGCCGAAATCTCCGCTACCTTTTCGCGGAAAGGAGCCGTAAAGGCAATAATATCTTCGGCAAGCTGTTTTTTAAGGTCGCCGTAACGGATGGTCATGTTGTTGTATTGATCTTCGAAATGTGCTACCACATCGGGTGTTGAAACCGCTTTCAATATGGTAAAGAGATTTTCGATGGGTTCGGGTTTGGTTTGGTTCATCTGTGTGGGGCCGCTGTCGGTAACAGCGCGCATCACTTTTTTACGGATTGATTTCGGGTCTTCGGCTAAAAATACGGCGTTGCCTTCACCTTCCGATTTACCCATTTTTCCGGAACCGTCAAGTCCGGGTATTTTAATCAGTTCATCTCCAAAATTAAAGGCTCTGGGGATGGGAAAATAATCGGTTTTGTACATGCGGTTAAACCTGCGGGCAAAAGTACGGGTCATTTCAAGGTGCTGTTCCTGATCTTTACCCACCGGCACAAACGACGAGCGGTGAATTAAAATATCGGCAGCCATTAAGGTGGGATAGGTAAGCAGACCGGCATTAACATTATCGGGCTGTTTGCGTGCTTTTTCTTTAAAGGTGGTTACCCTTTCCAGCTCACCGAGATAGGCATTCATGTTTAAAAACAGATAAAGCTCGGCTGTTTCGGGCAGGTCGCTTTGCAGGTAGATGGTTGCTTTTTCGGGGTCAAGTCCTGCGGCCAGATACTCAACCAGCACCTGACGCACATTACCCTGTAAGTCGCCCGGTTTGGGGTGTGTGGTTAAGGAGTGGTAATCGGCAATAAAAAAGAAACACTCATTGGTTTCCTGCATTTTTAAAAAATTTTTAACCGCACCAAAATAGTTACCAAGGTGCAGGTTACCCGTGGGGCGTATTCCGCTCAGTACAATATCTTTTTTTTCCATGGCGGCAAAAATAGTTATTTCTTTTGATTTAAACGGAGGGGGTAACCGGCAATCCCGTTATCGAACCGGGAATAAAAATTAAAACTGGTCTTCCTCATCAAAGTCGTTATCCGAAGAGCTGTTGGCATTGGCTTTTTCGCAGTCAAACTCAATGGAGATATCTTTTAGCGGAGGGCTGAAAGTATCGCTACGTTTAATCCCCAGCGAGGGGTCGTTATAAACCTTTTTCATGTAAATGGCCCAAATGGGCAACGCCATGTTGGCACCCTGCCCAAGTCTGATGCTTCTAAAGTGAACCGACCTGTCTTCGGCACCTACCCAAACCCCTGTTGTAAGTTTAGGTGTGATGCCCATAAACCAGCCGTCCGACTGATTTTGGGTTGTTCCGGTTTTACCGGCTATTTCGTTGTTGTATCCATAACGATAACGCAACCTGATACCTGTTCCGCTTTCCACAACACCTTCCATTAATTTAAGCATCTTATAAGCGGTTACCTCGTCCATTGCTTCCGTTTTTTCAGGAACAAACTCTTCGATAACATTTCCGTTTTTATCTTCAATTTTGGTAACAAACACCGGTTTAATATAAACTCCCCTGTCGGCAAAGGTATTCATGGCCCCCACCATTTCGTAGAGTGACAGGTCGGGGGTTCCGAGAGCAATGGAGGGTACGGCCGGTATTTTAGAGGTAACGCCCATTTTTCGGGCCATCTGTATAACCGATTGTGGCGAAAACCGGCTGATAAGGTATGCCGATATCCAGTTGTTTGAGTTGGCCAATGCCCATTTTAAGGTTACCTCCTCACCCACGCGTTTGGTATCGGAGTTTCGGGGAGTCCAAAAGGTACCGTCACCCAGCTCCACGCTGTACGAGATATTCGGGATTCTGGTACAGGGGGTAAACTCTCCTTCCTGCATGGCCAATGAATAAAGGAACGGTTTAAAGGTAGAGCCTACCTGACGTTTTCCCTGTGTAACGTGGTCGAACTGGAAAAAGCTGTAATCGATACCACCCACATATGCCCTTACAAATCCTGTTTTTGTTTCCATCGACATCAGGCCTGCATGAAGGAAAAATTTATTGTACCGTATTGAGTCGTAAGGGGTCATCACCGTATCAATGGGGCCGTTCCATGAAAAGAGCACCATTTTGGCAGGCTTTTTAAATGACCTCAGTATGGAATCCATCGAAACGCCTGCTTTTTTAAGTTTACGGTAACGCTCGCTTCGTCTTATGGACCTAAGCATCAATTTTTTAACCTGTTCGGCGACATCAACATCCTCTCCTTTAAAAACAAAAGGGGCATAGGTATAGCCTTCCCAGTGTTTATAAAATGCCGGTTGCAGATAACCGCCAATATGCTCGCGAACAGCCTCTTCGGCATATCGTTGCATACGCGAATCGATGGTTGTATAAATTTTTAACCCGTCTTTATAGAGGTTATAAGGGGTACCATCGGGTTTATAATGGTTGGCACACCATTTTTTCATCTGCCCTCTTAAATATTCACGAAAGTAGGTAGCCAGTCCCTGTTTATGATTTAAGTTATGATATTTTGAGATTCCCAGCGGCAGTTGTTTTACCGAGTCGGCTGTTTGCGATGAGATAAATCCGTATCGTTCCATTTGCGACAATACAAGATTACGTCTTTTCAATGCGTTATCGGGATGCAGAACGGGGCTGTAACGGGTTGGGGCATTAACCACACCGGCCATTAAGGCGGCTTCCTGAAGATTTAACGAATCGGGTGTTTTTCCAAAAAAGGTGCGCGATGCCTGTTTAATTCCGTATGCGTTATGCCCGAAAAATACCGTGTTAAGATACATGGCAATAATCTCTTCTTTTGAATAGTATTTTTCAAGTTTGGCTGCGGTTACCCACTCCTGAAATTTACGTAATATCAGTTGGGGTTTGGTAAGCCGTCCTCTTGGAAAAAGGTTTTTTGCAAGTTGCTGTGTAAGTGTACTTCCTCCACCTTTGCTTTTTCCGGTAATCACGCCGTAAAAAACCCTGCCTAAAGCTTTTTCGTCAATGCCCGAATGCTCGTTAAATCTGACATCTTCAATGGCCATTAAAGCGTTGATAAGATTGGGAGAGATGTGCCGGTAGGTGATGTTTGATCGATTTTCGATAAAAAAGGTACCAAGTATAACTCCGTCGGAAGAATAGATTTCGGTGGCAAGATTGCTTTTGGGGTTTTCCAGCTCTTCAAAAGAGGGCATTTCTCCAAACCAGCCGCTCGCCACCCCGTAAAAAAACAGGATAACCAGTGCAATAAAAGCAAAAAATAACATCCAGAATTTTACCAGATAATTAAAAATCTTTTTTTTGGGTTTAATCACTTTTTTTTCTTCACTCATAAGCCTTTAAACTACTGTGCTTCGGAAATTCTGATGCCGATGTTTACAATTCCTTTTAACGTGTCGCGGCGCATGGCCTGTTGAAAATAAAAATCATATTTTCCTTTTAGCGGAAATTTTAAATTTTTTCGCAATAAAATATTGTCTTCTTTAATACCGCCCCAGCCCTTTCCCAGCCATTTCCCGGTTTCGTCGGCTAATATACATTCAATCGTATCGCGGGTTACATTATTATTTGGAAACTGAGTGGATAGAAAAAGATACAGGTTACTAAAACGGTAATCTGTTTTATGCCGGAGTATTAAATAGTAATCGTAAAGTTTTGTTGTGTCTTCAACATTAACTTCAAAATGTACGGCATTATTTTTAAACCATTTTCCGTTTTCCACGGTAAACTGTTTGTCGTAAATCGACCTTTGTCCGCACGAACTCAACATCAACAATGCGGCAACAACAAACAACAGTTTTTTTACTATCTTCATGGTAAATGCTTAATGGGTCTTTTGTTATTAATGATAAACAGTTTAAAATATTGTGTTTGCTACGATTAATTATTTTAATGAAGTCCTTAAAATTGAGTTCGATAAACACCCTGTAAAAACCACTAAATATAGTTTGAGAGTTGATCAAAATCCTGATTTTCAACATTGGTTGCCTGATCTTTTTCAACGGCAAACGATTCGATATCTTTCGGGAACCTGTTTCTTTTATTCAAATCAATAATCTTTTTTACCTGATCAATATGGATGGCGAACATATTGTTGGGATCGTTTTTATAAGCATACCACATCACCCGTTTAAAGATATCGCTTTTTTTGTAAAAGGCTTCACCCTTTTTTGATCGCAGGCTAATCCGGTTGTCGGGAAATTCTTTTAATGCAGATGAATAATCGTCCACTTCGTAGTTAAGACAGCATTTAAGTTTGCCGCACTGTCCTGCCAGTTTTTGAGGATTTAACGAAAGCTGCTGAACGCGTGCCGAGCTTGTTGAAACACTTTTAAAGTTGGTTATCCACGACGAACAGCAAAGTTCACGTCCGCACGAACCGATGCCTCCCAGCTTGGCTCCCTCCTGCCTTACACCTATCTGACGCATTTCAATACGAATATGAAAACTTTCGGCAAGCTTTTTAATCAACTCTCTAAAATCAACCCGCTCGCTGGCAGTGTAATAAAAAACAGCTTTGGTTTTGTCGCCCTGATACTCCACATCGTTTATTTTCATATCAAGACCCAGGTTCATGGCAATTTCACGACTTCTGAAAATGGTTTTGTTTTCCAGGGAAATGGCTTTAAACCAGTTTTCAATATCTATTGAACGGGCATAGCGGTAAACCTGTTTAAAATCCGTTTTTTCAACATCCGCCTTTTTGCGTTTCATTTGTAACAGAACAGCTTCTCCCGTCAATGACACAATACCGATATCGTGTCCCGAAACGGCTTCAACGGCAACAATATCGCCCTCGCTCAATAACAAATCGGGCGAATGTTTAAAAAACTCTTTATGATCGTTTTTAAACCGTACCTCCACAAAATGTTGTTCTTCTTCCTGTAAAGGATTGCTGTATTCGTTAAGCCAGTTGAAGGAGCTGAGTTTACAACACCGCAACTGATTAATCGGTTTCTTATTGTCGATACCGGCAGCAACACAGCATCCGCGTGAAGAGGTATCGTATGTTGCGGCAGGTATATTATATATGTTTTCTTCCATTATTTTCGTGATGATTCCAACCGACAAAGGTAGCAAAATTATACCTTGCTTTTAAAGGTTAAAAAGCAACCTAAAGCAATACCTCAAAAAGCAAAAAAAGAAGTCAGGTGCTTATCCGGCAAAAAACAGGCAAACACCCTGCTATTGCCCCGAAATGGCTTTTTTCCCCCGGTTAAGCAAAATGGCAAGGGTGAGGCTCAAATCGCCGAAAAGTATGGCGGGATGTGCATTTCGCTCAATATGGTAAATGGCTTGATTCAGCTCTTTATAAAAATCGTCCCGGTTGGCCTGATTGATGAATTTGGCAAAGTTGTTCAAAAAAACCTTTTCGTCTTTACCGCCGGTAACCAGTTGCCCGTTGTTACTGTTTATCTGAAGACTTTGATGTACCACGTTTAAACCGTATTGCAAAAAGCTTTTTTGCCTTTCGCGCCCCATACCAGCCAGGTTTTGAACAAACGAAAAAATAGCCGGATAGTCGAATTTGTAACACAACAACAGCCATTCTCTGAATTTTTCAAAATTGGCATGATCGTCATCGGGCTGGGTTAACAGTTGTTTTGCCCTGCTTAAATTACCTCCCGCGTTGGCAACAACAGCTTCAATATCCCATTGGTTTAGCTGTCCGTTATCAGCTTCACGCATCAAAAACTCACGAATATCATCATCGGTTAATTTGGGAACCTTTACCAGCTGGGCTCTTGAGCGCACCGTTGGCAACAGCAATTCATACCGTTCGGCTATCAAAAAAATAAGGGTGTCATCAGGAGGTTCCTCAAAAGTTTTAAGCAGTTTGTTTGATGGTGCAGCATCCATTTTTTCGGCTTTCCAGATAATGGCAATTTTATAATCTGCTTCGTAGGGTTTAAAACCCAACACTTTAATCAGGTTATTGGCATCGCGGGCATAAATATTGCCCTGTTTGTTCCCGATGTTTAAAAATGAGTACCAGTCGTTTTGAACCGCATAACCGTTAACCTGTTGCAGATATTCAATCCACTGTTTACTATAAAGTTCGGAGGACGGATCTTCTTTAAAGCCCTCCGGTTTGTTGGAAGGAAAAATAAAGTACAAATCGGGATGCGAAAACTTTTCAAATTTTTTACACGAAGGACATTCACCGCAACTGTCGTCGTCCTGTTTGTTGGTACAATTAACATACTGGCCAAAGGCAATGGCCAAAGGCAAAGCACCCGAACCTTCAGGCCCGAGAAACAGCTGTGTATGGGCAACCCGGCCCTCTTTGTATGCCCTGAGAAGCTTCGATTTGGCTTCCTCCTGACCAATAATATCTTTAAAACGCATGGAAGGCCAAAATTAGAAAAAAGAGCAGGATAAAAAAATGAAATTGTGTTTTGTGAAACAATTTTTTCATCTTTGCACCCCGAAAATATTTAACAATCTAAATACATTATTTAAATGGAAAATCACGACGAAAAACATTGTCTTGTTTGCAAAAGAGACGAACAGACAGTACCCTTGGTAAGAGTTGATTACAAAGGCAACCAGTATTGGATTTGCCCGCAACATATTCCGGTGTTAATTCACGACCCGCAACAGTTGGAAGGTTTGCTTCCGGATGCCGAAAATCTGGAAGCAGGCTGATAAAAGAACCATTTCACAATTTGTGAATTATTCACAAAACCGGCAGGTTGGTTTTATTACTTTTTAAAGCTACCTTTGTAAGATTATTGCCTAATCTTCTCAAATTCTTTGTAATGAAACCAACTGCTTTTTCACTTTTTATTTTAACAGGGCTTTTACTTACCATCAACTGTAAGGCTCAAAGCGACGGTTTTTTAGTGGACTCAACGCGCATAACCCTCACCATAGGTTATGGCACTTATACCTCAACCAAAAATTACTATTATTACAACAATTATAACCAGTTAAAATTTGTTGATACCTATACCAACAAAAATTCTTTTCCCGATACGGCCGACTGGCAAAACACCGGCAACACCTATCATTATTACGACGACCAACACCGGATTATCAAATATGTAAAGCAAACCCGCAAGGCATGGGAACCCGACTGGAGTTATAAATTTAAACAACAATATCAGTACAGCGATACAACAAATATTAAAACCACCTATTCATGGGATTTTATTTCCGGAAACTGGAATGACGGCAACGTAAAATATATTGATACACTTAAAGCTCCCCAAGAGCTGGAGTCTTCCCGTTTAACGCAATAC
>CAYNVN010000184.1:0-29129 GCA_964400655.1 uncultured Lentimicrobiaceae bacterium
ATCATAAATCAAAAATCTGCAATCATAAATCAAAAGTACTCGAAGTTTGGAGTGCCTAAAATTTGGAGTGCCTAGAGTTAAAACTACGTCGTTCATTCATATTCTCGTCATTTCGAGGGAGGAATGACGGTGGGGCTTGCGTGAGGGGCAGTACCCAGCAATCCAGCATCCAGCAACAAGCAACAAAATTCCTCAAACTTCTCAACCTTTCCGGACTCCCCCCGCAAGCTTTCGTTCGACCGAAAAGGTTTCCCTTGCGCCTCTGCGTCTTCGCGGTTCCTCAAACCTTGAACTTTCAAACTTTAAACCTCCAAACCCTGAACCTTGAACAGTCGTTAACTTTTCAAAAGCAAATCGATGCGCTTTTCCAAAACATCAATATCGTTTTTCATGGTCATACCGGTGTACGATTCAGCCCGCGCCAGTGCCTGTTGCAAATCAAAATCTTTTTGGTTCTGATAATAATAAAGTCCTTTTTGTTTTAGCGACTCCGCAAGAAATTCCTGCTCGGTTTGACCGGGAGTAGGTATAAACACGGCCTTTTTTCCAAACCAAACCAAATCCATCAATCCCGAATAACCCGGTCGGCATACAATGGTTTTGGCAGCAGTTAAACAGCCTGCAAATTCATCATCCGGAAGGTGAGAGAAAATTTCAATATTTTCCATTCGAATATGATGTTTTTCCTCGGTTCTTCCCTGCAGGATAACGGTTTGTAATCCCGATCTAAACGCCTGATCTTTTAGTTTTACTTCAAGAATGGTGCGCTGCGGCTCGGGACCGGAAAGTATAATTAATAGATCGATATCTTTTTTAACCGGCTTTTTTGTTACATACCGGAATCTGCTCAACGGGCCGATAAAGTGATAATTCTCCACCGGATACTTATCAATATGCGAAAGTTCGCCCGACAAATTCGGTTCCCCTTCAAAATCGGGAATCCAAAGTTCATCGTGTTTTTTTATATAGCTGTAAATCATCTGCCTGAGAGCAGGTTTGGCAACTTTTCCGTATTTAGGGGTTTGAATATTAAGCTGATGGGTAATGAACACCGTTTTTACTTTTTTCGACCAAAGTTCGTACCGGTTATCCGAAATAACAAGATCGATGCCCTTTTCGTCAATCAGTTCTTCCAGCATCAGATGTGCTTTATCAGCCTGCCTGATCATTTCCGGCATTTCCGAAATCATCTTCAGTGTCATGGTACGTTTTACCGGATAGCGCGGAACATACCCCGGAAATTTAATGACTTCAAGCTCAGGATAACGCTGCTTTAAAAATTCAAACGGACGATTGTCGGCACCGATAATCAGTTTAACGGGCAACTTTTTCAGAACCTCAATAACCGGAACCACACGGGTTGCATGCCCAAGCCCCCAGTCCATAGGGCAAACCAATATGGTTTTTTTTGTGCTCATTAGATTTACAAAGCTAATAAAATACCTGATTATACCACCGCCCCGCCAATCAAACAACAAATGTAAGACATGTAAAAGGCATCTTTACTTAAACATTAAACAATTATATTTGACTGCTGTAATTTTTTTGATATTGTTTTAATCCGTTACCATGAAAACCAATCCCGTTATTTTAGTGCTTGATGCCGGAGGAACCAACCTTGTTTTTAATGCCGTACAAAACGGCCGGGTTACAGGCAAACCGGTTGTTTTACCGGCTGCCTCGGCAAACCTTAATGAGTTTTTACAAAAACTGATTGCCGGATTTAAAACCGTTAATCAACAAAGCGGTAACAATGCGGCAGCCATAAGCTTTGCATTTCCCGGGCCGGCCGATTATGAAAACGGTATTATCGGCGACCTGGAAAACCTGCCCTTTTTCAGAGGTGGTGTCCCATTAAAAAAAATGCTTGAAAACCATTTTAAGATTCCCGTTTTCATTAATAACGACGGCGATCTGTTTACGCTGGGAGAAGCTCTTGGCGGCATTCTTCCCGAAATTAACGCCCTGTCGGAAAAACAATATCGAAACCTGTTGGGCATAACGCTTGGAACCGGTTTTGGCGGAGGGGTTGTAATTGATAACCGGTTGTTAAAAGGTGACAACTCTGCAGCCGGCGAAATCAACCGGATAAGTAATTTCTTAAATCGTAAACAAAGTGCCGAGAGTGTGTTAAGCAAAAGGGGTGTTAAAAGATTATTTTCTGAAAATGCCGGAATAGACTTCTCCTCGTCGCCCGAGCCTTTTGATATTTACCGGATTGCCACCGGCGATATGTCCGGCAACAAACAAGCTGCTTTAAAAGCCTGGGATACGTTTGCCGAAGTTTTGGCCGATGCCATTGCCAATGCTGTTACCTTAACCGACAGCAATGTGGTTATTGGTGGCGGCCTTTCGGGGGCATGGCCGCTTTTTTTACAAAAAACGGTTAACCTGCTCAACGGTAAGTTTGTTACCGCTCAAGGAGATCCCATTCAACGCCTGGAGGTTTTTGCCTATAACTGGCACGATCCCCATTGCAGGAAAGATTTCTTAAAATCAGATTATTCCGAAATAAAAGTGCCCTTTTACGATGAAACCATCCGGTGGGACAAAGAGAAAAAGATAACCGTCGCCATTAGCAATCTGGGAACTTCGGAAGCTGTTGCACTGGGAGCCTGCCATTTTGCAACGGAAAAATTATAACCATTAAAAATCCGGTTACACCCCTTTGTATTTCACTTCGTCCATTACCGATTGTATGGCATATTCCATCTTATCAAGATTTAAAGCAAGCAGATTACCGTATCCCGCTTTGCGGGTAAAATAAACCCCGTTATCGATATCAATAAACCAGTAACTTTCGTGATTGTTAACCACCATGTCGATAAACTCAAGGTTAACCGGCAGGTGACCATGAACGATTCTTCGCATGTTGATTTTTTCGGGCTCAATATGATAGTCTCTGGCCCAAATCATGGCACGCTTATCCTCAAAGGGGTCTTCCCTGTTAAAATTTAGTCCTGCATGAACCACAATGAATTTTTCCAATTCAACATAGTAATCCAGATTGCGCATCCACTCAATATATTTTTCGGGAATATCGCGCGGGCGTTCGGCTCCGAAACTCTGCATGGTTTGTTTACCGCCGTACCGCTCCCACTCTTTTTGGGTTTTTCCTTTGGAGTGAATGCCGAGAAAACTTTTTTTTCCAGCATCCTCATCCCTGGCTTTGAGGCAGTAATCCTCATGGTTACCCATAAGAGGGGTGATGTTGTAATCGTTTTTTTGCAGGTCCATAATTATGTCGATCACGCCTTTGCTGTCAGGCCCCCTGTCGATATAATCGCCCACAAAAATCAGATGATCGTTTTTGTTTGGCCTGATCTGAATTTCCAGTAGTGTATCCAGTGTTTTAGCACAGCCGTGAATATCGGGAATTACCCAGGTTTTCGACATGATTACGGGTTTTTATTTTGCTTTTGCCTGATTGGCCACCTTTTCCATAAGTTTTTTCACCTCCTCGGGATCGCCCAGAAAACGGTCGCTCACAAGGTTCATATCATCATCAAATTCAAAAAGATACGGAATGCCGGTGGGAATATTAAATTTAAGGATTGCCTCTTTGCTCATATTTTTCAGGTGCATCACCAGTGCCCGCAGGCTATTTCCGTGAGCGGCAACAATAACCTCTTCCTGTTCTTTAAGGGTGGGCATAATCTCCTGTTCCCAATAAGGTATCATTCGTTCGATAACCTCTTTAAGTGATTCGGTTAAAGGAACTTCGTCGGCGGTAAGCGCTGCATATCTCGGATCAAACTTCGGGTTTCTTTCATCGTCGGCTTCTAAGGGTTGCGGGGGAACGTCAAAACTGCGTCGCCACAGCTGAACCATATCGGCACCATATTTTTCGGCTGTTTCCGTTTTATTCAGCCCCTGTAACATGCCGTAATGTTTTTCATTCAGCCGCCACGATTTTTTTTCGGGAATCCACATCAAATCCATCTCTTCAAGAATCAGCCAAAGGGTTTTAATGGCTCGTTTTAAATACGAGGTATAAGCCGTTTTAAACTTAAAACCTTCGGCTTTTAAAACCTTTCCGGCTTTTTTTGCTTCGGCAACACCCTGTTCCGATAAAGGTACATCGGTCCATCCGGTAAACCGGTTTTCTTTGTTCCATTCGCTTTCTCCATGACGGATTAACAATAACTTTTTCATAAATATATTTTTAATAATTTCCTGAATATTAATTTTAAAGCAAAAGTATAAAAAATAGATTGATATAAAATCAAATAAAAATCCTATTTAAACGATTTTATAACCGCTGATTCCACAGAAAGCGAAAAGAAACCGCGCATATATTGCCGGCAAATTAAAACCTGACCATATTATTAAATCCGCCATGAAAGAATGCCACCGGATTATTGTTAAAATTATTTAACCAAATATTTGACTTTTAAAAACTTTACATACTTTTGCTCTGATGACTAATCAAAGATCACATATCATTCTGTGTTCCGATTTTAATTTCGGCAAGGGCCTTTACGAGTGCTGGATTTGCTGATACCCTTTTATTTCTCTTTCTGATATTTTTATCTCCCTGTATGCCCGTTTTAAGGTAAACCGGGAATCGTTCGCGCATCCGTATGCTTACGGGATTGCAGTAAAAACAGGCTATAACAAATCAGCACCATGAAAGGAATTATTTTCGATATAAAACACTTTGCCATCCACGACGGCCCCGGCATTCGTCAAACGGTGTTTCTTAAAGGTTGTCCGTTAAATTGCTGGTGGTGTCACAATCCGGAGAGCCAAAACAACGGCATCGAGTTCTACACCAAAACCAACAAACTGGACGGTATGGAATTTAAAAAAGAGGCAACCGTGGGTTACGAAATTTCATCCGAAGCGCTTTTCAAAACCATTTTAGGCGACAAAGTCTTTTTTGAAGAATCGGATGGCGGTGTTACCTTTTCGGGCGGAGAACCGCTGGTGCAATTTGAATTTTTAAAGGAGACCATGCAAAAATGCAGGGATAAAAATATCCATACAGCATTAGACACTACCGGATTTGTATCAAAAACAAAAATGGAGGAGATTGCGCCTTTAACGGATGTTTTTCTATATGATGTGAAGTTGCTCAACAACGAACAGCACATAAAATATACCGGCGTTTCCAACAAACAAATTCTGGAAAACCTCAGGTGGCTGGATGATAACAATTACAACGTCACCCTCCGGTTTCCGGTTATTCCGGGTATTACCGATACCGAAGAAAACATAAACGGTTTAAAAACTTTGATGACGGAGTTGAAACATACCCGCAACATCGACCTGTTACCGTATCACAACATCTCCAACAGCAAATACATTCGTTTCCGCAAGGAAAACAGAATGGGAAAAACAACCGCTTTGGAGAATAAAGATTTGAAAAACCTGCAACGGGAATTAGCCCAAACGGGCTTTAACGTTCAAATTGGAGGATAATATGCCGGGTGTAGAAATCCGGCAAAACACAAAAACAGAATAACTTATGAACGAAAGAATAAAGAAATTACGCTATCAGAGCCTTCGTGCCAAAAACAAATTGTCGCACGAAAGAGCACTTTTAATAACCGAATTTTATAAAAATTCGGAATCAAAAAACTATCCGGCACCCATCCAAAGGGCAAAAGCCTTTGAATACCTGATGGCCAACAAAAAGATTTGTATTAACGAAGGTGAACTGATTGTGGGTGAGCGCGGCCCCGAACCCAAAGCAACCCCCACCTATCCCGAAGTCAGCCTTCATTCGTTACAGGATTTGGACATCCTTAATACACGTCCGAAGGTTGGTTTTAAAGTTTCCGAAGAAACCCGCAGGGTTTACCGGGAGATTATTATCCCTTACTGGAAAGGACGTTCGCAACGCGACGAAATTTTCCGCAGGGTTTCTGCCGAATGGAAAAACGCTTACCGGGCCGGCGTTTTTACCGAGTTTCAGGAACAGCGTGCTCCCGGCCATACCGTTGCCGGAAAAAAGATTTTTCAAAAGGGATTGCTCGATTTAAAAAATGATATCGAAAACGCCCGCAAAAACATTATAACTCAAAATCCGGCTGACAAACAGGCGCGCCTTGATGAACTGAAAGCCATGGAAATTGCTGCCGACACCATGATTGCTTATGCACGGCGGCATGCAGAGGCATTGGAAACGCTTGCCAAAACAGAACAAAACAGAACCCGCAAAAAAGAGCTGTTAAAAATGGCGGCAATTTCACGCAAGGTTCCCGCCCGTGCACCGGAAACCTTCCACGAAATGCTACAGCACTACTGGTATTTTCATCTTGGTGTGGTTACGGAGGTCAATCCGTGGGATTCGTTCAACCCCGGCCGTCTCGACCAGCATCTTTACCCCTTCTATAAACAGGAAATTGAAAACGGAACCCTCACCAAAGAGCAGGCGACGGAGCTGCTGGAATCTTTCTGGGTAAAATTCAACAATCACCCCGCGCCACCCAAAATGGGCGTTACGGCACTGGAAAGCAATACCTACACCGATTTTGCCCTTATCAACCTCGGAGGCGTAAAGGAAGACGGCTCCGATGCCGTTAACGAACTGTCGTATGTTATTTTGGATGTGATTGAAGAGATGCGCATTTTGCAACCAAGCTCCATGGTTCAAATCAGTAAAAAAAATCCCGACAAGTTTGTTGAACGTGCTGTAAAGATTTCCAAAACCGGATTCGGACAACCCTCGTTTTTCAATACCGATGCCATTATTAAGGAGTTGCTGGCTCAGGGAAAATCCATTATCGATGCCCGCAACGGCGGAGCCAGCGGCTGCGTCGAAACAGGTGCTTTCGGAACCGAAAGTTACATCCTTACCGGTTATTTCAACCTCAACAAAGTTTTGGAGATAACCCTCAACAACGGCATCGATCCGCAAACCGGAAAAGAGGTGGGACTTAAAACAGGAGAGGCAACTCAATTTGCCGCTATGGATGAGCTGCTTGAAGCCTATAAAAAACAGCTCAACTATTTTATCGATATTAAAATCGAAGGCAACAAAATCATCGAAAAGCTGTTTGCCGAACGTATTCCCGTACCGTTCCTTTCGCTTATTATCGACGACTGCATTGCCACCGGAATCGATTATAACGCAGGCGGTGCACGCTATAACACCTCCTACATTCAGGGTGTTGGGCTGGGCAGTATAACCGATAATCTGACCTCCATCTGTTATCACGTGTTCGATAAAAAAGATATCGATATGAAAACCATGATGGAAGCCACACACGCCAACTTTGAAGGATACGACGAATTGCGCTACGAGCTGGTTTACGAAACACCCAAATACGGAAACGACGACGATTATGCCGACCGTTTTGCCGTTGAAATTTTCAACATGTTTTACGATTCGGTAAACGGACGACCCACATACCGCGGAGGTATTTTCAGGATTAACATGTTGCCCACCACCAGCCATGTTTATTTTGGCAGCGTAATGGGAGCCATGCCCGACGGCAGAAAAGCAAAACAACCCCTTTCCGAAGGCATCAGCCCGTTTCAGGGTGCCGACAAAAAAGGGCCGACAGCCGTTTTAAAATCGGCTTCCAAAATCGACCATATCAAAACCGGAGGCACCTTACTGAACCAAAAATTTGCGCCTTCGTTTTTCAACGAACCTTCAAGCATCAAAAAACTGAATCAGCTTATCCGCAGCTATTTCAGACTCGACGGGCATCATATTCAGTTTAATGTGGTAAGTGCCAACACCCTGCGCGATGCCCAAAAACATCCTGAAAAATATACCGACCTGATTGTCCGTGTGGCAGGTTACAGCGACTATTTTAACGACCTCGGCGAAAGCCTCCAAAACGAAATCATCAACCGCACGGCACACGAGGAGATTAAATAAGCACCAAATGTTATGCAATCGGAATTTAAAAAAAGAATATGCTAATAATCACAGAACAAGATATCAACACGGTTTTTGACGCAGGTGAAGTTGTGGCTGCCATCGAAAAAGCCTATTCAATACAGGATGAGGCATCAACACTTATCCCCGACAGAACACACATTGATTATAACCAAAATACCTTGTTGTTGATGCCGGGCTTTACCAAAGAGGTGGCGGGTACCAAACTGGTTGGTGTCTTTCCCGAAAACAAAACCAAAGGCAAACCGGTGATTTACGGACAAATGATCCTAAACGACATAACAACCGGAGAACCGCTGGCACTCATTAATGGCAGCAAGCTAACTGCCGTAAGAACCGGAGCAGTGGGTGCCGCCGCCGTTAAACACCTTGCCCCCGAAAGTGCAAAAATCCTCGGTGTAATTGGTGCCGGCGTTCAGGGTTTACATCAGATTTTAATGGCGGCTCACCTCAGAGATTTTAAAACGATATTAATCGCCGACTTTAACAAACAACAGGCGGAAAAGACGGCCGCAAAGGTAAAGGCTGCTTTCCCCGGAATTTCGGTTAAGGTAAGTGCTTCGGCAAATGAGCTGGTAACCCAATCCCATATCATCATTACCACAACCACGGCAACTACACCGGTTTTTAATGTGGAAAAAAAACAACTACGGGATAAACTATTTATCGGTATCGGTTCCTACAAACCGGATATGATTGAACTGCCTCCGGAAATTATGGAAACGGCTCAAAATATTTTTGTCGATACCCTTCACGCAATGGATGAATCGGGTGATTTGGCCGTTCCTTTAAAAAACGGAGTCATCAATAAGCAAAAAATTGTTCCTTTCGGTAAGCTGCTAACATCTAAGGCAGACAGAAACGGAACCAATGTTTTCAAATCCGTAGGCATGGCTCTGTTCGATTTAACCGTAGCCGATTATCTTTACAAAAAATGTTTAAAAAATAATGTGGGAACAGAAATAGAATTGTAACCAAAAAAAGCCAACCAATAGCGACTGAAGGGAGCTAAATAACATGAGCCGCAAGGCGAATAAATAACCATTGAATGACGCCGACCACAGGGAGGCTAATGACCATTGAATGACAGCGACTGCAAGGAGCCAAATAACATGAGCCGCAAGGCGAATAAATGACAATTGAATAACAGCAAATAAAAAAAATGAAAAACAAACTTTCAAACTTCAACTGGCAGCCACCGGAACAGTGGTTAAAAATAAAAACCGTAGAAATGCACACCGGCGGAGAACCGTTGCGGGTACTGATGAACGGATTACCCGAAATAAAAGGCTCCACCATTTTGGAAAAACGCCGCTATTTTAAAGATAACCTTGATTACATACGTACCGGAACCATGTTTGAGCCGCGCGGTCATGCCGACATGTACGGAGCCGTAATTACCGAACCCGTTACCGAAGGAGCCGATTTCGGAACCTTCTTTTTACATAACGAAGGCTACAGCACCATGTGCGGCCACGCAACCATTGCCCTTACCAAACTGGTGCTCGACACCGGGCTGGTTCAAAAGGAAGGGCAAAATCCGGTGTTGCATATTGATGCTCCTCCCGGAAGACTGACCGCAACCGGCCACCGCGACAAAAACGGGATGGTTACCAAAAGTTCGTTCCTGAATGTTCCATCCTTTTTGTATTTAAGCGACGAAACCGTTGAGGTTCCCGAATTAGGAACAGTTAAATTCGATGTAGCTTACGGCGGTGCCTTTTATGCTTTTTGTAATGCCGACGAACTGCGACTGAAAATGGATGCGTCAAATTACAACAAGCTGATTGATTACGGTAAACGCATCAAAAAAGCGGTGATGCAAAATTTTGAAATCAAACATCCGTTTGAGGAGGATTTGAGCTTTTTATACGGTGTTATCTTTACAGGAAAAGCCCACAGTGAGAAACACCACAGCCGCAATGTCTGCATTTTTGCCGAAGGGGAAGTTGACCGCTCGGCAACGGGTTCGGGAGTGAGTGCCCGTGCAGCTTTACATTATGCCAAAGGCGAATTAAACAAAAATCAGAAAATCACCATCGAAAGCATCCTCGGCACCACCATGGATGTGGAGGTAAAACAAACGGTACGGTACGGCCCTCACGAGGCGGTTATCCCCGAAGTTACCGGAGAAGCCTTTTTCACCGGACAAAACGAATTTTGGTTCGACCCCCATGACCCGTTGAAAGAAGGGTTCATATTCAGATAAATCATACTCCGATAAATCTATTTTATGAACACTTTTTTATCCAAATATTTGAAACCCATTGGAAAATGAATAAAATAGTAAGCAACAAATAAATCCCAATACCAAAAGTGTAAATTATCAAAACCAATGAACATAACAGGTTTCGGTCATTGTTTAATAAGATAATTTGTAATTTGGTGCTTGATATTTTGTAATTTAAAAAAATAGTTATGATTAAAAAAACCTCTCTCTTCCTGTTGGTATTGCTGGGTTTATACCCTGTAATCAGTCAGGCCTGTACCATTATTGCAGTGGGTAAAAAAGCCTCTGCCGACGGTTCGGTCATTATTTCGCAAACCGATAACGGCGACGATTGCCGCATCAGGACATTTCCTGCAATGGATTATCCCAAAGGGAGTAAGGCCCCTGTTTACTGGGGCATTCAGCATATTGACCAGCCCCTGGATTCGTTCGGACAGGTGATGGGTTACATTCCTCAGGTTGAACATACCTATCAATATTTTCATTCGGCCTATTCGCACATGAACGAACACCAGCTTGCCATTGGCGAAAGCACCACCAGCATGCGCGAAGCGCTTCATTTCGACCGGATGAACAGCAAACAGATAATGACCATCGAACAGGCGATGATTTTTGCCCTGCAACGATATACCAAAGCACGCGATGCCGTTAAATTCATCGGAGAACTGATGAACAAATACGGATTTTTACCCTCCTGCGTAGGCGAATCGGAAACACTGGTGATTGCCGACCCCGGAGAAGCCTGGATTTTGGAAGTGATTGCCGTGGGTGGCGACTGGGATCCCGAAAGCGGTAAACCGGGTGCCATCTGGGCTGCCCAACGCATTCCCGACGACGAAGCTCTGATTGTCCCCAACTGGCTTATCATAAAAGAGATTAACATTGCCGATACGGCCAATTTTATGGCTTCGTCCAACTACAAAAGTTTTGCCGTTGAAAAAGGATGGTTCGACCCCGACGGTTCCAAACCATTTATCTGGCAGGATGTTTATGCTCCCACACCACGCGAATGGGCTACCGATCGTTTCTGGCTCTTCTATCACACGGTGGCTCCCCATTACACCACCTGGCCCAAACGCGAAAGTACCGACCCTTTCGGTGGTTTGAACGACTACATACAATATGTGGAACCGCTTTCCATCTATCCTTTTTCCGTCAAGCCCGAAAAAAAACTTTCGGTTCAGGATGTAATGGCTTTTCAGCGCTCCTTTTTTGAAGGAACCGTTTACGATATGAGCAACGACCCCGACTGGTACATTCCGGGTAAAGACGGAAAGATGTACAAAAGTCCGCTGGCAACGCCGTTTCCCACTACCGAAATGTGGAAGTTGCTCGACATTAATAAACGGCGCAATGTGGCACGGGGAGGATACGGAATGGTGGCACAGCTACGCTCATGGCTGCCCGACCCCATTGGCGGAGTTTACTGGGTTTACGAAGATAATCAAACCGTGGGTATGTACTTTCCGCTTTATTGCGGTATCACCGAAGTAAATCCGAAACTAAGCACTTACGACCCCGAAACTTTCAATCCCAACTCGGTAAAATGGGCCATCGATTTTGTGGATAACCTGCTCTATCTCCGCTGGCAGGATGCCTACAAATTTTTGCTGGAAGAAAGAACTCCGCTGGAAGAAAAGATATTTGCCGAACAGGCGGATATCGATAAAAAAGCACAACAGCTTTACCGGAAGAATCCCAAAAAAGCTAAAGCCTTTTTAACGCAATACTCCTCAGATGTTGTGGATGAAATTCATGGGTTTTACACCGGTATGCGTTACAAACTGCTGGTAAAATATACCAACAACAAACAGGGTATTAATTTTCAGTAACAGGAGTTGGTTAAAGTTAACAGCCTGAAAATATAAATATTCTACTGTAAAAGAGTGCTCAAACCGCTGTAAAAGCAGCACCCGTTGTAATGATTAATTAAAACAGGCAGGCAGTTTAATAAAAAACCCGGGCAATACGGTTGCCGTGTGGGAAGGTACCGCCAAATCCGCCGGTAATAAAAAATCATATTCCGGTTTTCAAACACTATTTGTGATTATTGTTTCGTGATGATTATGTTTTACTATTTTTGTCAAACACATTATGGAAGAGCAAACAACAAAAAAAGCGCCACAGGAAGAAGAAAAGGTGATGAGTTTCTGGGATCATCTCGAAGAACTCCGCTGGCACATCATGCGCTCCATCATTGCCGTGTTGGTGCTTGCCGTAATTGCTTTTTTAAACCGTAAAATTGTTTTCGATTACATCATTCTTGCCCCCAGCAGTTCCGACTTTATCACAAACCGTATTCTTTGCAAATTCGGCGAAATCATTCACGTTTCGGCACTGTGCATTCAAAATCTTCATCTGCAAATCATCAACATCAGTATGTCGGGTCAGTTTCTTACCCATATGTATATTTCAACGGTAGCGGGTTTTATTGTGGCTTTTCCGTATATCCTGTACGAAATATGGAGTTTTGTTAAGCCGGCACTGTACGATAAAGAACAAAAGTACAGCAAAGGAGCTGTTTTTATCAGTTCGCTGTTGTTTTTGCTCGGAGTGCTTTTCAGTTACTTTTTAATTGTGCCGTTAACGGTTAACTTCCTTGGTAATTATCAGGTGAGCGAAGCGGTATTAAATCAGGTTTCCCTTAAATCGTATATCAACACGGTGGTTTCGGTAACCTTTGCGGTGGGGGTTGTGTTTGAACTGCCCATCCTTGTTTATTTCCTTACAAAAATTGGCGTGATAACCCCCGATTTCCTTACAAAAAACCGGAAATATATGTTTGTGGTGCTGCTGATACTGTCGGCCATCATCACCCCTCCCGATATGTTCAGCCAGATAATGGTGGTAATTCCGCTGGCGGGGCTTTACGAAGTGAGCATCAAAGTTTCCAAACGGGTGTACCGGAAAATCCAACTTGAAGAAATTTAAAAATCAATATTGTGAAAATTGCCGTAACCGGAGCCAACGGATTGGTGGGAATTAACCTGGTAAAACAATTATCGGAGCAGGGGCACACCGTAAGGGCACTGATACATCATGGCGACAATATTTTTGACAAGTTAAAGGCCGAAGTAATCAGCGGTGATATCCTCAATACCGAAACCATGGATGTTTTATGTAAGGATATGGACGTTGTTTTTCACTCGGCTGCGCGGATATCCATTGGCAACACTCCTTATCAGGAACTCTATCAAACCAATGTGGAAGGCACAAAAAATGTTTTTCACGCAGCAAAAAAAAGCGGGGTTAAAACCTTTATCCATTTCAGCTCAATCCATGCTTTAAGACACCCCGGAAATGAAGCCCCTTTTACCGAAGATTGCCCCCCTGCTGTTGATTCGCCCTTTCTTTACGAAAAAACCAAGGCAATAGCCCAGCAGTGGCTGCAAAACCAAAAAGGCAACGGAATGAAGGTGGTGATACTGAATCCGACAGCCATTCTCGGGCCCTGCGATTTCAAACCTTCGTTAATAGGAGCATTTATACAAAAGGTTATAAACCATAAACTTCCGGGTATTATCAACGGCGGTTACGACTGGGTGGATGTTCGGGATGTTGTACAGGCTGCCATCAACGCCATTGATAAAGGCAAAGATGGCGAACACTATATTATTTCGGGCAAATGGCTGAGCCTGGAGGAGATGGTATTGATTATGAGCAGTCTGACGGGCGAAAAGCTCAAACCTTTTGTATTCCCCGTATGGCTTGCAAAAACCGGCCTTCCCTTTTTAAAACTATGGGCCGTAATTACAAACAGTAGTCCGTTATACACTTCCCAATCACTAAAAATCGTACAAAACGGCAGCAAAAACGTGGTTTCAAAAAAAGCCCGCAAAAATCTTGATTTTACACCCCGACCCATTGAGGAAACCCTAAAAGATACCATCATCTGGATAAAGGAAAATTTATTGTAACCGGAATAAAACCGGAACAGGCGTTGTCTAAATAGCAAATCATAACAAACAAGTGAAAGAAGCATACCGGAAAGACTTTGAGTTGGTAAGAAAGGCACTTAAAGGAGATAAGTTTGCCTTTGGTGTGCTGGTACGGCAGTATCAGGACCAGGTTGCCAAAACGGTTGTGGGTATGCTGGGGCAAACACAGGAGGCCGAAGATACGGGTCAGGAGGTATTTATACGGTTTTACAAGTCGATGGATCAGTATAAAGGCGATTCCTCCCTTGGAACATATCTTACACGCATTGCCATTAACTTGTCGTTGAACGAAATAAAAAAACAGAAAAACAAAAAAACAGGCAGTCTGCATAAAATAGAGTATCAGCTGCATACCGAAGAACCTGCCGAAAAAAGAGATACCCAAGAGGTGGTTGAAAAAGCCCTTCAACAATTGGAACCCGATTTCAGAAGCGTGATTGTACTTCGTATGATTGAAGGATACTCGACAAAAGAGACCGCCGAAATGCTTAAATTACCTTTGGGAACCGTGTTGTCGAGGCTTTCGAGGGCACAGCAAAAATTAAAAGAGATATTGAAAAAAGATTTCCTGTTATAAAGAGATACCATTATGGATGAATTAAAGGAGTTACTAATCAGGTCGTTTGACGAAACGCTTTTACCCGGAGAAGCAGAAAAACTTGAAAAGGCTTTACTGCATTCGGAAGAGCTTCGCCGCGAGAAAAAGGAGTTAGAGGATATGCGCAGGCTGTTATCGGAGTTTTCCCCTTCGTTTGACAGCGATTTTTCGCAAAGCGTTTTAGAAAAAACTGCACACATTGATGAAGCCACGGATACCGGATTGTATCCGTTGTTCAAAAGGTTTGCCTTAGGTGCCGTAGCCGCCATTGTTTTGCTGCTTGTTTCGGTATATTTTACCGACGGTACCATTTCAACCGATGCGGTACTGGGTTTAACCGACCTCACATCCGACAATTTATTGCTTGCATTGTCAACATTTTAAAAATTACACAAAATGAATCTGCAATTAAAAAACAGCTTAATACTTTCCGGAACCCTGATTTTGGGAATTATCATAGGTATCCTTGTTAGCGGAAGGATTATGCACTCAAAGGTTGAGAATTTCAGGAATTTTTATACCGAACGCGGTTTTAACCGCCAGATAATGCGCGTAATTAAGCCCACGCCTAAACAAAAAAAAGCGCTGCAGCCCCTTTTGCAGGAGCAGGCACAAAAAAATCAGGCGCTGTTTAACGAATGCCGCAAAAAACATCACGCGTTGATGGAAAGCTTCCGTGAAAAGTTAAAAGATCATCTTACCAAAGAACAGATGACGCGGCTGGATAAAATGGAGAAAAATATGCGAAAAAGACACGGAAACGGTTTCCCTTCGCAGCGAAAAGGTAACGGCGGCAATATGAACATGCAGCATCATCAAAATATGCCACCCGGTAAATAAAAAAAGGGAGCCGAACCACCGGCTCCCAACGCAAACCACAAACTAAAACTTACGTTTTATTTGTAATACTGTTTTTTTTATTCCTGATAATCCAGTTGCGAATCGTCACGATATCCCGGAAGGTCTTTATACCAGTCCTGGTAAACCGTTCCGCCTGAAGTTGCCCAGTCGGCAAATTTTAAATAACCCCATGTTATCTGTTGCTTTTCCTTCATCCATACAAAATCGTAAACAATATTGATGGCCCAGGGAAGATTGCTTTCCGTTTTATAATATCTTCCGGTGGCGGGATTGGAGTCATCATCTTCGGTACCAAGCAACGCGGTATTTGCCAGCGATGTGGGAACCATATCGGGCAGATGCACCTCGGCGGTAACATCGCCGTTAATAATTACGTAAGGATTATAAGGCGGTACTCCCACAACAGAGGCGGCAACAGGTGTCGAAAAGAGAATATCAACGGATAATGTATCGCCGATATTTGGGGTTGTTTCGTCCATAACAACAATATTTGCCAGGGTTTGTCCCGCTTCGGTTCCGTTTGCATTTAGCGGAATATTTCCGAGGGTGTGGTTGTATCCGGTAACACTTGCAATGGCAGCCGGATCGGCTTTCATTTCAAAAGCAAACCCGTTATTTAATCCTGCTCCGTTATGACGGGGATTCCATTTCGATTTTATTTCAACCACTTTATTATCGGCATTGGTAATTTGATTGATGTTATAAGCTATAACAAGGTCGTTAAAGTCGTAATCGCCTTTCGACGGCCAGAGATCTTCAAAAGCAAGGGTTGCCCAGGTTCCTTCTCCGGGGAAATAGTTATTGAAAGCTCTTTCGGGATCGTTGGGATAATCGTCCTGGTTATCCGGTACACCGTCGCCGTCGGTATCTGTTCCGCCGCCCGAGCCGTTATCTCTCCAAATACCGAGGTCGTTTACCCTTATGGATTGTGACATATTAAAATAACTCCATTCCGCAGTAGCCGGGTCAAATTCAATCATTTTGTTTGTTTGAGTAGTGTAGAAATAGAGCATTCCGTTGCTACCAGCCGCAAGCGAGGTGAGTTTTCTCGGCAGGGTATTGTCACTTATTTTTGTAACATTAACAACATTACCCGCAAAGGTTCCGATATAAATTCCGTTCAAATTTGAAAAATAGAGGGTGCCGTTGTCGTCAAAAGCCAAATCGCCCCATGCCTCATTATTAAAGCCATGTATTTTATATGTTTGAATAAAGTCACCACTGGAGGGATCAATTTTATACATCTTTTTATCACTATGACAGGCATATAAAAACCCGTCGTTATGATTGTATCCCAACCTGAAAAATTTAATGTTCATGTTTTTTATCGTGGTAAAAGTATTGTTATTCAAATCGTAGTAACCCAATTCAAACGGTGTGTACTTATTGCTGATATACACTTTTTTAGAAGGAATATCAACGGCATTGGCAAGGCTTTTATAGGGTAACGATGCGGTTACGGTTGAAACATCTCCGTTTGACACATCGATGGCATACAGTTTATTTTCGTTTCCGTTTACAGCATATAAAATATCATTGTTAACCCTCAATTCTTTAAACCTTGAAGGGTTGTAGGTATAGTTTGCCGTATTACCGGTAATTTCAACCGATGTTCCGTAAAAGATACCGTTTTTGGAACGCATTAAAAACAGGTTTTGATGATAGGCCGGAAGAGTCAGTTTTACACTATACACACCGCTGTTTTTGATAAATCCCGAAGCGATTTTATGATTCAAATCATCAATAACTACCGTAGTATCGGTGTCGGTATAGATAATATCGGCAGGCACGTCATCCTCAAGAGTATATACATCATATTTTACATTTTGCTCCTGATCGTTAATGGTTAACTCAACCGTTTTTGTAGTGTTGAAATCAAAGCTTGCAGGAATATCGAGCGTTTCAATATCGATCTTCTTGTTTTCATCTTCCGGGGTAGTTTTTTTACACGATGAAAAACCAATAATGGCCATAGCTGTAATTGCAAATAGTACTTTTCTCATAACTTTTCTGTTTTGAATGTTTTTATCAAGTTGTGTGCCAATCAATTTACATAATTGATTATCAGCATTTACACATATATTTTAATCCTTTAAAACGTTTTAAAAATACAATAAAATTTCCAATGGGGAGATTTACAGGAAATGCATACCTGTATTATTCCTCCGTCTGTTATTTTTCCGGCAACTAAAGTGAGAGACCTGCCCGTCGGACTGATAAACAAAAAAGAGGCCAAAACGGCCTCTTTTTTAATCGGAAAAAAACCGATTATTATTTTTCAGGAGCAACCTCTTCCTTATTAACCTCCTGTTGTTCAACTTTAACCGGTGCCGGTTCGTCTTTTACAATGGTAAGTTCGTTAATCAGGTTTTGTGCATTGGCATATTTATCGATGATAAAGAGCACATAACGTACATCCACATTAATGGTTCGTTGCAGCTCAGGGTCAAATTTAATATCGCCGCTCATGGCTTCCCAGTTTCCGTCAAACGCAAGACCGATAAGCTGTCCGCGATCGTTCATAATGGGGCTGCCCGAGTTTCCGCCGGTAATGTCGTTGGTAGAAAGAAAATCGGTAACCAGCTTTCCGTTTTCGCTCCAGCGGCCAAAATCTTTGGCTTTATAAAGCTCTTTCAGCTTGGCGGGCACGTTAAACTCCGGATTTGAAGGGTCTTCTTTTTGCATTACTCCGTACAAATGGGTTGTATAGTCGTAATGAACCGCATCGGCAGGATAATAGTCTTCCACCGTTCCGTAAGTTACCCTCATGGTAAAGTTGGCATCGGGTGCATAATTTTTGTCGGGGTTCATATCGAGAATACCTGCAATAAACAATCGGTGTCCGCGCGCTTTTTGCTCGTTAAAAGGAGCCTCTTCCCCGCGCAGTGTACGATAGGATGTTAAAAATTCATTCCACGTTATGTAAGCAGGATCTTTTTCGATGGTTTTTGCTTTGGGTTTGTTTAAAAATGCTTTAACCTTTTGAGGGTCGGCAAAAATGGATTTTGAAAACACATCGTCAGCAAACCGTTTCCAGTTACCTTTATATTTTTTGTGCATTTTTTCAAGATATTCGGGTTGCTGGTTTTTCGGAACATCGTTATAATACATCTCCATCATGGCAGCAAATGTGTTGCGGTCGATGGTTTGGTTATAATCTTTAAAATGTCCGTCAACTCCGGCTTTTAACGCATTAATGGTGGCATCCAGATCCTCTTTTGGAGTCTCTTTATCCTCCAGCTGTTTTTTCAGACGGTCAAACCCAAAAGCATAACCCAATATTTCAGGGCCGCGATAAATGGCTTCTCTGAAATAGTTTTGGGCAACGGTATATTTGTTAATTCCTTCGTATGCCGATTTCAGGTCGGTTAAGGCTTCGCCGTATTTTTCTTTTTTATCAGGATGCCGGTTAAGCCAGTTTGAAAATTCGGCTTCCAGCTGCTCTTTTTCTTCTTTTACTTTTAAACGCTTCAATGCTTTTGTTTGTCCGATAAAATATTTCCAATAGTTGGCTGTACGGGCATATTTTGAGGCATATTGCAGTTTAACTTTAGGGTCGGCATCCATTTGCTCTTTCATAATTTTGAGTTTCATATCACGAACCTTTACAATAGAAGGGTTGTAATATTCAATGGCATTATCGACACCCCAGGAAGAGAGGAAACGGTCGGTACCCCCCGGATTACCCATAATCATGGTGAAGTCACCTTTTTTCTTGGGTGAAATATTGATGGGTAAGTAGTGTTTTGGTTTCATCGGAACGTTTTCGGCCGAATATTCTGCCGGTGAACCGTCGGGTGCGGTATAAACCCTGAAAATGGAGAAGTCGCCGGTATGACGGGGCCACATCCAGTTGTCGGTATCGCCGCCAAATTTACCAATGGCCGAGGGAGGTGTTCCCACCAAACGGATATCTTTATATACATTGTACACATAGATATAATACTGGTTTCCGCCGAAAATGGGTTTTACAACCACCATATAATCGTTATCTTTTGAAGCCTCTTTTTCAATCAAATCAACATTTTGATTAATCTGCTTGGCACGTGCCTCTTCCGTCATATCATCGGTTACGCCCTTTAAAGCCTGATCGGTAACATCTTTCATGTAAACCAAAAATTTAACGGTCAGCCCTTCTATGGGAATTTCCTGGTCTTTGCTGTAAGCCCAAAAACCGTCTTTCAGGTAATCGTGTTCAACGGTGCTCACTTTTTGAATGGAACCGAAACCGCAATGGTGATTTGTAAAAATAAGCCCTTCGGGCGATACAATCTCACCGGTACATCCGCCGCCAAAAATAATGATGGCATCTTTAATGCTCGGGTCGGTATTGCTGTAAATCTGCTCGGCGGTAAGTTTGCAACCGAGTTTTTGCATTACGGCAATATTGTTTTTAATTAATAAAGGAATCCACATTCCTTCGTCGGCACGCAGCTTTGGTAAAACACCAATAAGCAACGCAAAAAATACTACAACTATTTTTTTCATAATGATTTTTGTTTAAA
Organism: uncultured Lentimicrobiaceae bacterium; assembly: GCA_964400655.1. Lineage (GTDB taxonomy): Bacteria > Bacteroidota > Bacteroidia > Bacteroidales > F082 > B16-G9. Next base: position 19,991 of record CAYNVN010000184.1, read on the forward strand.
GTTATTGAGTAATTTCTATTCGGTTTTACTGATATTGCTAAACGAATTGATCGCCTTTTTCAATTTTTACGTCATTTACAAACTGTCTGATCTGTTGTTCGTCCTCTTTACGGCAAACCAGTAAGGTTCCCTCTTCTTCAACAACAATATAATCGTTAAGCCCCTGTAACACCACAAGTTTGTCTTTTGGAACATGTACGATACAGTTTTCCGAATCGTAGAGCATTACATTGTCGCCCACCACGGCATTACCGTTTTCATCTTTATCTCTGATGGTGTATAACGAACCCCAGGTACCGAGGTCGGACCAGCCAAAATCAACCGACAACACATAAACATTATCGGCTTTTTCCATAACTCCGTAGTCGATGGAAACATTGGTACACACTTCGTAGGTTTTGGCAATAAATTCCGTTTCGGCCCCGGTATTGTATTTACCAACACCGGTTTTAAACAGGCTGTCAACCTCATCAAGATGAGTTTCAAAAGCTTTCATAATGCTTTTAAGCGACCAGATGAAGATACCGGAGTTCCACAAAAAGTCTCCACTCTCGATAAATTTTTTGGCAATTTCGAGATTGGGTTTTTCGGTAAAGGTTTTAACCTTTCGCAGGCGGGTATCGTCGGGGTATATTTTTTCTTCCTGAAACTGAATGTAACCGTATCCCGTATCGGGACGGCTGGGTTTGATACCGAGGGTAAGCAGCCAGTCGTTGTTGGCAGCGGCTTTCATGGCTGTTTCAATATCCTTTACAAATTCATCTTCCTTAAGGATAATGTGGTCCGACGGGGCAACCACCACAACAGCATCGGGATTTTCTTCTTTAATTTTATAGTTGGCATAAGCCACACATGGAGCGGTATTCCGGCGGGCGGGTTCAAGAAGCACCTGCTTTTCGGTTAATTCGGGAAGCTGTTCCAACACAAGGTCTTTATAAATTTCGTTGGTAACAACGTAGATATTTTCGGCAGGAGATATTTTGTTAAACCGTTCAAAAGTTAAACGAATTAATGTTTTTCCTACTCCGAGAACGTCAATAAATTGTTTGGGACGATTGGTTTTGCTCATGGGCCAAAAACGGGTTCCCACACCCCCGGCCATAATAACCGTATAATGATTTGGGTTCATAATAACTGTTTTTAGGACATTTTTTTCTGCTGATTTTTTTTGCGAGCCAAAGATAAGATAAACTATGATAATTAGTGTTATGCAGTCTGTTCCAGGCTGTTTTAATTCATAAAAAATCTTAACATCAAGGTTGTGGTTAACTGGTTATGACACGGTTAATCTTTCGACCCCTTCGATTAAAGCTTTGTTAGAAAAATATAAATATCTTCTCCGGTATCAATCTTTAACTTTTTACGTAAACGATGCCGTGCCAGCTTAACGCTGCTTGGAGTAATATTAAGTACAGCAGCAGCTTCTTTAATGTTCATATTTAAACTGATGAGTGCTGCCAGGCGGTAATCGCTTACACTAAGGTCGGGATTGATAGCCAACAGCTTAGTATTGAAATCTTTATTAATATTTTCAAAATACTTTTTAAACAGTTCCCACTCTTTTTCTGTCCTTTGCATTCGGGTAATCTCTTTTAGAATCCCCCTGAAAGATGCCTTTGCTTCATCATCAATATGTGACGATAATTTTTTGAGTTTTTCACGAATATCATTCAGGGTTTGATTTCTTTGAATCATATTCAAAGCATGTGTGGTAAGTTGTTTGGTTTTGTAATTATTCTCCAGTTGCATTTCTTTAGCCGAGAGCTCTTTATTATGCAAATCTGTTTCCATTAGTTTTTTCTCTATCAGATAGAGCTCTTTTTCTTTTTTTCTTTTATTAATCCGCTGCAGGGCAATGGCAACAACAAGGGCAAATACCAATAGAATAACCAATATTATAAGTTGTTGACTGCTTTGAATTACTTTCGCTTTATCGTGTTCGCTGCGGTTTAATTCTTTAAGAAATTTAATCTTATTTTCTTTGGCTTCGCTTTCAAACTCTGCTTTCAGCTCTTGAATATATTGTTGGTTATTACGGGCATCAATCGAGTCTTTTAATATCAAATAGTCCTCAATACAACCAAGAGCCTGTTTATACTGTTTCTTATATTTATATGATTTTGAAAGCAGGAGAAGGTCTTCAAACTGAACTTCTAAGTTACCACTTTCCTTTGCCAGTTTTAGTGCTAAATTACCATGCACAATAGCTTTGTCATATTTTTTTTGTGCCATAAATAAACGGCTTATTGCAAGATGTAACTGGCTGTTGTTTACATGTATGTTATTATTATGTTCTAAAGCTTTAATAAAATAAATATAGGCTTCATCATATTTTTCCTGATTACTTAATAATAAACCCAAATTCTGAAGTGCAATGGATTTATCCCGTTCATTGCCCGGCTTATCGGATAATGAGAGACTGTTTTTATAACTTTGTATAGCCTGGAGCGGATCACCACTATTTTTATAAACAATTCCAAGGTTAATGTAACATTTGGCCATTAATGCTGTATCTTTTAACTGTTTTGCTCCGGTTAAAGCTTCATTAATCCAAATTTCGCTATTTGTATTATCGCCCAGGGCAAGGTAAATACTTCCAACATTTAGTTTACTTACCACAAGCATTCTCATTGGTGCATTGTATTGCTCTCTGATTTTTAACGACCTTATAAAATAGGTTAGAGCCGAATCTTTTTGTCCTGTTTTAATAAAGGCTGAAGCTGTATTATTTAAAATCTTAGCATATTCGAAATAAGCTGCTGTATCGTATTTATTTTTAGTAATGGTGGTTTCTTTTAGTTGTCCTGCTGCTTTAAAATCGGATGCAGCGGCCAGATAGTTAGCCTTTAAATACTGTGCTACCCCTCTGTTGGAATAGAGTTTAATTATACTTGCCGTATCATATACCTGTTTTGCTATTTTAACGCCTTTATTAATAAAATATACCGACGAATCATATTTACCTGTTTTTCGGTAGCCGGTACCTAAAATAACAGTCGACTTAATAAATTCCTCAGGCTCTGAATTTTTATTGTAAAAAACAGATTTAGCTAAAACAATTGCTTTATCCGTTTGTGTCGATAACAGGTTGTTGGCTTCTTGTAGTACCTCAACGGAGTTTAATGCTTTTGCATTTTGTGAAAAAACAGGATAAACTAAAAACAGAGAAACAAGCAAAATGACAAACTTTTTCATCAAATTGGATTTTATAAAATAATACAGATCATATAGATTTCGCATATTTATACAGATATAATTTTCTGTAAATTTAAACCATCCTTACAGGTATTTTTTTTGATCTCTGTTCTTAATTTTCCTTAATAATAGCTTTGTCGGCAATTTATTTTCTTTGAGAATTCAACAGAAAAATAAAAAGTACACCCCTGTTATCTGACAAATATATACTTTTTTCTCAATTGTATGAATAACAGCTTAAAGCTACAAAACAGCCTCTTTTATTAACATTAAAAGGATGATATACACAATTATTACTGTTAATAAATTAATAAGTGATAACCTTTTGATAACCTGTTTTCAGACTGTGATAACCTTTTGATAACCTGTTTTATTTGCTTCACCAACAATAACTGACTTCATTTGTGTTTGATTGTAACCTCATTATCCTATGTTACTAACTTACATTCATAACCATAAACTATTCATACAATTCGACAGGGTTATAAATAAGGGATTGATTTATATAACTGGTGATAATGAATTTGAAGAAACAAAAAAAGTGAATAACTCTAATTTTGAAATTATAGCTCTGCCTGAAAAAATTAAGAACATCAAAATAACAATCAACGTTGGAAAAACCAGAATCATAAGAACCATTAAAATAGAATAATACAAAGAATATAATAAAAGAATTTCTTATAACATATTAAAATAGTAATTATGAAAACAAGTTTATTCAATCCCTTAAAAGCAGCAACACTGTTACTTCTGTTATCAGTACTATTATCGGTAAATAGTGTTTTAGCACAGGTTGCCATCAATACTGACAATACAACAGCTGACCCAAAAACAATGCTCGATGTAAAAAGCACAACCAAGGGTGTGCTTATTCCGCGTATGACGTCATCACAGCGAAATAATATTATAAGCCCGCCACAGGGATTAATGGTATATGTAACTACCGACCACAAATTTTATTATTTCAATGGTACGGTATGGACTATACTCAGCGCCAACTCAATTGATGACCTGAGTGATGGCCGCACCGGACAGAACACTGTTTTTCTTGGCGAAGGTTCTGGCAAACATGATAATATGTTAAACAACAAAAATACTGCAATAGGAGCCAACTCTATGTATGAAAATATTGGGGGAAAAAATAATACAGCAACAGGAGTCGAGGCTCTTAAAAATAACATTACGGGAAATAATAACACGGCAACAGGGGCTTATTCTTTATTCAAGTGTTCAACTGGTAACGATAATACTGCTGCCGGATACAATGCTATGTATAACATAACCACAGGAATCGGCAATGTTGCTATGGGAAAGTATTCGCTCTACTATAATCATACGGCTAACAGCAATGTTGCCATTGGAGCATATAGTGCCTATTATAACAAACGCTCAAACATAGTTGCGGTTGGCGACTCGGCACTTCTTCATAACTGCTATCCTTCCTTTACCGCTGATCAGGGTAAATGGAATACTGCAGTGGGTTCAAAAGGTTTGTTTACCAATAATACCGGAAAAGGTAATACCGCTATGGGTTATCAGGTTCTTTATAGTAATGCACATGGTAATTTCAATACTGCAGTAGGTTATATGGCCATGACCAGTAATACCGGTTCAGGAAATACAGCATTTGGTTCTAACAGTTTATATAAAAATGGATCTCAACAAAATCTGGTTGCAATTGGTGATTCAGCACTCTATAATAACGGTAACGGAGCAACTGGTACACAGGGATTTTATAATACTGCCGTTGGATCACAATCGCTTGTAAAAAACCACAAAGGATACGGCAATACCGCAACAGGTTATAAAGCTTTATATGCCAATACTACTGGTTATCATAATGCTGCAATGGGTTATCTTTCGCTTGGAAATAATACAAGCGGAGTACATAATGTTGCGATAGGTAGTAATACTCTAAACCTTAATACTTTTGGCAGCCATAACGTGGCCATTGGACGTAGTGCTCTTTACTATAACGGATCCGGAACACCAGGGCAGGATGTGGCATCTTATAATACAGCCGTTGGTGATGCAGCATTAAGTGGTGTAACCTCAGGTAATTATAATACTGCACTTGGGCAAGAAGCCTTTAAAACAGGAAACTATTCTAATTCTACAGCTGTAGGATCAGGAGCTATAATTGGCGGAAATAATGCCACTGCCATTGGACACGGAGCTAATGCAAACGCCAGTAACAGGGTTAGAATTGGAAACTCTAGTGTAACTTATATAAGCGGTCAGGTAGCCTGGTCTCACCCATCTGATGGCCGCTTCAAACGAAATGTAACCGAAACGGTTCACGGGTTGGATTTTATACTTAAACTCAGACCTGTAAATTTCACCTGGGATATTACAGCACTTGACAATTATATGAGCAATCCGACTCCTGTTACCGCAGATGAAATTGCCAGCCGTGATGCTGCTGAAAAGATTGTTTGTACAGGATTTATTGCTCAGGAAGTAGAACAAGCTGCACTGGAAATCGGATTTGACTTTGACGGTATTCATCACCCTTCCAACGATAAAGATCCTTACTCGCTGGCATATTCAGAATTTGTTGTACCTCTTGTAAAGGCAGTACAGGAACAGCAGCAGCAGATTGAAACCCTGAAACAGGAAAACAGACAAATGAAAAATCAGGAAACCAAAATGAAAACGCTTGAAAAGGCAAATGCCGAACTCAAAGCCCGTATTGAAAAACTTGAGCGGTTAATGGAAAAAGCTAATTAACCATCTTTCCATTAACACTATAACATAAACCAAAGGTAGGATTTTGGCTAAACCACCCGACCCCATATTAAAAGGGGAAAGGTGGTTTTTTTATTCAATCAGTTATACCGGTTCAATCAGTGTACTATTTTTAGTATAATAAGGCATTGCATCCTATGAGGTTAATTTCTCCCGGCAAAGCGGCTTTGTTCCAGGGTAAAATCAGTACATTTTTTTTGAATGTTCGAATAATAGCTTAATACTACAAAAGAACAATCGGATATCGTTTTAAATAACTATATGTAATATAGATAACTGTTATTGTCTTCACATATGATAACCTTTTGATAACCTGTTTTTATACTCATGATAACCTTTTGATAACCTGTTTTCTTTGCTATAACAGATTTATCTCACTTCATTTGCACCAGACTATAAAACGAAGACCTCATATGATTCTAACCTATATAAACAACCGTAAACTATTTATTTAATTCGACAGGGTTGTTAAGTATGGGATGATTTACCTAAATGACGGTTACAATTTTAATAAGCAAACGGCAATTAACAACTCGGAGTTTGAAATTATCAAATTACCTGATAAGGTTAAACTAATTAACATAATTATTAAGACAGGTACTAAACAGATAACAAGAATAACTAAAACTGAATAGTTTTTATGAATAAATAATTATTAATTAAACCCTACTATTATGAAAATTCAAAAAACATCTAAAAAACGCCTGATACTTCTACTGGTTTATGGAACACTAATTATGTTAGGTTCTCAAACTTTAATGGCACAGAACAACAATCTTTTTTCAAAAGCCAATAACAATGGCGGGAGCAGGAGCAATTATATTACTGTAACATCTCCTGCCGGAGGAGAAGTATGGCATCGGGGGGAAAGCTATAACATAACATGGACAACAGATCTGCCGACTGGTACAACGTTTGATATTTATTCACAGAGGGCAGGAGGATATGAAGAATTTATTGCCACGGAGGTAAGTGGTCATCACTACTATTGGACAATACCCGGTGACTACGTAACTAGTGATGAATATCAAATTAAGGTCCAAGAACATGGAGGTGACTGGATTTGGGATAAGAGCAATAATTTCACTATCACTACCGGATATTTCTTAACTGTTACCTCTCCTAATGGAGGAGAAAGCTGGGTAAATGGAAGTACTCATGAGATAACATGGAACACTGATGTTCCTGGTGATGTTCGTATTAAGTTATATCATAATAATAGTTACTATTTATTTCTTGCCGTTGTCCCGGCAAGTTCTGGCACATACTCGTGGACACCAAACTACCCGGATGAGAATTATACAATTAGAGTTGAGTCGATTAGTACTAACCAAGACGATTACAGTGATGACTTTTTTGAAATTAATAACGATTTTGCAGTAAATTTACCTAATGGCGGGGAAGAGTATAACTGGTCTGACAACTTAATTATAAAATGGAATGATACTGTTGCAGAAGATGTAAAAATTGAATTATTCAAGAATGGCAGTTTTGATCAAACTATTATATCATCTACTCCAAGTAATGGTAATAATGGTTATTTTGAGTGGGATATTCCTGATGATATTGCAGGTGGTAGTGATTATAAAGTTAAAATCACAAGTTTAACAACAGGAAGTGTTTACGATTTTAGTGATGCCGACTTTACCATTAATGCAAAATCAATTACTTTGACTTCTCCTAATGGTGGAGAAAACTGGTCGGCAGGAACGACAAAAGAGATTACCTGGACCTATAACTTTGGACAAGGAAACGTGAAGATTGAATTATATAAAAGTGGTCTTTTAAGCTCTACAATAACTTCTCAGGCAAATCATGGTAGTTATTCATGGTTGATTCCGGAATCGCAAACAGCTGGCAACGATTACAAAGTGATGCTTAAAAGTAATGATATACTATCAATTTCTGATATTAGTGATGATACATTTACCATAAAAGCTATTACTGTCACTTCTCCAAATGGTGGAGAAAATTGGGCAAAAGGTTCGAGTCAAACCATTACCTGGACAGGAGCCAGTAAAACTAATAATGTAAAAATCGAATTGTATCTGAATGAAAGCTTTGTTAGCACGATTGCTTCAAGCACTCCCAATGATGGAAGTTTTGTTTGGGTTATAGGCTCAGGAGTAGCAAGTAGTAATCAATATAAAATAAAAATTACAACCCTTGACGGAGCTAGTCAGAATGATCTTAGTGATAATAATTTTACAATTAGCGAACAAAGCTATTTTGTAACCGTCACTTCCCCTAACGGAGGCGAAAACTGGCAGGTGGGAAGTACGCATACCATCACCTGGACTGATAACTTACCTGATGATGTTAAAATATTGCTTTACAAAGGGCTGAATGTAGATCATTGTATTATTGCTTCAACTCCAAGCGATGGTAGTTATAGCTGGACCATACCTGCCGGGCAGACCCTTGGTGCCAATTACAGGGTGAGGATATCGGGTAATACCAACTTTGTTTTGGATTATAGTAACTCATATTTTACCATTAGTGCTGCCGGACCACCTGAGTATGATACCGTACAAGGTGTTACTGTCGCCAACAATCAAACCGAATGTTACAATGCAACCAATACAATATTGGTAGCAGGTTCCGGTACATCCGTTGATATTAATTCGGGAGGTGAAGCTACATTTATCGCCGGACAAAAAATATTGTTTAAGCCCGGCTTCAGTGCCCATTCAGGTAGTTACATGCATGCATACCTAACCACAACTGCAAACTATTGTAGCAACCCTGGTCCGCCAGCTACATCACCTCCTCCATCAGGTTATACAAAAGAAAGTATTACCACTGTTTCGGATTTGAATGGAAATCTGGCTAATAATGATCAACTGGTCAATGTTTACCCCAACCCAACTTCAGGAAGCCTTAACATTGATTTCAATGGTAAAGAAACCTCAGCTACCATCAGGGTGATTAACTTTCAGGGAGGTATTGTGATAGGAACAAAAATTAACCATCAACTCACCGAAAAATTAGATTTACGTTTCCTTCCCAAAGGAATGTACGTGTTAGTAATTAACACTAAAGATCAACAAATAACCAAGAAAATCATTAAAAACTATTAAAAATATACAATGAAGTTGTTTAAAGCTAACAGCTTGAAAATATAACTATTCTACTGTAGAAGACAGTTCAAAAAGTAAAAAGCGTGTCACACTGAGCGTCTGCCTGTCGGCAAGGC
>CAYNVN010000185.1:0-3973 GCA_964400655.1 uncultured Lentimicrobiaceae bacterium
CGTTAATTCGGTGGCCACCGACAGCTTAAGCTCTTTGGTAACCGAATGACGTGCAGCAAGTAATCCCATGGCATCGTCGCCTTTGATATTACTGAATTGGGGTGCCTCTTCCAACATACCCCCCGAAACATTGTTCACTTCGTAATAGGTGTCAAAATCCTGCGATCCACAGCCAATAATCACTTCAACAGGGCCTGACCAACGTTTTACATTGGGATCCTTTTCCAGCGTTTTATCTAAGGTATTATAAAACTGCTGTCCTGAATAGGGCATTCCCATCTGCTCACCTCCGTTGGTATTTGATGATTTTTCCACGCCCAGCGACCACGATACCGATTTGGTTACCGTATCGGAACTACCCGGCCACAGCTCTCTGTAATAAAAAACAAGGCTGATTTCGTATCGTTTACCATTTCGTGCCGATATCCACTGTACCTCTTTATCGTAGTTAAAATTGATACGCGAAACCGGATAAGTTATGGCAAAATCAGGAATTACGGGTGTTGATGCTTCAATATTACCGTCACTTTTTTTAATGGAAAGATGATAAATTGCTTCGGTATTTAATTTGCCTGAGGGAACACAATAGTAGAGCAACTGGTCGGGATAATAAAAAACCGAATCGCCGGCCTGTTTGTTATGAACCGTAATGGTATCGAAAACCAGTTTTTGAACAACGCTTCCGTTTTTTACACCATTCATCTCAACATCCAGTTTATAAGGATAGTTGCTTGAATCGGGATTTTGGGCAAAATGCAGGGCATTGCCCGATCCCAAAAATGCTTTGGTAACCTTTAGCCAAACCGTATCATCCGATCTGTCCAGTAATCCGTAAACAATGGTGATATCTTTATAATCGCTGTAAATGTCAACATCGGTACTGCAACGGGTAAAAGCAACCAGTACGATTACCGAAAAAAGAAGCGTTTTGAGTAATTTCATCTTTTCTTTTAAATTTATGTTTGCCAAAAGTACAATTTTTAATGTACTGTTCTCTAAAAAACTACGTCTGAATAAAACCAGTTTTTTTTATAAAGATTTTGGAGTTAAATTGACAATTTGGGGAGGGCTAAAGGTTGCACTACAAATATCTGTATTTAAAGAAATGATCTCCAAACTTTTGACGGAAAGGTTCCCGGTCATTCCCATTTATTTTTTAATCTTACTTTTTTTATTTTTCAAGCAGCAAAATATAATTAGCCGAAGTTAATTATAATTTCAAGAAAATCCGAAAAACAAAACATGCACAAGAAATCAACATATGTACATTGAGAAAATTAATAAAAAACTTGTTTTTTGGCAAAAAACATTATTATCTTTGGGTTATAAAAATAAAAAAATCAAAGGTAGGAAATTTGGTTTTTAACAAAACAGCCCCGCACTTGCGGGGCTGTTTTTGGTTTTTATATTAAGCCTGTAAGGCTTTTGATTTTATAAAATCGAAGAACAATCTCACTCCCACTCCGGTAGCGCCTGCAGGCCGGTACTTATCGCTTTTGGAGAGAAATGACGGAGCGGCAATATCAAGATGTATATACGGATAATCGGTAAAATGTTCCAAAAATTTACCGGCTGTAATGGCACCTGCCTCCAGGCCTCCAATATTTTTAAGGTCGGCAATTTCCGATTTCAGTTGTTCTTTGTATTCATCCCACAACGGAAATTCCACAATACGTTCATGCACCATATTCCCCGATCTTTGCAGGGCATCGAACCAGGCATCGGCATTTGAGTGCATTCCCACGGTTGCCTGCGGTCCAATGGCACGGGCAGCTGCACCCGTAAGTGTTGCAATATCGATCACCAATTCGGGATCAAATTTTTTGGCATAGGCCAGTGCATCGGCGAGTATCATCCTGCCTTCAGCATCGGTATTCAATACCTCAACAGTGGTTCCGTCAAACATGGTAACCACATCTCCGGGTGTATAAGCATTGCCATCCGGGCGATTGTCGGTTGCCGGTATCAATCCAACAACCCAAACCGGCAATTTTGCCTTTGCAATTGCATACATGGCAGCGGCAACTGCCGCGGCTCCTGCCATGTCGCTTTTCATGGTATCCATAAAATTGGAAGGCTTCAAACTCAATCCGCCGGTATCGTAAACCACCCCTTTCCCGACAAAAACATAGGGTTTTTTATTTACGGCACCTTTGGGTTTCCACTCAAAAGTGGTAAAAGTGGGCGGATCGATACTACCCCGGTTTACGGCCAGCAGACCTCCCATTTTAAGGCTCTCAATTTTTTTCTTGTTAAACACCTCCACTTTAGCACCTGTTTCTTTTCCCATTTGCACAATCTCTTCAGCAAGTGCTTCGGCATTCAAATCAGCCACCGGCGTATTAACCATATCACGAGCCAGACAGACAGCTTTTACAAGGTTATTAAGTCCGTTTAGGTCTTCTTCCGAAACACTGTTTGCATAAACATCCACCTCCGAAAGAGAATTTCGTTTCTTAGCCGAATCGGTGAAGTATCTCAAAAACTGATAATTTCCCAAAAGCATTCCTTCAGTAAATGCAAGAGTTTCTTTTTTAGAAGCATTGACAACCTGAATTACCGTTCTTTCCGTTTTCGCCTTGTTTAAAACAATTTGAGCTTCATTACCGTAAACACGATAATTCTCATACCTTCTTGCTTTGGTTCCCTGCATATCACCATAAACAATAATCAACTGGTTTTTAAATCTGTTTATAGGAATAACATGCTGTTTATTTCGATGTTGCTTTTTAATATACTCCCGTTCTTCGCTACTTAAATTTATTTGTCTTAAATCGGTTCCGGCTTTAATCAAATAAACCGTATCAGCAGCAGTAGGCTTTCTTAACGCTTTTCTTAATAATGTATTCATATTGATAAATTTTAATTTTCGCAAAAAAAAGAAGAAAATCTGAAAATAACAGGTTTTTCTCTTCAAACGCAATATGTTTTAAGATATTTTAGGAGTTAAATAAATTAAGCGGAAAGAGAGAATAATCTTAATTAAATCCGCAAGCGGACTGACCATACCAATACAACAAGTTTAAACCATGCCCAGCACCAGATAATAAACCATTGCCGCCAAAACGGCTCCGGTAACAGGTGCCACAACAGGTATCCATGCATAAGCCCAGTCGGAATCATCTTTATGCCTGAGAGGCAAAAGCCAGTGCACCAGCCGGGGCCCGAAATCACGGGCCGGATTGATGGCGTAACCGGTAGTACCGCCAAGGCTCATGCCAATGGAAAACACCACCAACGCCACCGGCAAGGCACCCAGCGAACCCAAACCGACTTTTGTGCCACCGCCAAAAGTGTGATACTCAAGTTGCGGCAGCGTTATCATAAGTACCGAAAAAACCAAAATAAAGGTACCGGTCATTTCAGAAAAGAAATTGCTTTTAAAATCGCGAATGGCGGGAGCAGTACAAAAACAGGCTTTTTTGGTTCCGGGAGTTTCGGTAATATCAAAGTGATTTTTAAAAAAGAGAAAGACGGTAAAGGCTCCCATTACAGCTCCTGCAATTTGTGCCAAAATAAATGGTGCCACTTTAAACCAGTCGAATAACCCGGCTGCTGCCAGCCCTATGGTTACCGCAGGGTTTAGATGTGCACCGCTAATATCCGCCGTAATAAATACGGCAATAAAAACAGCCATTCCCCAGCCGGCATTTATCACCAGCCAGCCTGCTCCCTTACTGTATGTTTTTTCAAGACTAACGTTGGCAACCACCCCGTTACCCAATAATATCAGTATAAAAGTTCCTAAAAATTCTCCAAATAGTTCGTGCATAATTATTACGTTTTTACCTTTTACAATCTATTATATTTAATACGCGACTAAAATAAACTAAAATTTGGAGTATGTGGAGTAGTTGAAGTTTGGAGTGCCTAGAGTGCGCTAGAGTGCCTAAAGTTGGGGAGTTGAGCGTTTTGGGTTTTGCGTTTCGTGTTCAGGGTTCAGCGTTTAGCCGGGGAGATCCCCGCCCGTACC
>CAYNVN010000186.1:0-12647 GCA_964400655.1 uncultured Lentimicrobiaceae bacterium
GGTATGATGCGGGCCAGCTCGGCATACATAAGGGTGGTGGCAAACGCCAGTAATCCGCAAAGCAGGTAAGATAGAATAAGCGACGGGCCGGCAATTTTTGCCGCTTCGCCGATAAGCACATATATACCGGCTCCCATTAAAGCACCGGTTCCTATGGTTGTGGCTCCAAACAACCCGATGGTGCGTTCAAATTTTTCGGGTTTTATCTTTTTTTCAAAAAGTGCTTGGATATCCAGTGGCATAACGGTGTTTTTTTACAAAGATAAACTTTTTGATTATTTACAAGATGTAATGGGGTTTCAGCGGTTAAATCGTTGTTTATCCCTATGGCAATCCCCGTTCTTTTTCTACCTTTGTTGAATATTTCAACACAATTAAATGTTAAAAAAGATACTTGGTACGGCCGGAACACGTATTCTAAATGCAGTTATCACTTTTGGGTTGCTGTTTGTAATTACGCACAATCTTGGCAGTAAGGGAATGGGAACCATTGGTTTGATATTGCTCGATATTAACATTATTCAGATGTTTATCGATCTTTTTGCCGGCAGTGCGCTTATTTTTATGGCATCACGCACCTCGCTTTCCAACCTTCTTTTTATTTCATATACATGGATTATTGTGGTGATTGTGTTTTTCGCCTTTTTGTTTGGCGTTACGGGTAACTTGTTCCCGGAGATTTATTACACGGTAGTGCCGCGTGGCTACGAATTTCATATTCTGGTGTTAACCGTTATTAGCGCCTATATGCTTACTCATTATAATCTTTTGCTTGGGAAAGAACGAATAAAAGCCTTCAATGTTCTTTTTACCCTTCAGGTTTTTATCCTTTTTTCGGTTTTTACTTACTTAATATTTGTGGAAGGTGAAAAAACGGTTATGTCGTATGTTATTGCGCTTTATGTTTCATATTCAACCGGTGCGGTGATAAGTTTTATTACGTTGCTTTACCGTGAAAGAAACTTAAGGATTTATAATTTGTCGAAGGTTATAAAAGATGTTTTCCATTTCGGGTTTGTAACTTCGGTGGCCAACCTTTTTCATATTGGAAACAAAAGGGTGGGGTACTATTTTATCAGGTTTTTTACGGGATTGTCGTCGTTGGGCATTTATACGGCCGGTTCGCAGCTTACCGAAGGATTGAAACTGATCGGTCAAAGTATATCGCTGGTTCAGTTTACCACATTGTCGAACAGTACCGATACGGATTATGCAAAAAACCTTACCGTTAAACTAATGAAGGTTTCGGTGTTGTTGACCTTTTTGGCTCTTGTGGTGCTTTTTATAATTCCTGTTTCCGTGTATGTGCTGCTTTTCGGGCCTGATTTTTTTCAGGTAAAATCGGTTATCATGTTTCTTTCGCCGGGGGTAATTGCTCTTTCTGCCAACACGGTATTTGCTCATTTTTTTAGCGGAACGGGCAACCCTAAAATCAATCTCTATTCCAATGCCATCGGGTTTTTTGTGGTGCTGGTACTTGTTTTGATTTTGATTCCTGTATATGGTTTTATGGGAGCGGCCATTGCCGTGTCGGTAAGTTATTTGGTTTCGCTCATCTATAACTATATCAGGTTTAAAGCGCAAACAGGGGTGGTTTTTAAGGAACTTATGCCCGGTATGTCTGATATTGTTGAATTTCGCTCCCTCCTGAAGAAACCTGAGGTGTAACTGAATTAATATTACCTTTGCGCATTACATTTTGTGCTGTTAAACCTAATTTTATTGAACAATATGGGTAAAGCTATTTTTAGAACGCTTTTTCTCTTGTTACTTGTTGGTACTGATTTTTTTACGGGAAATGCTGTTGCACAGGATACGGTTTATATGTCGTTGTCATCGGCGGTTGACAGTGCCCTGAGAAATAACAGCCTGATACGAAGATACCGGCAGGCGGTAAAAGAGAAAGAGTATATGCAAAAGGCATCGGTGGGTAATTACCTTCCTTCGGTGGATGTGATAGGTGGTTATACCTATTTCAGTGCGAATCCGGAGATAAACATGAGTCAGGTGAAAACATCGGTGGATGACATGTTTGGAAAATACGGAGTGGTTATTGCTAAAGAGCTCGACCTGTCGGACGAAACGCAACATGAAATTTATAATAAAATTACCGGAGGATTGGCAAAACTACCGGCCTATAACATAGTAATTGACCAGCAAAATTACCCGAATCTTAACGTAGTGGCCACCCAGCCCATTTTTATGGGTGGAAAAATTACAGCCGGTAAGCGCTTTGCCGATGCTGAACTGGGATATGCCAATGAAGAGTTAAAAAAGGTTTCAAACGATATTGTTAAAGAGACCGTTGAACGTTATTTTGGTGTGGTGCTGCTTCAGCAGGTGGTTAAGGTCAGAAAAGAGGTGGTTGCCGGAATGAAACGCCATGAAAAACAGGCTGAACGAGCCATTGAGATTGGTGTTATTCCAAAACATGAACTGTTGAGGGCTCAGGTGGCGGTTGCCAATGCCGAACGCGATCTGACCGATGACCAAAACAAACTGGAACTGGCAAAAATGGCATTGAGGGCAAGCCTCGGTTTTCCCGATACGGCCTGTTTGATTGTAACCGACAGCCTGAAGTTCAAGCTTATTGCCACCAATCTCGATGATGTTCGTCAAATGGCATTTTCCGGTCAGCCGGTGTTTAAAATGATTGAGCAAAAAAAGGTGATGGTGGAGCAAAAACATGCCTTGGAGTTATCGGAGTTTATGCCGCAAATTGCCGCCTGGGGGCAATATAGTGCATTCAGGGAAGAGTATCCGGTTATTATGCCTCCTTTTATGGTGGGTATTCAGGCTCATATCAATATTTTTCACGGCATGCAGAAGTTTAATAAACTTAAGTCCACAAAATACCTCGCCCGGCAGATTGAACTGGCCGATCAGTATGCGCACGAACAGGTTAACCTTTGGGTGAATAAATCGTGGCGGGATGCTACTTATAAGAAGGAGCGCTACTTAAAGATGAAACCGTCGGTTGAGCTGGCCAGAAAAAATATGGAAATAAACGAAAAACGCTTTGAAGAGGGGTTGAGTAAATCAATTGATGTAATCGACTCGAAGTTGCTGTACGAAGGGGCGGAACTGGAGCGGCTTAAATCGTTGTACGACTACTATATCGCACTCACCGATCTCTATCTTGCCACCGGTTCGCCCCAAAAGGTGGTGCAGTTGCTGAGTGCACAATAAATTCGTTAATAAACGGGCGTTTAATAAAAACTTAAATCGTTAGATAAATGAAATTTACTAAAAGTACATTGGCACTTATTATCCCTGTAGTGGTGATAATTGTTGCGGTTGTTTTGTTAATCCTTCGCAGCGATGATGAAGGCGACGGCATTATGCTCGGAATGTTTGAAGCCCCAACAGTAAATGTTTCGTCGATGATTCCCGGCAGGGTAAAAACCGTGATGGTGGACGAAGGCGACAGTGTTGAAAAAGGCCAGCTTGTGTTTACCATGGAAACAAAAATTATGGATGCCAAGGTTGGTCAGGCCGAAGGACTGGTAAAGGCAGCCGAGTCGATGGTACAGCGTGCCAAAACCGGTGCCCGTGAAGAGGAAAAAGCGGCGTTGTTAAACCAGTACAAGGTGGCTAAAAGCCAGTTTGATTTTGCTGAAAAAACCTATAAAAGATTTAAATTGCTTTATGCCGACAGCATCATCTCGCAACAGGAGATGGACGAAATGGAATTTAAGTATTCTGCTGCCAAAGATGCCATGAATGCCGCTAAGGCTCTGTCGGATATGGCGGAAAACGGAGCACGGAAAGAGGATATTGAGGCGGCACAAGCATCGTACATGCAGGCAAAAAATGTGTACGAAGAGGCCATGGCATTTTATGAGCAGCTTGACATAAAGGCTCCCGTTTCGGGTATTGTAAGCAGCAAAATTGCAGAAGAGGGCGAGGTGATGGCTCCCGGATTTCCGGTAATAACGCTGATGATTCCCGAAAAAATTTATGCGGTGCTCAATGTAAGAGAAGATAACCTCCCCCGCTTTAAAAAAGGTAAGGTGTTGAAAGGTGTTGTACCGGGCCTTGGTAACAAAGAGATTGAGGTTAAGGTTACCTATATTGCCGTTATGCCCGACTTTGCTACCTGGGCACCCACCAAAGAAAAGGGGGAGTTTGACCTTAAAACTTTTGAAGTGCGCCTGAAGCCCGTGGAGCAAAATGCTGATTTGCGGCCGGGTATGACCATCAGAATAAAAGTTGATTAACCGAAAATTTCAGGAACTCCGTGAAACACCTGTCGTTTATAAAAGTAGCCCTGCGTGAGCTGGATATCATCTCGCGCGATAAGTCTGCCCGCATGTTGCTGGTGTTTCTACCGTTGTTCATCTATTTTTTTCTTGCTTTTATTTATCAAAAGGGGGCTTTGCGGGAGATACCCGTAGCGGTTTACGATGGCGACCATTCGGCCGTTTCGCGTAAAGTGGTTTCGTTTATCGAAAGTTCACCTGCTATGAAGATAACCCGTTATCTCTCTTCGGAGGATGATTTGAAAAGTTTCTTTTTAAATCATGATGAACATGCCGTTTTTAATATTCCCCGTGGATTTGCAAAAGATATTTATCGTAATAAAACCACCCGTTTAACGGTTTATACAAACTCTTCAAACATTGTTTACGGCAACATTTTGTACCGCGAAGCCGCCGTGATATCAACCACGGTTTCAAGCGGTATAATCTTATCGCGACTGGAGCATGTGGGAATAAATCATAACGAAGCCATGGGGCTGGTGATGCCTGTAATAACGCACGCTAAAACATTATATAACCCCTGGTTTAACTATCTCTATTACCTCTTGCCGGGTTTGATGACGGTGCTTTTACAAATGTTTGTATTTTTTGCCGCCACGCGTGCTTTTAACCGGGAAATTAACAACGGTACTTTCAGCCAATTGGTTAAGGTGTCGAATAACAGTGCATTGCAAATGTTGCTGGGTAAAGGGCTTGCTTACGCTGCCATGGGAATGGGTGTTATTATGCTGATAAGTCTGGTGTTTATGGCCTTTGGTATTCCGTTTATGCACCTCGAAACAGAGCTGATTTTGCTTTTTCTTGTTTTGGTGCTGGTTAATGTTTTTCTCGGGTTTATGCTTTCAACCACATTGGATGAGGAGATTTTTGCACTGGATATTGCGTTCTTTTACAATTCGCCGGCTTTTGTTTTCAGCGGTTTTACCTTTCCCATGTTCGGTATGCCGTTTTTTAACAGTACCTATGCCGAATTTATTCCCTATACTCATTTTCTGCATGCCTTTTTTAAACTCTATCAGATGGGAACGCCGCTCCGTTATATTTTCCCTGAGATGAAAATTCTCGGATTGTTTTTGCTGGTAGGATTTGTTACAAGCTGGGTAGCGCTTAAAGTGCGGTTACATGATAAAAAGCCTGTTCGTCAGGAACCGGTATGGGAGGGAGCGCTATGAAAAAGTTTGGAAATCTGATGAGCATTATCAGGGCCGAATTAAATCTTGTAGTTGGCGATCACAGCATATTGCTTACGGTTATCATTGCGCCGTTGCTGTATGCCTTTTTTCTGGGAACCATTTATATTAAAAAGGATATCGACCGTATATCGTTTGCGGTGGTTGATATGGATAATACCGCTACCACTATGGGTTTAACCCGGTTGCTTTCGGCAAGCTCAAAAATAGATGTGAAAGCAAAACTGCACAGTTACGAGGAGGCAGTAGATTTGTTGTATCAACAAAAAATTACCGGATTTTTGCTTTTTCCCAAAGGATTTGAAAAAGAGTTGCTGACCTTAAAGGGTGCCGATGTTAAGGTTTATTTAAATACCACCCGGTTTTTGCCCTCAAACGATTTGAACAAGGCCGTTAGCATGATAATGCTTACCGCCGGTTCGGGGGTTAGATTGCGTTACTTTGAAGCTCACGGCATTAATCCCAAACACGGCATGGAACTTATCAACCCCATCCTTCCCGAAACAAGGGCCATATATAATCCAACCAATAACTATGGCGATTTTTTGTTGCCCGGTTTGCTGTTTTTAATTTTGCAACAAACCCTTTTGATAGGTATGGGCGAAAGTGTTGCAAAGGATAATCAGTTGGGTAAACTGGATGGTTATATTACAACAAAAAACGGTGTATTAAACTATATGCTTGGTAAACCGGCCTACTATCTGTTTTTGTATTTTGCCTATTTTATGATTTTCTTTTTTGGGGTTTACGAGGTGTTTGGTTTACGGGTTACCGGTAACATAACGGCACTTTTTACCGTGGGGATGCTGTTTGTTATGGTGTTAACGCAAATGGCCATTCTTTTCGGTACGTTTATTAAAAGTCAGATACGCTATATGGAGATCATGGCTTTTACCACCTATCCGTTTTTTCTGACTTCTGGTTACTCGTGGCCCGTGACGGCCATGCCCGAACCGTTGCAGTGGCTGGCACAGCTTATTCCCACAACCCATTTCCTTCGGGCCGGAACGCATCTTGTGGTGATGGGGGGCTCGTGGCACGATGTGGCACCGGATATTTACAATTTAATGATTTTGTTCGGGCTGTTTACGTTGTTAACCGCCTGGCGATTGTGGTGGTTGCGTAACAGTAAGTCGGTGGCAGCGGTACCGGCAGGAAACTGACCGGGTTAACCGGTGTAATTTGAAATTAAAATCCGAACAGATGTAACAGTATCTGCTTTTTTTCGGAATTTAATGATATATTGTTTGCTGTGTTTTCAATGTCTTCAAAACGGTGCATAATCCCCTTAAAAGCGTTTGCAATGTCTTGCGTAAAGCCTGTTAAATCAACATGTATGATTCTTCCGTTTTTTACTTTGATGAAGAGGTGATAATCTCCGGTGCTGTTTTTAAATTCGTAAGCCGGCGAATAGCCGTAATTCCAATCAGGGTTAGCATACTTTTCATCCACAAGTTTGTTGATGGCCATTTTATCTTCTTCAGTAAATTCATAAATACGGTCGCATAAGTAATGGTCGGTTAAAAAGTCGGTTAGTTTGTTTCTGAATTCATCCGGGCTTATATAAAAACTTAATACATCCGACAGGTTTATTACCGAAGCTCTTATCGATTTTACCGATTTGTCATCTATTTGTGCTTTAGGCGGACGAATCACCTTTTCAAGTTTTGTAAGGTCGGTATTAAAAAGGAGTGTGCCATGGTGCATCACGCGGTTTTTAAATACATGGGCTGAATTACCTGAAAATTTTCTTCCTTCCGTAATCAGGTTGTTTTTTCCTCCAAAACCGGTTTCAATTCCCATTGTTTTTAAAAACGACATAATGGGTGAAGAAAACTTATTAAAGTCGATAAGCCGTTCACGGTTTGCTTCCGATCGAATATGTGTATAATTAAAATTTCCCAAATCGTGATAAACGGTTCCTCCGCCTGAAATGCGACGAATAACGGGTATTTCGTGCAGGCGTGTATATTTTAAATTGACCTCCGCTATCAGGTTTTGATGTTTGCCCACAATTACCGAAGGGCTGTTTTGCCAAACAAAAAGAAAATCATCATTAAAATTTTTTAATAAATACTCTTCGGCGGCAATATTGAAAAAAGGGTTGGTTTGAAAATGGTTGATAAAAATCATGGTTTGTTGCTGATTTATCAGGTTGATTATTAATAAACCGGTTGGAGTCAAAAAGTAAAACCGGACAGGTCGATGTTTCCGCCGGAGATAATGATTCCGATGTTTTTATTTTTAACTTCAATTTTATTTTCAAGCACGGCGGCAAACGGAACCGCCGAGGATGGTTCGATAACAATTTTCATCCGCTCCCAAATCAGTTTCATGGCCTGTTTGATGGCTTCCTCCGAAACGGTAACAACGTCGGCAACATCATTTTTAATAATTTCGAAATTAAGCACTCCCAGCGATGTTAGCAGACCGTCGGCAATGGTATTGGGGCTTTCGGACGGAATAATATATCCGGCTTTGAAAGAGCGATAAGCATCATCGGCACCGGCCGGTTCACAGGCAATAACTTTGGTTCGGGCAGAAAAATATTTTGCTGCCAAAGCTGTGCCGGCAAGCAGTCCGCCGCCGCCAACAGGTGCTAAAATCAGGTCGATATCGGGATGATTCTCAATAAGCTCTTTGGCTGCGGTTGCCTGTCCTGCCACTATCTCAAATTTATCGTAAGGGTGAATTTCAATTGCACCCGTTTTGCTGATTACCTGTTTCAGGGTTTTTTCGCGGGCGGCAAGGGTAGGTTTGCAAAAGGTAATGATGCCGCCATACGCCCTGACCGCGTTAATTTTTACCGTGGGTGCATTATCGGGCATTACAATGTAAGCTTTTATGCCGCGAATTGCGGCAGCCCGTGCCAGCGCCTGCGCATGGTTACCTGACGAATGGGTGGCTACGCCTTTGGCTGCCTGGTGGTTGTTTAGCGAGAAAACGGCGTTAACCGCCCCCCTCGATTTAAATGCGCCCGCTTTTTGGAAATTTTCGCACTTAAAGAAAAACCGGCTGCCAAAACGCCGGTTAAATGTTTCCGACGTTAGCACCGGTGTGCGATGGATATAGTTTTTAATTCGTTGATGTGACGCTTCTATATCCTTTTTTAAAGGGATATTAATTGTTGGCAACGGCTTTCTTTTCTTCTTCAATTTTGGCTAATTCAACAATTTTATCGGTAGCTTTATTTAGCATCCTGAAAATTTGTTTACAGTCGGACAGTCCCGAATTATAGGGGTTCGGAACGGTTTTGTTCAATCCGGGTTCAAGCAGGTTCAGCAGGTAATCAACCTTTGCTTTGTCGTCATCATTTCTGGTAAGCTCCATTACATCCCAGTAATTTTGGGTGTCCATCACATAAATCTTGTCATAAATATCAAAATCGTCTTTTACAAAAATTCTGGCACGCCCGTCAACTAAAATACCGTGTTCGGCAGCGGTATTTACCACTCTTGCGTCAGGAGGCTCGTTAATATTGAATGATTCAAATCCCGCCGAATCTACAATACCTTTAATGTTGTTTTCTAAAAATTTTTTCTTCAGGATGGCCTCAGCCATCGGCGATCTGCAAA
The DNA here is from genome assembly GCA_964400655.1 of uncultured Lentimicrobiaceae bacterium. Lineage (GTDB taxonomy): Bacteria > Bacteroidota > Bacteroidia > Bacteroidales > F082 > B16-G9. Next base: position 9,028 of record CAYNVN010000186.1, read on the forward strand.
CGTTCTGCAAGTCAACAAATAATACATTCATCTTTTCCTCCTTTTTTATTGTAATTTTTTGATTTTAAAGATACAAAAATTTTTTATAAATTTCAATTAAATTTTGAATTTATTCAATTGTTAATTTTATTTAAAACCTGAAATATTATTGATTTATAGAGCCTGAAATCCGCAGGAATCAACTTATAAATTGTATTTTTGAACCGCTTGTAGAGGGTTTTAATAAAGAACTGTAACAGATGATAAAACGAATTGATGTTGTGTTTTGGGCAGTGGTGATACTATTGTTTCTGCCCTTTTTTTTGAGTGATACGGTTTATCATGCCTATACGAATTTTAACCACGATCACGGCTTTGTAATGGCGTTTTTTAAGTTTGCCCTGTTGGCCACCTTAGGAGAAGTGATCGGGCTTCGAATCAAAACCGGGAAATACAGTCAGCCCGGTTTTGGTGTTTTACCGAGGGCCGTTGTTTGGGGTTTTCTGGGTGTAACCATTAAATTTGCCTTCATCATTTTTGCTTCGGGTACCCCCGCTTTTATGGAGTATATGGGTATGCAGCATGCAAAACAGATTTTTTCCGGAAGTTTTACGATAAACAAACTGTTGATTGCCTTTACCATAAGTGCATCCATGAACCTTATTTATGCTCCGGTGATGATGACCTTTCATAAAATTACCGATACACATATTCTTGCCACCGGAGGAAGCCTTACAGGTTTGCTAAAACCCATTCCTTTTTCAAAGATATTGGCGGGATTGAACTGGAACGTTCAGTGGAATTTTGTTTTTAAAAAGACAATCCCGTTTTTCTGGATACCCGCACATACCATCACTTTTTTAATGCCGGCCGATTTCAGGGTGCTTTTTGCCGCTTTGCTGGGAATAGTTCTTGGTGTGATCCTCGCTTTGGCAAATTTGAAGAAATAAAGAAGCAGTATGAATTAGTTAATTGATTAATTTTAAAACGATGAAAAAATAAATAGAAAAACCCAATAAAACAGCTTAATAATATGAGAAATACACCCATCGACTTTAATATTGTAAGTCAGAAAATAAAGGAAAGCGGATTGCAGTCGGTAGGAACGGCTACCATCCGCGAAATCAAAAAACTGATTGACGAAATTGAGAAAGCCACCGGCGAAAAATTTATCCGTATGGAGATGGGCGTTCCGGGACTTCCTCCGGCACAGGCAGGTGTTAAGGCGCAAATTGAAGCACTTCAACGAGGAGTGGCAGCCATCTATCCCAACATTCAGGGCATACAGGAACTGAAGGATGAGTTTTCAAGATTTTTAAAACTTTTTATGGATGTTGATGTTGACCCCGCAGGATGTGTGCCCACGGTAGGCTCCATGCAGGGAGGCTTTGCCGCTTTTCTTACCCTGAGCCGTATTGATAAAAACAGAGATACCACCCTGTTCCTCGATCCGGGATTCCCGGTGCATAAAATGCAACATAAAGTGCTGAATATTAAGTACGACAGTTTCGATGTATATAATTACCGGGGAGAAAAGTTGCGCGAAAAACTGGAATCCTATTTTAAAACGGGTAAAATACACTCCATACTCTATTCCAATCCCAATAATCCTTCGTGGATATGTTTTACCGACGAAGAATTAAAGATTATAGGTGAGTTGGCAAATCAATACAATGTGGTTATTCTTGAAGACCTTGCCTATTTCGGGATGGATTTCAGGAAGGATTATTCAAAACCGGGTGAGCCGCCATATCAGCCTACCGTGGCAAAATATACCGATAATTACATTTTGTTTGTGTCGAGCAGTAAAATATTCAGCTATGCCGGCGAACGAATCGGTATGATGGCCATTTCGGATAAACTTTTTAATGCCGGCTATCCGGACCTGAAACGCTACTATGTTAACGATAAACTGGGTTATTCGGTTATTTTCGGAACACTTTACCCGCTTAGTTCCGGTACCTCTCATTCTGCTCAGTTTGCTCTGGCGGCACTGCTTAAAGCTGTAAATGACGGGGAATTTAATTTTGTGGATTATACCAGAGAGTACGGTAAAAAAGCACATGAAATGAAACGTATCTTTCTGGATAACGGCTTTAAGATTGTTTACGATACCGACGTTGATCAGCCCATTGCCGATGGTTTTTATTTCACTTTCAGTTATCCGGGAATGGATGCGGAAGAACTGCTTAACGAACTGGTTTATTACGGGGTAAGTGCCATATCGTTGTTAATAACCGGCAGCGAGCGTAAAGAGGGTATTCGTGCCTGTACCTCACTGGTAAAAACCGAACAGTTTGCCGATTTGGAAAAACGATTGAAACAGTTTCACGAAGATCATAAATAAGCAGGGATTGCTTTTGTTGCAATAAAAAAACCGCACTTAATTTTTCTACTGAAATTAAGCGCGGTTTTTTTTAAGCTGCTTTATAAACAAAAATTAATTCACTTTCTTTGAGTTAATTTCATAGGAACCGGAGATGGTTGCGGGAAAGCTCATCCCCTGTTGTTCCATTTGCATTTCGAAATCCTGATCAAAAGAGGAATGAGTGGTCCAGCCGGTTTTGCGGTCAACTGTCATTTCACCCGAAAGGGTGCCTTTGAGCTGACTGTCGGAATCGTCGGGAGAATCGATGGTTCCTTCAACCGAGATAAAAGCCTGCTTTCTGGTAATTTTGGTCAGGGTGTATTTCATGTGCATGGTCATGTTTGTAATGCCCGAAGTGTTTACATCATAATTCCAGCTGTCGCCGATTTTTACTTTGTGGTCGGGATATACCGCCTGGCTGAAACTTGTTTTCATGTTTCTTGCAATGTTGTTGTCCTTGTCAAGCGCGCCCAGGTCAACACTTCCCGTATTACCGTTCTTGCTTAAGGTGGTTGTAATGGTAGCGCCGATAAGTTTATTCATTTCGTCGGATATTTTAGTGCCTACCATAGCGTTGTTGAAAGTGGAGGAATCGCGCGAATCGTAAACAATGTCCATACCCATAACCGACTGGTTCATGGTTACCACATCAATGGTGGTTTTCAGCTCAAAGCTGTCGGCTTCAACCTTTGAAACCATATAGCTGAATTCAAATCCCATTTTATTGCTTACGGTCATTGTCTGGCCTTGTACTTCCATGTCAATATCCTGGTTCATGTCCATGGTTGAGTGGTACCTGTCTCCTTTTTTTAAGTTATATTCCAACTTTATGGCTTTTTGAGCGTAAGTTGTAAACATAAATCCGGGCAACATCATTATTGCCACCATAATTAAAAGTTTGTTTGTTCGTTTCATTTACTTGAATGTTAAATTAATGTGTTTTTTTTAATTTTATAGGGTATTATAATATAACGACGATAAAAGTAGGAAAATATTACCTCTGTTTTAACTAAATAATGTTCCTTATTGTATTTATTTCAATTTTACAGATATGAATCCGTTTTTATAATAATAACCGGTACGCTGATGTCTTGGATGTTTCTGTTTTTTTTGTTTTATGCTCCTTTTTGGAAAAATAGCAATATTAGAGACATTTATACGGTGCAAACGTTTGAAAACAGTGTCTTAAATAAATGCTTTGTTTTAACGGTGTTAAGAAAATGTTAACCTTTCTAAAATGGAAGAGGATTGAAAGATTATTCTGCTAAATATC
>CAYNVN010000187.1:0-10925 GCA_964400655.1 uncultured Lentimicrobiaceae bacterium
CCCTATCTTGAATGACTGAACTCTCTTTTGTTTTAGGGGCAGGCAGGTACTCAGGAGACCCCTCAGTCGTGCCTCCTTCGGAATGACGATGGGGCTTGCTGTAAAAACGATTGTGTGTGGTATTGTCATCCTTCGACTCCCTGCCCTGCTGGCAGGGAGTCGAAGAGTGACACGGCAGCTACCAGCAGCCTGATTCAAACCTCTAAACTTCTGAACTTTTCAACTTTTAAACTTCTGAACTTGAAACTTCTCAACCTTTCCGGACTTCTCCCGCTAACTATCGGGACACAAACCTCTGTCCGACCGAAAAGGTTTCCCTCGCGTCTTTGCGTCTTCGCGGTTCAAACTTTCAAACTTCAAACCTCCAAACCTTGAATCACCAGCAACGAGCAACAAGCAACAAGCAACCAGCAACCAGATAAACCGGTAACCTTCCAACCTATTATCAAACAAAATTTTTTTGATTAAAAATTTTTACTATGTTTACCATGTAAATATAAGTTAGAAAAAAAAGCGCAGATCTAAAACCAAATAAAATGTTAGAATCATTAGAAATCAAACCTAAAGAAGGGTTTGGCGAAATTAAGTTCGGAGAATACCTTGATAATATTGTTACTTTACTGGGCGAAGCCGAAGAGATAGATACCATTGAAGAGGATGAAGAGATGAATATGCTGATACTCCATTATTGGGAGTTGGGCTTTTCGATTATTTTTGAAGGAAGTACCAAACAAATTGTATCGGGATTTGAAACCGACCACCCCGATGCAACGATGTTCGATAAAAAAATCCTTGGTATGTCGGAGGAAGACCTTATCAGCTGGATGAAAGAAAACGGTATTGTGAACTATGAATCCGAACAAGAGGAAATTGATAAGCGTGTTTCGTACGATGATGAAATGCTCGACTTTTATTTTCGTAATAACGAGTTGGTGTATGTCAACTGGGGAGTTTACGTGAATGAAGAGGGCGAAATAGAAGATTTCTAAAATTTCGTCAAAAGCGTAACCGTTTTTCATATTTTTTTCTTACCTTTCATGCTCAAAATCAGACTCAACGGCTCTTTTTGGCATGAAAGCCCTGTTTGCTTACATATTACTTGTTTTTTGGTTAATCCCTTTCGATTCATATGCCGGCGGCGACCTGTCGCCTATAAGTGCACGTAATGCAGGGTTGTGCCGTTCGTCTGTTGCCGTTACAGGATTTTGGAATATTTTTAACAATCAGGCGGGGTTGGCGGTTATTACACGGCCTGTTGCTGGTATTTCGTACGAGAGCAAATTTACCATCAGTCAGTTAAGCAATAAATCAGCAGCATTTGCATGGCCGGCGAATTTTGGGGTAGTGGGGGTTGATTTCAATTATTTTGGTTACAGCCTGTACAACGAAATGAAGGTTGGGCTGGTTTATGCACGGGCATTTGGTAAATACCTGAGAATAGGGTTGCAGTTGGATTACTTAGGGATATCCATTGGTGACGGATACGGGTCAAAAAGCAATGTTACCTTTGAGCTGGGAGTGCAATCGGATATTACCCGGGAGATAACGCTTGGGGCTTATGTTTTTAATCCCGTAAGGGTTAAGCTGGCCGATTACGGTGACGAACGAATTCCCGCTGTTTTCCGTTTCGGACTTGCCTGGCACTTTTCCCGTAACTTTTTTGCCACTGCCGAAGCTGAAAAAAACAGCTATTATCCCAAGGTTATTATTAGAGGGGGACTGGAATACAACCTGAAGGAGCGGTTTGTTTTCAGAACCGGTTTTTCTTCGGGAGAGGAACTGTTCTCTTTCGGATTTGGTTTTTATATTAAAGGGTTGCAATTCGATTTGGCAGCCATCATGCACCAAACACTGGGGTTTTCGCCTCAGGCATCCCTGTCGTACTCATTTTAACAGCCGTATATAGCTCATGTATGCAATTGGCAGCCACCGGAACGTTTTCTTTACCGCATTAACTTGTGTTTTGTTGGCGGCTTCCTTTTCTTTAAAAGCACAACAACCTGATACAACAGCCGTAAACCAAACCGAATTTATTACTGATCAAATTGAAAATATTGCCTCGGGAACGGATTTGAATCTCGACTATTCCGATCTTGTGGATGAATATAAATACTATCAAAATCACCCCATAAACATAAATGATAACGAGCAGGTGGATGAACTTGAAAGGCTGAAGCTCCTTAACGATGTGCAGATAAACAACATTAAAAGATACCGGTTGTGGAACGGTGATATTATGTCGAAGTACGAACTGCAATATGTGGATGGTTTTAACCGTGAAATTATTGAACGGTTATTGCCTTTTGTAGCGTTTGGCAAACCGCACAAACCGGAAACAGTCAGGTTGAAGCATGTTTTTAAATATGGCCGACACAGTTTGTTATTACGGTATGGTCAAACGCCGGAACAAAGCGAGGGATATAAAACAGCCGGTGATGAAGCAGTTTATCACCCCGGCACGGCTTACCTTGGAAGTCCGCAGAAACTTTATGCCCGCTATGCTTTTCAATATATGAAGAAGGTACGCTTTGGTTTTACCCTGGAAAAAGATGCCGGTGAGGTTTGGAACAAAAATAAACTGCCCGACACCGTTTTGCAGCTGGTGGGAAACAAGATTACCAATTATGCTGATTTTTATTCGGCATACATTTATGTGGCCGATATGGGTGTTTTGAAAAAGGTGGTGGTGGGCGATTATCATCTTGAGGTTGGACAGGGTTTGAATATTTGGTCGGGACTGGCGTTTGGAAAATCGGCGCAGGCCATTTATGTTAAAAAATACGGCAGGGGCATCAGGCCCAACACTTCGGTTAACGAAAACAGATTTTTCAGGGGGGCTGCTGCCACCTTGCAGTATAAATCCTTACGGTTTACCGGTTTCTACTCGCATAACAGCATTGATGCAAATATTGTTGAAACCGATACGCTGGATCAGCCGGTGGTAACAACAATACAGGAAACGGGACTTCATCGGACCATTAACGAGCTTATGGATAAAGATGCCATTAAACTTAAGGCATACGGAGGCCACTTGCGTTTTAGGCATAAAACTTTTGAAGCGGGCGTTACGGTTTTTCGCTCTTTGCTTAACCGCCCCGTTGAGTTTAGCGGTAAACCATATCAGTTATTTGCTTTTTCGGGAAAACAAGAGACCCATTATGGTATGGATTTTAACTGGATTATTAACAAGATTAATGTTTTCGGGGAATTTTCGGTTACCCAAACAGGGGGGTATGCCATGCTTGCCGGTATAAATGCAGGACTTAACGACAGGTTTATATTCAACCTTACTTACCGGAACTACAGCAAAGATTATCATAATTTTTATGCTTATCCTTTTGCCGCTACTCAAAACGGCAACAACGAAGAAGGTATCTATTTCGGGTTTCTTGCACTGCTTTCCAAAAACTGGTCGTTGTCGGGTTATGTCGATTTATACCGGTTTCCCTGGTTACGGTACTATTCCGATTTTCCGTCGTTCGGAAAAGATTTTTTGTTCCAGCTTAATTTTACTCCTTCTTCACGCGTGGCGATCTATTTAAAATATCGTTATAAACTCAAACAGGAGAACTTTAACGGTGATTACGATTACCTTGCCCAAACGGCCGACATCACTAAGAACAACCTGCGTTTTAATGTGTCGTGGAACCTGACGCGGAGTGTGATTTTAAAAAACAGGCTTGAGTATGTTTGGTATAAAAACCCGTTTGTTAACCCTACGGACAAAGGTTACCTGATTTATCAGGATGTGCTTTACAGGCCGGCACGTTTGCCGTTCAGTTTAACCTTGCGATATGCACTTTTCAGCACTTCGTCGTGGAACAGCCGTATTTATGCTTACGAGAACGATGTTTTATATGCTTTCAGTGTGCCGGCTTATTACGGGAACGGACAACGGTTTTACATTATTGCCAAAGTTAATGCCGGTAACAGGCTCTCGTTTTGGCTGCGGTTTTCAAGGGTTATATGGTTTAACAAAAAGGTTATCGGCTCCGGTTCCGACCGGATTGACGGTAACCGCAAATCGGATGTTAAAATACAGGTAAGATTAAAGCTGTAGCAATTTACCGGATTTCCCCTTTATCGCAGGCTCCTCTTTTGTAAGGATTACATAATCCCTTATCCAGGCTGAGTTTGAGCGAAAAATAGATGTCCACGTTGTCGAGGTTGCTGAAGTTTAAAATGGTTCCCAAACATTCGGTTCCAACGGTGAAAGTGTAGAGCCTCAATGCCAAACCGATTCGAGGTTTTTGGTACTGCAACAACGAAACAGGCAGCGAAACCCCCAGCCATCGGGTTTCATACCGCGGAATAAGGGCTAATTGAGCAGCACGTTTTACATCTTTGAGGTGAAAGTGCAACGGTTGTACCCAAATCATCGAAATATAATATGGCCCTGCAGGGTGCCAGTCGAATTGTAAGTTTACAGCTGTTGGTAAGCCTATCCGCATCCTGTTGTCAACCAATGATGCCAGCGAGTCGCCCGTAAGCAGTTTACTTAAATAGCGCATACCAAAATCGGCAGGCATTCCTTTTAAAGAATCCAGATCGGTAGAGCTAACTTCAATGTTTTCTACGTCAAAAGTGTGAAATTCAGTGTTTTTATTAAAACTTATTCCGCCAATATCGATCAGGGACAGCCCAATTTTGTATTGATAGTCGGCGTAAGGTGTTGCACAGGGTCTCTTTCCTTTTGTGGTGCCATACCGGTTCTTCAGTTTGGTATAAACAATACCGATATCGGCACCTAATCCGAATCCTGAAGAATTAAACGGGTTAAGGGCTACGTTTTTTAATCCGCTTTCCGGTATTGAAAAAGCCACATCTGCATTAAAATGGTAGAAATGTACGGTTTTTGAGTCGATGGCTTTATAATCAACATCGGGGAAGTCTGAATAGCCCCCGGCCAGACCAAACAACAGTTTTCCGGTAATTCCTACCGAAACGGTGTTTCCGTAACGGTTATAAATTTCGCGGGCATACGAAAACGACATCTCTTCCCAGCTTAATTCGGAAATGCTAAAATCCTGGTCTTTAAATCTTATTCCCTGAAGCGGAGGATAACTCAGGTCTTCGTACATAAAAACCAGTAGCTCCCACGGAACATTTACTCCGGATGCAGCGGTTCGGAACGAGAACGATACGGCAAAAGCATCTTTATTGAACTGATATAAAGCTGACGGGCCGGTTATCCGGTTATTCATTACCATCCACTTGGGATTTTTGTTTTTGTAATAGGTGTAATAACCGTTGTACCGGTATTTACCGTAAATGGGAATAATGGTATCGGCCGTTATTAAATAAAACAATGAATAGTCGTCTTTTGGTATGTAGGCAAAATTGTTTGAAAAGTTCAAGCCGCCACCGATTAAATTTATGTCGAGGTATGTTTTGTTTCCGGTAAGCGAAGCGGGATTCATCTGTCCTCCCCAAATTCCGCTGTAATTATTGGTGGAAAGGCCTAACCATTCCTGTCCCTGCGCCGGAATCCACATAATTCCCAGCAGTAAAAACAAGATAGTTATCCCCCTTCCTTTTAGCATATTGCAAAAGTTGTTTAAGCAGTTGATAAAAAAATACTCTTTTTAACAAACCTTAATTGTAATAAATCAACAATAAAACAGAGCTCAATCTTAACGGTAAGCTGGTGTTTTTATCTGATTCATGTAAAATAATTCCTTTTTCCATTGTCAAAAATACAACAAGAATGCTTTCGCTCCGCACCTTTTGCCTTGGTTTACTAACATGCGGCATTTAATAAATGTTTTATTAACCTCTAAAATATTGAAAGCAAAATGCCTTTTTATAAAATGATAGAGACGAAAACCCTATTTTTGACGATTGTAAAAACAACGGCTGTAAATGGGAACCTTTTTTGCTTTTCTGTACAAACATATTCGCCGGTTCAGGTATTGGGCGTTGATGCTGCTGATTGCATTTGTTGCCGTTTCGGGGTGGTATGCCTCGCAAATTAAATTTACCGAGGACATTACACGTATTTTTCCTGCCAACAAAGCGGTCGGAAACATGAACTTTGTTTATAACAACTCAAAGTTTTTAGATAAAGTGGTGTTTATGATTTCGTTACGGGATTCGTCGGCAAAAGCCAATCCCGAAATGTTAACGGGTTATACCGCCCGCCTTGTTGATTCGCTCAACCGGCTGTTTGTACCCGGCGAAATTAGTACCATCAATACGGGCCCCGATAACAAGCAGATTACACAACTTTTTGATGAGGTTTATCAAAACCTGCCGCTTTTTCTTGATAGTGCCGATTATAGCCTTATAGATTCGATGGTTACCGACAGCGCAATAAAAATTGCGGTAGGGAAGGACTACCAAACCCTTTTGTCGCCTGCAGGATTTGCCGCAAAGGCAATGATTAAAAAAGACCCGTTGAACATTACTTTTATTGCTTTGAATAAATTTAAAAACCTGCAAATTACCCGTAATTTCGAACTCTATAACAACTATATATTAACACGTGACAGGAGATACCTGCTTTTTTTTATTACCCCTGCTCATCCGTCGGAAACGGCTGTTAACCAAAAGCTGTTTGAAAAAATTGATAAGTTGTTGCCTGCACTTGATAACAGTGGTGAAATATCGGTTTCCTATTTTGGAAGTGCTGTTGTTGCAGCAGGGAATGCCCGGCAGATAAAAAGCGATATCATTCTTACGGTAACCATTGCTGCCATTGCACTGATTTTGTTGATTTCGCTGTTTTTCAGAAACTGGCGGTCGTTCTTTTTAATCATGCTTCCTGTTTTGTTCGGAGCTTTAACAGGTTTGGCAGGCCTTGTTTTGTTTGAAAGGGAGGTGTCGGCAATTTCGTTGGGAATAGGATCGGTATTGCTGGGAATTTCGGTTGACTTTGCCCTTCATATATACGCTCATTATCGCAGGTTCGGCAATGCTGCCGATGTTCTTAAAAAGCTTTCAACCCCTGTTATTTTAAGCAGTTTTACCACTGCTTCAGCGTTTCTTTCGCTGCTGTTGATTAATTCAAAGGTGTTGAACGATTTGGGGATATTTGCAGCAATAAGTGTTATCAGCGCAGCTATGTTCACATTACTGGTGTTACCCCATCTTTTTTCGGCACGCCGAAAACAGGGGCAAACCTCAAAGGTTTCTTTCATCAATAAACTGGCTGCAATTGACCTGTCGGGAAAAAAACCGGTGATTTGGGGAGTTGTTGTTATTACGGTAGTATTTGCTTTTCTATCGCACAAAGTGATGTTTAATGCCGACATGACATCATTTAATTATATGGACCACCAAACGGCGATAGCCGAAAAACTACTTAAACAGCTTACCGGAACCGAAGGCAGGCCCGTTTTTATTGTTGCTACCGGTAAAAATTTGGATGAGGCTTTTGCTGCCGACAAAAAAGTAAAAGCACAATTGTCGTTATTGGAAAAAGAGGGTGTTTTACCACAAGGGGTGGCAAAAAAGGTTTTGTTTATGTCGGAAGAGGAGCAGCGAAAGGCCATCGACCGGTGGAATATGTTTTGGAAAGATAAAAAGGAACGGGTTTTAAATTCGTTGATAAAATACGGAAAGGAGTATCATTTTAAGGCAGTTGCCTTTAACGGCATCAGCGGAGTGCTGAATAAAAAATGGCTGCCCGTAAGCCTTGACAGTCTGCCGGTGGTTAAATCGATTTTTGAGGACAACCTGATAGAAACCGATACCCTGTCAGCCGTTTTGAATGTAATCCATGTTCCCTTGTCAAAATTACCCGCCATTGAAGAAGCTTTTCAAAACAATCATGCAGTTTGGATTATAAACCGGCAGCGGGTTACCGAACAGCTGGTATCGTTGCTAAAAGATAATTTGAACAAGCTGGTCGGGTTTTCCATTCTTATCATCTTTTTAATTTTGATAATCGCTTACGGTCGTATCGAGTTAACGCTTATCACCATGACCCCTGTACTGATGAGCTGGTTGTGGGTAACCGGTATTATGGCCCTGACGGGAATTAGCTTTAACATTTTTAACATCATCATCATCACCTTTGTTTTCGGGCTGGGTATCGATTACAGTATCTTTTTAATGCGTGGTATGCTTATCCGTTATAAAACAGGAGGTGCTAACCTTGCTGCTTACAGGGTTTCGATTTTGTTATCGGTAATTACCACACTGCTGGGAATAGGCGTTTTGATTTTTGCCAAACATCCCGCTTTGCGATCCATTGCACTGATGTCGATCATCGGTATTTTAACGGTTATTTTTGTCACTTTCACCATCGAACCGCTTTTGTTCAGATGGCTTACCACTTACTCGAAAGGTAAACGCAAGCGGCCTGTTACCGGGCTCGATTTTGTTTTTTCCGTTTGGTCGGGTATTCTGTTTATTGGCGGAGGAGCCATACTGTCGTTTGTTGCCCTTATATTATCGGTAATTCCCGGAAAGGAACCTGAAAAGAAATTGTTTTTTCATAAGCTGTTAAAATATTCCACCGGATTTTTAATAAGCTCCAATTTTTTAACTCCCAAACGGTATATCAATACTCATGGCGAAGATTTTTCGAAACCCGCCATTATCATTGCCAATCACCAGTCGCATATCGATTTGATGATTCTGTTGTTACAAACACATAAAGTGGCTGTTTTTACCAACGAGGGAAACTACAACAACAAGGTTTACGGCAGGGCACTTAAATACGCCGGCTTTATTCCTGCATACACCGGCCATCAGGATGCTTTGGAGCGACTGAAGGAGCTGGTGGCTGAAGGCTATTCTCTTGCGGTATTTCCCGAAGGCCATCGTTCCGACGACGGCAAAATTCGCCGCTTTCACAAAGGGGCTTTTTATCTTGCCCGCGAGCTTCAACTGGACATTATCCCCATGATTATTCACGGCCCCAACGAGTTGCTTAAAAAAAGTGAACTTTTCCTGAAGCGCGGAAAGATTACCGTTAAAATCTATCCGCGGATTAACGTTTTAAACGATGAATGGGGTAGCGACCTGAGAGAAAAGAAACACAATATACAGCAGTGGTTCAGAGGCGAATATGCCGGGTTAAAAGAGGCAGCCGAAACCCCGAAATATCTGTCAGACTTTATTATTAAGAATTTTATTTACAAAGGGCCTGTTTTGGAATGGTACACCAAAGTAAAAATCAGGCTCGAAAACCAATACCGGTTTTTCGATGATATTATTCCGCGTAAAGCGGTAATTACCGACCTCGGTTGCGGATACGGTTATCTTGATTTTATGTTGTCGCTCAGATCGGAAGAGAGGATTATCCACGGTTTTGATTATGATGGTGAAAAAATTAAAACGGCATCCAACTGTGCCATTGCCAATAAAAATATTAAGTTTGAACAAGCCGACATAACAACGATTGAACCGGCGGTTTCGGATGTGTTTGTTTTAAACGATGTGCTGCATTACCTTGTTTACGATCAGCAGGTTAAAATTATCAACCGTTGTATGGAAAAACTTAATACAAACGGCATCATCATTTTACGTGACGGAAACCGGGAATACAAAAACAGGCATCGGGGAACCAGACTCACCGAGCTGTTCTCCACCAATTTGGGGTTTAACAAAGCGGAAAACCGGTTGGAGTTTATTTCGGAATCAATGATAAAAGAGATTACCGAAGCAAAAGGTTTTACTTATGAAACGGTTGATACAACCAAACTTACATCCAATATCATTTTTTTAATACGAAAAAAACAATGAGTGGTAAATACGATATAATAATAATAGGAAGCGGTATCGGAGGGCTGATGAGTGCCTTTGTGCTTAGTAAACACGGGTACAATGTTTGTTTGCTTGAAAAAAACAGCAAGCCGGGCGGTACATTGCAGTCTTATAAGCGCAACGGCCGAATGCTGGGAACCGGTATGCACTACATAGGTAGTTTGGATGAGGGACAAATGATGCACAGCATTTTTAAATATTTTGGCCTGTTTAAGGGGGTGGAGTACCAGCGACTGGATGATGACGGGTTTGATATTTTTAACATTGCCGGTAAAGAGATTAAATATCCTATGGGGCTAAATAATCTGCGAAATCGTTTTTACGAATATTTCCCTGGCGAAACCAAAGCCATCGACCGGTATATTTCAGGAATTGTAAACACCATTAAAGCACAGGATGTTTATTCGTTAAAAGACCCTGAGAATGCACAAAACTGGGATAATAATTATATGGCCGACAGTGCATGGAATTTTATTTGCTCGCTAACCGACAATGCCGATTTACAAAATGCCCTTGCGGCACTTAATTTTGTTTACGGAGGACGAAAAGAGGCAACACCCATGTATAACCATGCGCTTATCAATTACTATTTTATCAGCAGCGCTTACCGCATTGTCGGCAGTACACAAATTATTGCCGACCGGCTGGTGGAGCAGATCAGAAGTTTCGGGGGAACCGTTTTTACACGTCAGGAGGTGGAGCAGTTTTTATTTGAAGATAAAAAGCTTATGGGTGTTAAAACCAAAACGGGAGATACCTTTTTTGCCGATTATTTTATCTCCAATGCACATCCCACCACCACCATGCAGTGGATACCCGAAGGGAAGATTAAAAAGAACTACCGGAAACGGCTTAACAGCCTGAAAGATACCTTGTCGGCCTTTTCGCTACATTTGATATTAAAACCCGGCAGGGTAAAATATCACAATTATAATTACTCCGCTTACAAAAACAATAGTGTTTGGTATGCTTCAACTTATAATGAAGAAAAGTGGCCGGAACACTATTTTATTCATTGGCCTGCCGAAAAACTAAATCCTGAATTTGTGGATAACGTTACCATTTTAACCCATATGAAATATGAAGAGGTGGAAAAATGGAAAGACCTTCCCTTAAAGCACAGGGGCGAGGAGTATGAACGCTTCAAAAAGGAGAAAGCGGAAAAGTTACTGGACTTTGCCGCCCAACGGTTTCCGGAGTTTAAAGAGCAT